>NZ_JBFDTP010000001.1:633126-949689 GCF_040719375.1 Clostridium sp. AN503 | reverse complement strand
TGTATATTTCACTGTAATGGGCACCAGAACCTCCCTTTCTCACATAAGCGCTGTAGTACAGCCAGTCTCCAACAATACAGAAGCTGTCGATCGTATTCCCCCGTTCTTCAAAAAGACTTTCATTGTTATTGGTACTGCAATAGATCGCATATCCCTTATCCGTCTCTTTTAGATAATAGGACGTCTGCCCCTTTACCCGGCTATCCGGCCTCACATCCACAATACGATTGGATGACATTTCAAAAATCCGATCCTCATAATGAATGTTTCCGTCAGCCTCAGTTTCCAGCGTTCTTCCCAAAGTATCATGCAGATAAATCTCATCGCCGTCCACTTCTGCATAAATACCCGGTGTCATCTTTTCAAAACTGTCCTCCATTTCGATCCGCTGAATCCTGCCATACTGGGACACATAGATCCCATCCTCCCAGAACGTATAATTATCAACCTCCTGGGCAATGATCTCTATCTCTTTTCCATCGTTTTTTATACGGTAAAGCGTATGATACAGCGATGGCCGTACCTGAGTGAGCTGACTGTCCGCTCTGTCCGGGCATGGCAAATAATAAGTCCACCCATTTAACTTTTGAATCTCCGGATTGTATTTGCTTTCCGCAGAAAGATCAGTCTCCTCCAGCGGCAGTGAGTACAATACCTGCCCAATCTCAGACAAATATACCACCTTATCACCAATCTGGATGCGTCTTTCCCTTCTCTCCTGCTGTGATGGATCATTACCTGCTGCTGTATCATCTATAAACGTCCTCTCAAATGGTTCCTGAAGGATATCCAGCTGACGCTTTAATTTCATAACACCTACTGCAATCGCCACAATTGCAACAGCCAGCAACGCAAAAGAAAAAACTCCCTGAACAGTAGTTTTTGCAATACTTCCGGACTGTTCTGTCTCCTGATCATCTACTATACCTACCCGGTCCTCAATCTCCAAAAGCACCGTAGCCTCATCCAACCTGGAGGGATTCTCTTTCTTTGCCTCTTTTGACTGCATCTTCTCTTCAGCATAAGAAGCTTCCAGCATTTCTTTGGTCGCTTCCAGTTTAGTCTCTGCAAGAAAGTCTGCCCGTTTCATCAACCAGTCTACAGGCGTCTTTTCCTTCTGGAGCTGTTCCCCTCGTTGATATGCTTCCACATAAGTAAGAATAAGAAGCTCCCTTGCCTTTTCATCCTGACTAAAAATCAGTTTTGCATGTCTGTAAAGCGTCTGATAGGTTAAAATGTATAGATTTTCAAATTCATTCGTCCAATTTGATTCTATGGACGCATTCTGCTTTTTCATCCGTTTTTCCCTCATCCCTTAATAACTCTCATCTTAACAAATATTTCCACTTTTTACAATAACTATAAGCATTTTAACCACTTCCTGCACCTTTTTAACACAAAAAAACGACGAAAACCCCACTTTTAAGGATTTCCGCCATTTACATGACCTGAGCGTGCGGGGATTCGAACCCCGGACAACTTGATTAAAAGTCAAGTGCTCTACCGACTGAGCTACACGCCCATATGCCTTGGACCGGAATCGAACCAGTGACACGTGGATTTTCAGTCCACTGCTCTACCAACTGAGCTACCAAGGCAAAATTGCGGGGATAGGATTTGAACCTATGACCTTCGGGTTATGAGCCCGACGAGCTTCCAGACTGCTCCACCCCGCGATAATATTAAACGATATTAAGTTGATGAGTGGGGGAAGGTGGATTCGAACCACCGAAAGCACAGCTAACAGATTTACAGTCTGCCCCCTTTGGCCACTCGGGAATTCCCCCAAATATTTATTATTGTAATACCATGCTCAACCGACCAAAGTCCTTTGTCGCTAAGCGGTTAATACAAGCCGATAATCGGACTCGAACCGATAACCTGCTGATTACAAATCAGCTGCTCTGCCAATTGAGCCATATCGGCAAAAAGCCAGGCTAAAGTTGAAAAAGTGGGACCTATAGGGCTCGAACCTATGACCCTCTGCTTGTAAGGCAGATGCTCTCCCAGCTGAGCTAAGATCCCATGTATTAAATTATTGGTTAATACAACGACCCGGATGGGACTCGAACCCACGACCTCCGCCGTGACAGGGCGGCGCTCTAACCAACTGAGCCACCAGGCCAAAATCTATAAGGTAACACGTACCCTCAAAACCACATATTGAATCATCCGTTTTCTGTTTCTCTCCTAAACCAACTTGGTCAAGCCCTCGACCTATTAGTGACAGTCAGCTCCATACGTTACCGCACTTCCACCTCTGCCCTATCTACCTCGTCGTCTTCAAGGGGTCTTACTACTTGCGTATGGGATATCTCATCTTGAGGGGGGCTTCACGCTTAGATGCCTTCAGCGTTTATCCCTTCCCGACTTGGCTACCCGGCCATGGGTTTGATACCCAACCGGTACACCAGAGGTCAGTCCATCCCGGTCCTCTCGTACTAAGGACAGCTCCTCTCAAATATCCTACGCCCACGCCGGATAGGGACCGAACTGTCTCACGACGTTCTGAACCCAGCTCGCGTACCGCTTTAATGGGCGAACAGCCCAACCCTTGGGACCTACTTCAGCCCCAGGATGCGATGAGCCGACATCGAGGTGCCAAACCACTCCGTCGATGTGAACTCTTGGGAGTGATAAGCCTGTTATCCCCAGGGTAGCTTTTATCCGTTGAGCGATGGCAATCCCACTTTATACCACCGGATCACTAAGTCCTAGTTTCCTACCTGCTCGACCCGTCGGTCTCGCAGTCAAGCTCCCTTATGCCTTTGCACTCTGCGAATGGTTTCCAACCATTCTGAGGGAACCTTTGAGCGCCTCCGATACCCTTTCGGAGGCGACCGCCCCAGTCAAACTCCCCACCTGACATTGTCCCCCACCCGGGTCACGGGTGCAGGTTAGAAACCCAGTCACACAAGGGTGGTATCCCAACAGCGGCTCTGGAAAGACTGGCGTCCTTCCTTCATTGCCTCCCACCTATCCTGTACATGCATGACCGAATCCCAGTATCAAGCTGGAGTAAAGCTCCATGGGGTCTTTCCGTCCTGGCGCAGGTAACCAGCATCTTCACTGGTATTTCAATTTCACCGGGTGCATTGTCGAGACAGCGCTCAAATCATTACGCCTTTCGTGCGGGTCGGAACTTACCCGACAAGGAATTTCGCTACCTTAGGACCGTTATAGTTACGGCCGCCGTTTACTGGGGCTTAAATTCAAAGCTTCGCTTGCGCTAACCTCTCCTCTTAACCTTCCAGCACCGGGCAGGCGTCAGCCCATATACCTCACCTTTCGGTTTTGCATAGACCTGTGTTTTTGCTAAACAGTTGCTTGAGCCTATTCTCTGCGGCCACATCTCTGTGGCACCCCTTCTCCCGAAGTTACGGGGTCATTTTGCCGAGTTCCTTAACAATGCTTCTCCCGCCGGCCTTAGGATTCTCTCCTCATCCACCTGTGTCGGTTTACGGTACGGGCACATGTAATGCAATAGCGGCTTTTCTTGACAGTTCGAATCATCAACTTCCCTACTTTTGTTCGGTACGCGTCACGTCTTCGGATTGATGGGCGGATTTGCCAACCCATCTCCTACCTCGCTTGCCCCGGTCTTTTCATTCCCGGGTTTGATTATCGTCCTGTGTCCCCACAGTTCTGATTACATGCGGTACAGGAATCTCAACCTGTTGTCCATCGACTACGTCTTTCGACCTCGCCTTAGGCCCCGACTTACCCAGAGCAGATCAGCTTTACTCTGGAAACCTTAGATATTCGGCCTGGAGGATTCCCACCTCCATCTCGCTACTCATTCCGGCATTCTCTCTTCTTAAAAGTCCACAGCTCCTTACGGTACTGCTTCATTCCTCTAAGAATGCTCCTCTACCACTCATACTAAGTATGAATCCTAAGCTTCGGTGTTGTGTTTCAGCCCCGGACATTTTCGGCGCAGGACCTCTCGACTAGTGAGCTATTACGCACTCTTTGAATGTGTGGCTGCTTCTGAGCCAACATCCTAGTTGTCTTTGAAATCCCACATCCTTTTCCACTTAACACACACTTTGGGACCTTAGCTGTAGGTCTGGGCTCTTTCCCTTTTGACGACCCAACTTATCTCGTGCCGTCTGACTCCCGTACATCATCTGGCTGGCATTCGGAGTTTGATATTCTTTGGTAAGCTTTGACGCCCCCTAGGAAATTCAGTGCTCTACCTCCAGCAGACTAATACGAGGCTAGCCCTAAAGCTATTTCGAGGAGAACCAGCTATCTCCGGGTTCGATTGGAATTTCTCCCCTATCCACACCTCATCGCCACCCTTTTCAACGGATGTGCGTTCGGTCCTCCATCACCTTTTACGGTGACTTCAACCTGGACATGGATAGATCACCCGGTTTCGGGTCTACCCATACTGACTTTGGCCCTGTTAAGACTTGGTTTCCCTTCGGCTCCGCACCTTTAGTGCTTAACCTTGCCAGTACAGGTAACTCGCCGGACCGTTCTACAAAAAGTACGCGGTTCCACCTTTAACGTGGTTCCACAGCTTGTAAACACAGGGTTTCAGGTTCTCTTTCACTCCCCTCCCGGGGTCCTTTTCACCTTTCCTTCACAGTACTATGCGCTATCGGTCACTAAGGAGTATTTAGCCTTGGGGGGTGGTCCCCCCGACTTCCCGCAAGGTTTCTCGTGTCTCGCGGTACTTTGGATCCTGCTCGCTGCCTATTGCTTTCGTGTACGGGACTTTCACCCCCTGTGGTTGGACTTCCCAGACCATTCCACTAACAAATCAGCTCACTTGTTGCAGTCCATAACCCCAGAACGCACGCGCTCTGGTTTAGGCTCCTTCCATTTCGCTCGCCGCTACTCTGGAAATCGAGTTTTCTTTCTTTTCCTCGCCCTACTTAGATGTTTCAGTTCAGGCGGTTCCCGACGTATGGCTATGTATTCACCATACGACACTTGAGGTTTGCTCAAGTAGGTTTCCCCATTCAGAAATCTGCGGGTCAAAGGATATTTGCTCCTCACCGCAGCTTATCGCAGCTTATCACGTCTTTCATCGGCTCTTAGTGCCAAGGCATCCACCCTGCGCTCTTTATAGCTTGACCAATTCGACTTCCACCTGCGGGTGCGGGTATCTGTCTAAGATTCATAGCGTTGAATCTCTGGTCTTAGGTTGTTGTTCGATTCCACTAAAAGTGTCATCTCCCAACGAGTTACAGTTTTTTAATTGGTTACATCTCGCGATGTAACACCTCGGATGTCTTGATATTTCGTCCTCCAGATCATTGCTGATCCTTCAAACTCATTATCTAGATATAATTCAATATGCAGTTTTCAAGGTACATGTCTGACTGAAATTTATCAGTCATTAGAAAACTCAAACCTGTTTGAATCCTCTAATCACTGGTAAAAACCAGTTATATGGAACAGCACTACCCTGCTGAAGTAGGTTAACACATCTTTTTCAGACTTGCGTCTATCACAGGCTTCGCCTTTATCTCCACCCATTAAAATGTGTCCGTTCTATATAAAACACTCTTTCGAGTGAGTTTTATGAAATTAATTCCGGCACCCACCTGCTCTCCCATATCGTTTCCAATATAGTACCATCGGCCGCCTGGGGCTTAACTGTCGTGTTCGGGATGGGAACGAGTGTGACCCCCGGGCGCATCGGCACCGGAAATTTTTGAACCTTGTTTCTATCCGCCCGTTGTTTGCACCTCCAAAGCCTCCGGCTTTCTCGGTCGCAGCTACGCTGCTTATGCTGCCTAAAGTCTGTATCCGCTCTTGAGAGCCAGCTCTCATCGCTCCTACAGCCTTTCGTCCGCGCAATCAACTAATACATTGCGGATGTAAAAGACTCAACAGTGTGTAAAACCCTTACTTCTTCTTCCTTAGAAAGGAGGTGATCCAGCCGCACCTTCCGATACGGCTACCTTGTTACGACTTCACCCCAGTTATCAATCCCGCCTTCGGCAGCTCCCTCCTATAAGGTTGGGTCACTGACTTCGGGCGTTATCGACTCCCATGGTGTGACGGGCGGTGTGTACAAGACCCGGGAACGTATTCACCGCGACATTCTGATTCGCGATTACTAGCGATTCCAGCTTCATGTAGTCGAGTTGCAGACTACAATCCGAACTGAGACGTTATTTCTGAGATTTGCTCCACCTCGCGGTCTCGCTTCTCTTTGTTTACGCCATTGTAGCACGTGTGTAGCCCAAATCATAAGGGGCATGATGATTTGACGTCATCCCCACCTTCCTCCAGGTTATCCCTGGCAGTCTCCCTAGAGTGCCCAACTTAATGATGGCTACTAAGGATAAGGGTTGCGCTCGTTGCGGGACTTAACCCAACATCTCACGACACGAGCTGACGACAACCATGCACCACCTGTCTCCTCTGCCCCGAAGGGAAGACGACGTTACTCGTCGGTCAGAGGGATGTCAAGACTTGGTAAGGTTCTTCGCGTTGCTTCGAATTAAACCACATGCTCCACCGCTTGTGCGGGTCCCCGTCAATTCCTTTGAGTTTCATTCTTGCGAACGTACTCCCCAGGTGGAATGCTTAATGCGTTTGCGGCGGCACCGAGGAGCTTTGCTCCCCAACACCTAGCATTCATCGTTTACGGCGTGGACTACCAGGGTATCTAATCCTGTTTGCTCCCCACGCTTTCGAGCCTCAACGTCAGTTATCGTCCAGTAAGCCGCCTTCGCCACTGGTGTTCCTCCTAATATCTACGCATTTCACCGCTACACTAGGAATTCCACTTACCTCTCCGACACTCTAGCAAGGCAGTTTCCAAAGCAGTCCGCGGGGTTGAGCCCCGGGCTTTCACTTCAGACTTGTCTCGCCGTCTACGCTCCCTTTACACCCAGTAAATCCGGATAACGCTTGCCCCCTACGTATTACCGCGGCTGCTGGCACGTAGTTAGCCGGGGCTTCTTAGTCAGGTACCGTCATTTTCTTCCCTGCTGATAGAGCTTTACATACCGAAATACTTCTTCACTCACGCGGCGTTGCTGCATCAGGGTTTCCCCCATTGTGCAATATTCCCCACTGCTGCCTCCCGTAGGAGTTTGGGCCGTGTCTCAGTCCCAATGTGGCCGGTCACCCTCTCAGGTCGGCTACTGATCGTCGCCTTGGTAGGCCGTTACCCCACCAACCAGCTAATCAGACGCGGGTCCATCTCATACCACCGGAGTTTTTCACACCGTACCATGCGGCACTGTGCGCTTATGCGGTATTAGCAGTCATTTCTAACTGTTATCCCCCTGTATGAGGCAGGTTACCCACGCGTTACTCACCCGTCCGCCGCTCAGTCAATCGGGAATCCATCCGAAAACTTCATCTCAATCGCTTCGCTCGACTTGCATGTGTTAAGCACGCCGCCAGCGTTCATCCTGAGCCAGGATCAAACTCTCAAATTTTAGTTTGTTCGTTTGTGTCCAGGTTTCAAGATTAACTTGCTAGCTAATCATCAAACCGTTCTACTGTTGTTTGGTTTGTTTTTGTTCTGAAATCTCATTTCAAAGCTGTCCAACCAGGACGCTTTTTTATTAGAATTTTCAGGGTTTTAAACACTGTTCAATCTTCTATTTTCAAGGTTCTGTGTTGCTTTCGTTCTCGGCGGCAACTCGTATATCTTATCACACCAGTTTGCTATTGTCAAGAACTTTTTTCAACTTTTTTATTTTTCTTTTCTCTACATCTGTAAAGAGTGAAAAAAATAATCATTTGGAATTGAGCGGAGAAAGAGGGATTTGAACCCTCGCGCCGGTTGCCCGACCTACACCCTTAGCAGGGGCGCCTCTTCGGCCTCTTGAGTATTTCTCCGAATTTCATAATTCCATATGATTGCAGTCAGAAAACGACCTTGTTTTCAGACGCATTGACAATTATAATGTATAACCAATTGTTTGTCAACCCATATTTTCATCTATTTTTTTCTGAATCCTGTCATGTACAAGATGTGCTATTTCCCGGGTCTTCATGTCCATATATTGATTTTGATACAGTGGCTCCAGGTAGTGAACCTGCACCTGTTCTCTTTTTATAGATGAAATATCAAATGGACAAAAGCTGTTGATCAGAGCGACCGGGATGATCGGACATCCTGCATTGACTGCACTTTTAAATGTGCCTGCCTTAAATTCCAGAATCTGATTTCCATCCCGGCTTCTGGTTCCCTCTGCAAAAATCACATAATTTCTTCCGTTTTTCACATCATCACTCATGCGGTCAATAATATCCTTTGCTCCGCGAATGTCTTTTCTATCTATAGACATTCCATGAAGCAGTTCGATAACCTGCTTGACAAGAAATATTCCGGCTGCTTCTTTTTTCACCACAACACTGACCGGATTCGGACAGGTTTCAATGATGGCCAGCATATCAAACATGCCCTGATGATTTGGAAATAAAATAAATCCATTATCCTTTGGCAGATTTTCCACACCGCTGCTGATCACATCTACTCTGCCTGCATGATTTGCTTTTTTTACTACATATCTGAGATAGTCATAGCGTTCCTGCTCTGTATGGCTGTCACCCGGACGTCCAAATCTCCAAATCCGGAACCACCACCATGGGGCCTTTAAAAAACACCGGAACACCATGAGCGCAATACGCCTCATCTGGCAAACTCCCTGATTGCAGTCTCATAAAGATTATTCCCATCGGAATCAATCACAACCACCACCGGAAAATTATCTATCTCCAGCTTACGGATCGCTTCTGTGCCAAGATCATCATATGCGATCACTTCTGAAGAAAGGATCCGTTTGGAGAGCAGCGCCCCAGCTCCTCCAACAGCAGCAAAATAAACACAGTCATTCCGAACAATAGCATCCTGTACGGCCTGACTCCTTTTCCCTTTACCGATCATAGCCCCGAGGCCCAGATCTAAAAGCTGCGGTGTGTATTTATCCATACGGCTCGCAGTGGTCGGACCTGCAGATCCAATTGGACGGCCTTCCCTGGCAGGTGACGGCCCCATATAATAAATCACATTTCCTTCCAGGTTGATCGGCAAAGAATCCCCTGCATCCAGAGCCTCCTGCATTCTTTTATGTGCAGCATCCCTTGCAGTATAGATCGTACCTGTTAAATATACATAATCCCCGGCCTTCAGGCTTTTTGCGTCCTCTTTCCTGATTGGCACATTTATCATTCGGTTCATGATCCTTCTCCTTATTTCAGCACACGATGTACATGGCGGTTTACATGACAGCAGATATTGACGGCGACCGGAAGGCCTGCAATATGGGTCGGATAAGTTTCAATATTAACTGCCAGGGCTGTTACTGTACCGCCCAATCCCCCAGGTCCGATTCCCAGGCAGTTGATCCTATCCAGCATTTCTTTTTCAAGACTGCGGACATAAGCTACCGGGGATTCTTCTTCCAGACTCCTCGTCAGCGCATGCTTTGCCATCAACGCACATTTTTCAAATGTACCGCCAATTCCCACTCCAACAACCATAGGAGGACAGGCGTTGGGACCTGCATCACGAACTGCGGTAAGGATCGCCTCTTTTACCCCTTCAATTCCATCAGCCGGCTTCAACATAAAAATACGGCTCATGTTCTCGCTGCCAAATCCTTTTGGCGCCAGGGTGATATCGATCTGATCCCCCTCCACGATCTCATAATGGATGACAGCAGGTGTATTATCCTTTGTATTCTCCCTTTCTATGGGATCTTTAACAACCGATTTTCTCAGATATCCCTCCACATATCCGTCATGGACTCCCTGATTGACAGCATCGGTTAAGCTTCCTCCCTCAATATGTACTTCCTGTCCTACTTTTACAAACACTACTGCCATCCCCGTATCCTGACAGATCGGTATCATATCTTCCCCTGCGATCTGAAGATTCTCCTGAAGCTGATCCAATATCTGCTTTCCCAGAGGAGATATCTCCTCCTCGGCAGCTTTTTTTATGCACGCAGCCATATCTTCAGACAAAAAATGATTTGCTTCAATACACATTTCTTTGATGGCACTAGAAATTGTCTCTGTTTTTATGTTTTTCAACATAATGTCCCTCCAATAGTTTCTGTGTCCACAATGACTCCTGTTTTTCCACATACCCCTCTGTGGAATATCTGGACAAAAAAGGGGGACCCGCCCCCTTTTTATGTCACTGCTTTATTCTTCGGTCTGGGAATCATCCGTTTCTTCTGGATATTCTTCTGCAATTTTTTCTGTATCGGTATCCTGCAGGTCAGCTGCTTCTGCATCCGTGTCTATCTCTTCTTCCAGATGCAATTCCTCAATGCCATCTCCCTCTGACTTATTGCCGTCATCCCGTACCTTTGCGATACTGGCGACTTTAATATCAGAATCTGCATCAATATTCATCAGTTTGACGCCGGATGTATTTCTTCCGATCACGGAAATATCATCCACGGAGATCCGGATCACCACACCACCCGTAGTGATGATCATAATGTCATGATCTTCATGTACCAGTTTAACTCCTACTATATCACCGGTCTTTTCTGTGATCTTATAGCAGAGTACTCCCTTGCCGCCGCGGTTCTGCGGAGAGAATTCATCAATAGGAGTTCGCTTGCCCATACCGTTTTCCGATACGATCAGCAGGCTTTCACCCTGGGTATGCATCTGCATTCCCACTACCTGGTCGCTGCCGTTGAGCTTCATACCGATAACGCCAATAGAAACACGCCCTGTTACACGCACGTCTGTCTCGTGGAACCGGATGCACTGTCCTTTCTTAGTCACCAGGAAAATATCTTTTGTGTCATCGGTAGCTTTTACTTCGATCAATTCATCATTTTCCCGAAGCACGATAGCCTGGAGACCATTCTTACGGACATTGGCGTATTCCTTTAACGGGGTCTTCTTCACCATTCCATTCCTGGTTGCCATGAACAGATAATTCGTATCACTGTACTCCTTCATGGGAATGATCGCAGTGATCTTCTCCTCCGGCAGAAGCTGGAGCAGATTGATGATCGCTGTTCCGCGGGCTGTACGGCTTCCCTCCGGAATCGCATAAGCCTTCAGTCGGTATACCCGACCCTTATTGGTAAAGAACATGATGTAATTGTGAGTCTTGGTCATGATCAGATCCTCGATATAATCTTCATCGATCGTCTGCATTCCCTTGATCCCCTTACCGCCCCGGTTCTGGCTCTTGAAATTGTCAATGCTCATACGCTTGATATAACCAAGCTTCGTCATGGCAACGATCGTGTTCTCATTGGGGATCAGATCCTCCATGGACATGTCAAATTCATCAAAACCGATCGAAGTTTTTCTGTCATCACCGTATTTAACAGAGATGATCGTGATCTCTTCCCGGATCACGCCAAGAAGCTTCTTCTCATCAGCGAGGATGGATTTCAATTCCTCGATCTTTGCCATTAGCTCCTTATATTCATTCTCCAGCTTCTCCCGTTCCAAACCGGTCAATGCACGCAGACGCATGTCCACGATAGCCTGAGACTGTACATCACTCAGACCAAACCGCTCCATCAACTGCTGTTTTGCGATCTGAACATTGTTGGAACCACGGATGATCTTGATCACCTCATCGATATGATCCAGTGCGATCAGCAAGCCCTGCAAAATATGGGCCCGCTCCTCAGCTTTATTCAGATCATACTTTGTCCGTCTTGTAACTACCTCTTCCTGGTGCTGGATATAGTATTTCAGCATATCCAGAATATTCAAGATCCTTGGCTCATTGTTGACCAAGGCCAGCATAATGACTCCAAAGGTGTCCTGAAGCTGTGTATGTTTTAAAAGCTGGTTCAAAAGTACATTGGCATTGACATCACGGCGCAGCTCGATCACAATACGCATACCCTGACGGTCTGATTCATCCCTCAGGTCTGTGATTCCATCCACCCTTTTTTCTTTTACCAGATCGGCAATTTTCTCGATCAGCCTTGCTTTATTTACAAGATACGGAAGCTCCGTAACGATGATACGGCTCTTACCGTTAGGCAAAGTCTCGATATCAGAGACCGCACGCACACGGATCTTGCCGCGTCCGGTACGATATGCTTCTTCAATTCCTGCCTTACCGAGTATCGTAGCGCCCGTTGGGAAATCCGGTCCCTTCACAATATCCAGGATCTCTTCCATGGTAGTTTCCCGGTCTTCCAAGATACGGTTGTCAATGATCTTAACAACTGCAGAAATCACTTCTCTCAAATTGTGAGGCGGGATATTAGTCGCCATACCGACTGCGATTCCTGTGGTACCATTAACCAGGAGGTTCGGAAATCTGGCGGGAAGTACGGTCGGTTCTTTCTCCGTCTCATCAAAGTTCGGAGCAAAATCAACCGTATCTTTATTGATATCAGCCAGCATCTCCATGGATATCTTGCTCAGACGGGCTTCCGTATAACGCATAGCCGCCGCTCCGTCTCCATCCACAGAACCGAAATTCCCATGCCCGTCCACCAGCGGATATCTGGTAGACCACTGCTGTGCCATATTAACCAAAGCTCCATAGATAGAGCTGTCTCCATGAGGATGATATTTACCCATGGTATCGCCGACGATACGGGCGCACTTACGGTGAGGCTTATCCGGGCCATTGTTCAGCTCGATCATGGAAAACAGCACTCGGCGCTGAACCGGCTTCAAACCATCTCTTATATCAGGAAGCGCACGGGCGGCAATGACGCTCATGGCATAATCGATATAGGATTTCTCCATAGTGGATTTCAAATCTATGTCGTGAACTTTATCAAAAATATTTGGTTCCATATCCTTCTCCTTTTAAATGTCGAGATTTTGTACATATTTTGCATTTGCTTCGATAAATTCACGTCTTGGCTCTACCTGATCCCCCATCAGGGTTGTAAAGGTCAGATCCAGTTCAGAAGCTACATCATCATCCATATTCACGCGAAGCAGTATCCTGCGCTCCGGGTCCATGGTCGTTTCCCAAAGCTGCTCCGCATCCATCTCACCCAGACCTTTATAACGCTGGATCTTATTGTTGGTGTCACGCCCAACCTCCTGAAGGATCTGGTTTAACTCCTCATCACTGTACGCATACCAGATCTTCTTGCTCTTTTCCAGCTTGTATAACGGCGGCTGCGCAAGATAAACATGCCCCTGCCTGATCAGCTCCGGCATAAACCGGTATAGGAACGTAAGCATCAGAGTACTGATATGGGCGCCGTCCACATCTGCATCGGTCATGATAATGATCTTATGGTAGCGCAGCTTGGAAATATCAAAATCATCATGGATCCCCGTACCAAATGCCGTGATCATGGCTTTGATCTCTGCATTGGCATAAATCTTGTCCAGTCTTGCCTTCTCCACATTGAGGATCTTGCCGCGCAGCGGAAGGATCGCCTGGTTGTCACGGGAACGTGCTGTCTTTGCAGAACCGCCTGCGGAATCTCCCTCTACGATAAAGATCTCGCATTTTTCCGGGTCCTTATTGGAACAATCCGCCAGCTTGCCGGGAAGGGCCATCCCCTCTAAAGCAGTTTTTCTTCTTGTTAAGTCCCTGGCTTTTCTGGCTGCCGCCCGGGCACGCTGTGCCATAACTGATTTTTCACAGATTGTTTTTGCAGAAGCAGGATTTTGTTCCAGGAAATAAGTGAGCTGCTCACTGACAATGCTGTCCACTGCTCCCCTGGCCTCGCTGTTGCCCAGCTTCTGCTTGGTCTGTCCTTCAAACTGCGGCTCCTCGATCTTGATACTGATGATCGCGGTCAATCCCTCACGGATATCCTCACCGCTTAAGTTCGGCTCGCTGTCTTTTAACAGCTTATTCTTCCGGGCATAATCATTGATCGTCTTAGTCAGGGCATTCTTAAGTCCTGCCAGATGGGTACCACCCTCCGGAGTATTTACATTGTTAACAAAGCTGTATATATTCTCAATATAAGAATCATTGTGCTGCATGGCAACTTCCACATATACACCGTCGCGCAAACCTTCACAATAGATCACATTATCGTAAAGAGGGGCCTTGCCTTTGTTTAGGTAAGTCACAAACTCCTGAATACCGCCCTCGTAATGGAACACCTTTTCTTTCTTTTCTTCCCGGTCGTCCTTTAAAACGATCCTAAGATTTTTCGTCAGGAAAGCGGTCTCCTGAAGACGCACCCTCAGGATTTCAAAATCATAGACCGTCTCTTCAAAGATATCCGGGTCCGGAAGGAAATGGACTTCTGTCCCATGCTTATCTGCCGGACATTCACCCACAACTTTTAACGGGTACATAACCTTGCCCCGCTCATATCTCTGCTGGTAGATCTTGCCATCCTGATAAACCCTTACCTCCAGCCAGGTGGAAAGGGCATTTACTACAGACGCACCCACGCCGTGAAGTCCGCCGGATACCTTGTATCCCCCGCCGCCGAATTTGCCGCCTGCATGAAGGATCGTAAATACCACCTCAACAGCAGCAATCCCGGCTTTCTTCTGAATGCCGACCGGAATACCGCGACCGTCATCAATTACCGTAATGGAATTGTCCGCATTAATGGTAACTTCAATCTGATTACAGTAACCGGCCAAAGCCTCATCCACTGCATTGTCTACAATCTCATAAACCAGATGATGGAGACCTCTGGATGAAGTGCTGCCGATATACATTCCAGGTCTTTTCCGGACTGCTTCCAGCCCTTCCAAAATCTGAATCTGGTCTGCTCCGTATTCTGCACTCATGTTATTTCCTCCTAAATATTTCTTTTATGATGTCTTATGATGTCAATTTTCACTGGTAACCGTCCCATCCACCACGCGGAACAGTTTATCAATCTGAAATCTGTTGTTTACAAAATCCTCCAGTCCGGTACATGTGATCATGGTCTGGATATGGTTGATCGCCGAAAGCAGATGGTTCTGGCGTTCTCCGTCCAGCTCCGAAAGCACGTCATCCAGAAGAAGGATCGGATAATCCCGCACCAGCTTTTTTACTAACTCAATCTCTGCCAGCTTCAAAGACAGGGCCGCTGTCCTCTGCTGTCCCTGGGAACCGAACCTCCGGATATCGATATCATCAATAAAAAATCCAATATCGTCCCTGTGAGGCCCAACCAGCGTTGTCTTTTGCTTTAGATCCTGAGGACGGCTCCGTTTGATATCCTGTTCCAGCTCCTGTGAGGATGAATTGGGATCATAAATGATCCTGAGATTTTCTTTTTCTCCGGAGAGCTGCCAGTGGATCTCTTTGATGATCTCATTCAGCTGCCCGATAAATTCCTCACGGTAACGGATGATCTCCCTGCCATACTGCACAAGCTGCATATCCCATACATCCAGGGTCTCCTCATACTCCGGGTGAAAAAACAGATCCTTTAAAAGCTTGTTCCTCTGCATCAGGATACGGTTATAAGAGACCAGGGAATGGACATACAGCTTATTTAGTTGACATAACTCAAGGTCGATGAATTTCCTCCGCTCCGCAGGGCCATTTTTGATCAGATTTAAATCCTCCGGTGAAAAGAACACTACGTTTACAATCCCAAACAGCTCGCTGGCTTTTCGGATCGGAATGCCGTTGATCGCCACGCCTTTTGCCTTATTTTTCTTTAAGTGCATGTCGATCCGGTAGGGAACGTCGTTTTTCCGGATATTCAGCTTGATGTGGGATTCATCCTGATGAAAATGGATCATTTCCCTGTCCTTGCTGCCTCTGTGGGATTTGGTGGTACAGCAGACATACACCGCTTCGAGGATATTGGTCTTTCCCTGGGCGTTATTGCCATACAAAATATTGGTCCCCGGACTGAACTCCATATGTAATTCATCGTAATTCCGATAATTCTTCAGTTCAATCGACTCAATGATCATAATTCTATCCGAATGGTCTCTCCATCATAGGTTACCACGTCACCGGCATGCAGTTTTTTACCACGCTGGATTTCCACGGCGCCGTTTACTTTTACCAGTCCGTCTTCAATGGCGTATTTGGCATCGACTCCGGATTCACAGAGACCAGCTGCTTTTAAAGCCTGGCCCAGTTTAATATAATCTTCTCTCAGTTTAATTATTTCCATTTTTTCCCTTTCCAAACATGTTATGACTCATTGATGAAATTAACCGGCAGGATCAGATAAATATAGGTTCCTTCCTCGTCCTTGATAAAGCACGGGGATTTGGGGTTCATCATATAAAGCTCCACCTCTTCATCATCGATCACGCGCAAAGCGTCCAGCAGGAATTTCGGGTTAAATGCGATCATAATGTCTTTACCGGATTTGTGAGCCATCACATCCGCGTTCATGGAACCGAAGGAAGACTTCACCTTCATGTTTACATTGTTTTCTTCCACATTCAGGATGATCGGTTTCCGGTCACTGTCCCTTATAAGGATCATGGCACGGTCTATATTGTCCATGAAATCCCGCTTGTTGATCTTGACGCGCGTCTCATAATCACTGGAAAGCATATGGTCGATCCTGAAATATTCGCCTTCGATCAGGCGGGATACGACCAGGGTATCGTCAAATTCGAACAAAATATGGTTCTTACTGAAGAAAATAAGAACTTCTTTTTCATTGTCACCATTTAAGATCTTACTGATCTCAGACAGGGTCTTGCCTGGAATAATGACTTTCCTGCTCTCATAATGGTCTTTTAACTTAATATTGCGGATAGAAATGCGGTGTCCGTCAAGAGAAACGATCTTCAGCGTATCGTCTGACACCTCAAAAAGCTCACCGGCCATCATCTTGTTGCTGTCATTCGGTGAGATAGAGAATATGGTCTGCCGGATCGCTTCTTTTAAGGTGAACTGGGTCAGACAGATATACTGGTCCCGCTCAATATAAGGCAGATAAGAGAATTCCTCCCCATCCCGTCCCTGGATATTGAACAGGGCATTTTCACATTCGATCGTGGTGTTGTATTTGCTGTCAGAGGTGATCGTCACATAAGACTCCCCATCAGGCAGCTTACGGATGATCTCATAAAAAAGCTTTGCATCCAGAGCGATCTTTCCGCGCTCTAAGATAGAGCCTTCTACTTTTGTCTCAATCCCAAGTTCCATATCATTGCCGGTCAGCTTGATTTCATTGGAGCCTGCGTCGATCAGGATACATTCCAGGATGGACATGGTTGTTTTAGAAGGGATTGCTTTGGAAACGATACTGATACTATTTACTAATGCGTCTTTTTTAAATGTAAGCTTCATGTTGATAACTTCCTTTCTGTCTGTTGGCGGTTTTTGATAAAGTAAAATATAGTTAAATTCCGTCGTAATCGTCGTAGGGGCTGTGGGTTTGTGTAAAAGTCAATTTATCCATTATACATGCAGGGTTTAGAGCAGTTCATAAGTATGTTGAAAACTGTTCTGAATTTAAGGTATGACGGATGAGTTTTCCACAATGCAAAATGATTGAATTTTTTCGAAAACTTTATCCACATAGCGCCCACATGAAATACACTGATTGTCCACAAAAAAATGTGTATAAGTAAAAACGCTTATTGAGGGCTTATTTTTTTCTTCAGGATATCAATAGTATTGCGTAAGGTAGGATTGGCGGCTAAGTCGGCAGTGATCTTTTCAATACCGTGAAGGATCGTAGTGTGATCCCTTCCGCCCAGTGCCTTTCCGATATTCTGCAGTCCGGTGTCTGTCATATTACGGCATAAGTACATCACGATCTGCCTCGGGTATACGATCTCTTTGTTCCTCCTTTGGGATGTGATGTCCAGAGGCGTCAGGTTGAAGTGGTCGGATACAACCTGAATGATGAATTCCGGGGTCACCTCTTTGGCATCCCCAGGGGAGATGATATCCTTTAAAGCCTCTTCAGCCAGTGCGATATTGATCTCTTTATTGTTATCCAGCTTGGATAGTGCGACGATCTTGGTCAGCGCACCTTCCAGTTCACGGATATTGGATTTGATGTTGGTTGCAATATATTTGATGACTTCATTATCTATATTGTAGCCTTCCAGTTCCTCTTTTTTACGGAGGATCGCCATACGGGTCTCATAGTCAGGCGACTGGATGTCCACAGTCAGGCCCCATTCAAACCGGGAGCGGAGACGTTCTTCCAGTGTCTCAATCTCTTTTGGCGGTTTATCTGAGGAGATGATGATCTGTTTTTTTGATTCATGGAGCGCATTGAAGGTGTGGAAAAACTCTTCCTGAGTACTTTCTTTACCTATAATAAACTGGATATCATCGATCAGAAGTACGTCATTGTTGCGGTATTTTTCACGGAACTCTGTGGTCGAGATATTGTTTTTGTTACGGATCGCATCGATCAGCTCATTGGTAAACTTCTCTGAAGTGACATACAGGATCTTGGCCTGCGGGTTGTTCTTCAGGATGAAGTTTGCAATGGAATGCATCAGGTGGGTCTTGCCAAGTCCAACGCCTCCATATATAAAAAGAGGGTTATAGATCTCGCCCGGTGATTCCGCTACCGCTAAAGAAGCTGCGTGGGCCAGGTTGTTGTTGGCGCCAACTACGAAAGTATCGAACGTATACTTTGGGTTTAAATTTGCATTCTGAAGGGTTGCAGGGCTGACCGTATTCTGGTTGGAATTGATCAGCTGGTTGTTTTTTGATGAAGCTTCCTTGATCTGATCTTTTACAATAAAATCAACATCGCATTTGATAGAGGTGATCTCTTCAATGGCGATGGTCAGAAGAAAACTGTATTTCTTCTTGATATATCCGAGAAAATTGGCGTCAGGTACAATGATCTTCACGATATTGCCAGGTTGTTCTACGGAATAGATCTGTAAAGGAAGCAGCCATGTATTAAAGGAAACATCCGAAATTTCATGCTCTACTTTTAAATAATTTAATATTTCATCCCATTTCTCTTTCAGTGTTTCTAACATATCCCTGTCTCCTAATTCTTATAAGTTCTGAAAAAAAGCGCAAATTAACCCAATCTACTATTCATTCTATAACAAAACGGCTATTTTTTCAATGAGAACTTATCCACAGTTGTGGATAAGGATAACTTCAGTTGTTCACAGGGGACAAATATCGTAAAATAGCGCAAAATTCAGACAATGTGTGGAAAGAAAACAGTTATCCAGACAGTTATCAACAAAGTTATACACATGATGTGGATAACTCGGGTAATCCACATTTTTAAAATTTGAGGAGGTTCGGCAAATTTTGATTGACAGGAACTTTTCTGGTGTATACAATATACCTGTAATTGCATTGTATCTTAATTAATAAGAACAGTAGCAGGAGGAAAAAAATGAATAAGAGAAAAAAAGACACTCGTTGGCTTACCAGTGTTGCACTTATGGCAGCGATTGTGATCCTGATGGCGAATACGCCGCTGGGCATGATCTATCTGCCGCTTATAAAGGCGACAACTGTGCACATTCCCGTGATCTTAGGTGCAATCTTACTTGGACCTTTGGCGGGAGCGATCCTTGGAGGCGTTTTTGGTATCTGTTCCCTGATCAGCAATACCATGGCCCCAACATTTTTATCATTTGCATTTTCACCCTTTATAAGTATCGGGATTGCAGGAATCTCCGGCGCTGCAAAGTCGATCTGGATTTCTGTAGGATGCCGGATCTTGATCGGGGTAGCTGCAGGATGGCTGTGGATCTTATTTAAAAAAGTAAAAATACCCAAGCCGGCTGCACTGGCAGTGACTGGTTTTTTAGGATCGATGACGAATACGATCTTAGTCATGGGAAGCATCTATTTACTTTTTTCCCAGGAGTATGCCGAAAAAAAGAATGTAGTTGTGGACGCAGTATGGGGACTGATCATGGCAACCATAACCGCATCCGGCATTCCAGAAGCGATAGCGGCCGCTGTGCTGGTAACGGCGATTGGAATCGTTTTATTAAGAGTTATTAAGTTTAGCTGATAAAAAGGCATTTATATATAATAGGAAGAAACACTAAATGTTGTTGTCATATTTTTCATACATACATATTGTAGGTGTTAAAATATAAGGAACTTTAATTTTATAGAAAAAGCTTGACGAAGCCGCATGTTTTCTATATAATTGAGAAGATGTTTAATTAAAATAGTCGTAATGTGTTTATCAGATAAGCTATTGTAAGAGGAGGTGCCGCAAGATGAAAATGACTTTCCAGCCTAAGAACAGGCAGAGATCGAAAGTTCATGGCTTCAGAGCTAGAATGAGTACTCCGGGTGGAAGAAAAGTAATAGCTGCCAGAAGAGCAAAAGGCAGAGCGAAATTATCAGCTTAATGAACCAAGGTCACAATAAATTGTGACCTTTTTTTTCACGAAGGCAATGAGCAGTGCGAAAAAATGCAAGCAAAAATTTGCGTTGTGCTTGCACATAAGCAGATTTTTGTTTGCATTTTTTCATAGGGCGAAGCCCGTGACCGACATGGAGCGAAGCGCAATGGAGGTGCACTGCGGGGTCGAACACCGCACAAACTTCCCGTGCGCCGTCTGGCGTAAGATAAGCGAAGCGCCATCGATCGTAGCAAACCAGCACGCCCCAATCCCACCCCTCATTCCCCCTTCCCAAGCTCCCCCAAAAAATTTCGCCCCTAAAAAATGGACAAAAAACCAAAATGAAAAGATTCCCAAGCATTAAAAAAAATTCAGATTTCCAGACCATATACAGATCTGCGAAATCCCATGCCAACCGCCAGTTGGTCATGTACGTCAAAAAAACAGATACCGATACCCATCGTATCGGGATATCCGTCAGTAAAAAAGTAGGAAACAGCGTAGTCAGACACCATGTAACCCGTCTCATCCGCGAAAGTTTCCGGCTTCACAAAAACACATTAATACCAGGATTAGACATCGTAGTGGTAGCAAGGCCTGCCGCAAAAGAATCAGACTATAAAACAATTGAGCGTGCATATTTGCACCTGTGCGGACTGCATAACATTTTAAAAGAATCGAAGTGAGACTATGATTAAAAAATTATTCATCCTTCTTATCCGCGGCTACCAGATATTCCTGTCGCCGTTAAAGATAAGGACTCACTGCATTTACACACCTACGTGTTCCCAATACGCCATTGAGGCACTGCAAAAGTATGGTGTGGTGAAAGGACTATGGTTGTCCATCAAGAGGATACTACGGTGTCATCCATGGGCAGAAGGCGGTTATGACCCAGTTCCGTAACGTATGAGGAGGTAACAGATTGGATTACTTAGTTTTGACAAAAGTAGGGGGATTCCTTGGTCCGTTTTCCCAGGCATTGGGATGGATCATGAATGCATTATTTGAGTTTACCGGTACATTCGGTGTGCTCAACATTGGTCTATCAATTATTTTATTTACCTTAGTTGTGAAATTAATCATGTTCCCGCTGACCATCAAGCAGCAGAAATCATCCAAGTTGATGGCAGTGATGCAGCCAGAGCTACAGGCAATTCAAAATAAGTATAAGGGTAAAACAGACAATGATTCCATGATGAAGATGAACGTGGAAACAAAAGCTGTCTATGAAAAGTACGGAACATCCATGACTGGCGGCTGTCTCCAGCTTGTCATCCAGATGCCGATCCTGCTTGCCCTGTACCGGGTGATCTACAGTATCCCGGCCTATGTAACATCCGTAAAAGACTGCTTTATGCAGGTAGTGTACGCCATAACCGGCGCAGCCAGCGCAGGCGCTTTAACAGAAGGCGCGGCAGCCAATCTGGTACAGTTTGCCACAGACCACAATATACCGTTGACCGGTATGAATGCGATCGGCGACTTAACCGGAGTGACCGGCGATGCCCTCGGAAATAAGATGGTAGATATCCTCTACAAGTTAAATCCCGCACAGTGGAGTGAGCTTGGACAGGCGTTCCCTCATGCGGCAAACGTAATTACAACCAATTCCCAGGCGATCGAGAGCATGAACTCCTTTTTTGGAATCAACCTGGCATCCAATCCGTTTAACGGCAGCTGGATCCCGACAGTTGCATGGCTGATCCCGATCCTGGCAGGTCTTACTCAGTGGCTCAGCGCCAAGCTGATGATGGCGAACCAGCCTCAGAATGAAGATGCGCCTGGATCACAGATGATGAAGCAGATGAACCTGGTAATGCCTTTGATGTCCGTTTGGTTCTGTTTCACATTCCCGGCGGCGATCGGTATCTACTGGGTAGCCAGCAGTGTGTTCCAGATCATCCAGCAGGTTGGCGTTAATGCATATCTGAATAAAGTTGATATGGACGAGCTGATCCGTAAGAATGTAGAAAAAGCAAATAAAAAGCGTGCCAAAAAAGGCCTTCCGCCTCAGAAGATCAACCAGAATGCGACAGCAAGCCTGAAGAATATGCAGGCAGCTGCAGAGCGTGAGGAAGCAAAGAGAGCGGAGAAGCTTGAGAAGACAAAAGAGCAGGTAAAAGAATCCACCAGCTACTATAACAGCAATGCGAAACCCGGCAGCCTTGCAGCAAAGGCCAATATGGTTGCAAAGTATAACGAGAAGCATAACAAGTAAGGGGGTACGGAGCAATGGACGAAAAGATTACAATCTCTGCGAAGACATTGGACGAGGCAATTACGAAAGCTCTGATCGAGCTGCAGACTACCAGTGAACATCTGCATTATGAAGTAATACAGAAAGAAAGCTCCGGCTTTCTGGGTCTCATTGGTTCAAAGCCGTGTATTATCCGTGCAAGAGTTATGAGTGAAGAGGAAGAAAGAGCTTTGAAGCAGGCCGCAGCCGATAAAGCAAAAGCTGAGAAGGAAGCCGCTCAGAAAGCAGCTGCAGAAAAGGCAGCCGCCGAAAGAGCAGCGGCTGAAAAGGCTAAGGCAGAGAAGGCAAAGGCAGAGAAAGCAGCAGCCGAAAAAGCGGCAGCAGAAAAGGCTGCAGAGAAGGCCGCAGTCTTAAAAGCATCTGCCAGACCAGCATCCGGAAAGACACCGGAAAAAGTTTCTCAGAAACCAGTTTCCGAGAAGTCCTATTCCAAACCGGAAAAGAAGGATACAGTAAATAAAGATTCCCAGCAGAAGGAAAAACCTGCTGTAAAGATTGACGAAGAGGCTGTTAAGAAAGCTGCAAAAGAATTCCTGGAGCAGGTCTTCGGCGCGATGGGAATGACAGTTAAGATTGAAACTGTTTATGATGCTTCCGAGCGGGAACTTCAGGTTATGATGGAAGGCGACGACATGGGCATCCTGATCGGAAAGAGGGGACAGACCCTGGATTCCCTTCAGTACCTTGTAAGCCTTGTTGTAAATAAGGAAACCGAAGGTTATCTGAGAGTGAAGCTGGACACGGAGAATTACCGGGAGAGAAGAAAAGAAACCCTGGAAACTCTGGCGAGGAATATTTCTTATAAGGTAAAGCGTACCAAACATCCGGTATCTTTAGAGCCGATGAATCCTTATGAGAGGCGCATTATCCACTCTGCCCTTCAGAATGACCGTTATGTGGTGACGCGCAGTGAGGGAGAAGACCCGTACCGTCATGTAGTTATTTCTTTGAAGAAGGAAGGCTATGGAAATGGCGGGCGCAGGGACCGGTACAATAACCGCAGGGACCGTGACAGAGATAAAAATGTAGAAAAACCTGTTCAGAATGAGACAGAAGCTTAGAAGTCAGAAGTAAAATGGGGGTGTCTGGTAGTGGGTTAGCCACCACCGGATGCCCCTTTGTTTGATTTCAGTATCGGAGGAAATTATGCTGAAAGACAGAAGCGCAGATACCATAGCTGCTATCGCAACAGCCATGAGCAGCTCGGGGATCGGAATCGTGCGGGTCAGCGGAAGCGAAGCAGCTGCGATTGTAAATAAGATATTTAAAAGTAAAAAGACCGGATTTGATTTGACGAAAGTACCGTCTCATACGATCCACTATGGAGTCGTTCAGGATGGAAATGAAATATTAGACGAGGTGCTGGTGCTTATTATGAAAGGCCCTCACAGCTATACAGCAGAAGACACGGTGGAGATAGATTGCCACGGCGGTGTCCTTATTATGAAAAAAATACTGGAGACAGTAATCAAATATGGGGCGAGACCCGCGGAACCTGGAGAATTTACAAAAAGGGCGTTTTTGAATGGAAGAATCGATCTTTCTCAGGCAGAGGCAGTGATCGATGTGATAAACTCCAGCAATGAATATGCAATGAAAAGCTCTGTAAGCCAGTTAAAAGGTTCTGTTTCCCAAAAAGTGAAGGAATTGAGAGAGCAGATCATTTATCAGATCGCATATATTGAGTCTGCTTTGGATGACCCGGAGCATATCTCTCTGGAAGGATATGGACAAGAGCTGCTTGAGCGCCTAAGTCCTATGGTCAATGAGTTGGAAAAGATGGTTCGTTCATCAGATAATGGCAAGATTGTATCAGAAGGAATCCGGACGGTCATTCTTGGAAAACCCAACGCAGGGAAGTCTTCTCTGATGAATGTGCTGGTGGGGGAAGAGCGGGCGATCGTCACAGATATTGCCGGAACAACAAGAGATACTTTAGAAGAACATATCCGGTTGCATGGTATCAGCCTGAATATCATTGATACAGCCGGTATCCGGGAGACGGAAGATATTGTGGAACAGATCGGAGTTTTAAAAGCAAAAAATGTTGCAGATGAAGCGGATCTGATCATCTATGTAGTAGACGGTTCCTGTCCTCTGGATGAAAATGATGCTGTGATCATGGAATTGATCCAGGGCAGAAAAGCGGTAGTTCTGTTGAATAAAACAGATCTTGAAATGGTTGTTACAGAGTCTGAACTGGCGGAGAGAACATCACATCCCGTGATTGCGGTGTCAGCTAAGGAAGAGACCGGGATTGAAGAACTGGAAAAAACGATTCAGGATCTTTTTTACCATGGTGAGCTGAATTTTAACGATGAAGTATTGATAACGAATGTGAGACATAAGACCGCTCTGGTCAATGCACTTTCCAGTTTAAGGATGGTAGAACAGAGTATTTATGACAAGATGCCGGAGGATTTTCTTACAATTGATCTGATGGATGCGTATGAACAGCTTGGGACAATTATTGGCGAAGCTGTGGAGGATGATCTGGTAAATGAGATCTTCAGCAGATTTTGTATGGGTAAATAACAAGTTTAGAAGGGATTTTTAGTTATGCCATATTTGGAAGAAACTTATGATATCATAGTAGTTGGAGCAGGCCATGCGGGCTGCGAGGCGGCTCTTGCTTGTGCCAGACTTGGAATGGAGACTATTGTATTTACAGTCAGTGTGGACAGTATTGCACTGATGCCCTGCAACCCAAATATTGGTGGAAGCTCCAAAGGACATCTGGTAAGGGAACTGGATGCTTTGGGTGGTGAAATGGGAAAAAATATCGACAAGACATTTATCCAATCCAAAATGCTCAATGAATCAAAGGGACCCGCAGTGCATTCCCTGCGCGCTCAGGCGGATAAGCAGGAGTACAGCCGTCAGATGAGGGATACCCTGGAGAATACGGAGCATCTTACGATCCGCCAGGCTGAGGTTTCAGAACTGATCGTAAAAGATCATCAGATCACGGGAGTAAAAACTCTCTCCGGCGCTGTATATCACGCAAAAGCAGTGGTTTTGGCGACGGGAACTTATCTTAAGGCAAGGTGTATTTATGGTGATGTCAGCAATGCTACTGGACCAAACGGGCTTCAGGCAGCCAATCACCTTACGGATTCTCTGATTGAAAATGGGATTGAAATGTATCGCTTTAAAACAGGAACTCCGGCCCGGGTAGACAGACGCAGTATCGATTTCACTAAGATGGAAGAACAATTTGGAGATGAGAGAGTTGTTCCATTTTCCTTTTCCACAGATCCGGAATCAGTGCAGAAAGATCAGGTGTCCTGCTGGCTGACCTATACCTGTGAAAAGACACATGAGATCATCAGGGAAAATTTGGACCGGTCGCCTCTGTTCTCAGGAGCTATAGAGGGAACTGGCCCCAGGTATTGTCCGTCCATTGAGGATAAGGTGGTGAAATTCCCGGATAAAGAGCGTCATCAGGTCTTTATTGAACCGGAAGGCTTGTATACCAATGAGATGTATCTGGGCGGTATGTCCAGTTCACTTCCGGAAGATGTCCAGTATGCAATGTACCGCACCGTACCCGGACTGGAACAGGTGAAAATTGTGCGAAATGCATATGCAATTGAATACGATTGTATCAATTCACGTCAATTGAAGCTATCTCTGGAGTTTAAGGCGATCCATGGCCTGTTCAGTGGAGGCCAGTTTAATGGAAGCTCCGGTTATGAGGAGGCGGCTGTCCAGGGATTTATGGCCGGAGTCAATGCGGCTATGCAGGTAATGGGGAAAGAAGCTTTTGTACTGGACCGTTCCCAGGCATATATTGGGGTTTTAATAGATGATCTGGTGACAAAGGAAAATAATGAACCATATCGGATGATGACTTCCAGAGCAGAGTACCGACTGCTTTTACGACAGGACAATGCGGACCTGCGCTTGCGTGGAATCGGTCATGAGATGGGCCTGGTGGATGATGAGACATATGAAAAAGTCTTGCAGAAGGAACGTGATATCAAAGCGGAGATGGAACGTTTGGAGAAAACCAACATTGGTGCAAGCAGAGAGGTGCAGGAGTTTCTGCACAAACATGGCAGTACAGCGCTGAAAACGGGAGCGACCTTAGCAGAATTGATACGCAGACCAGAGCTTGATTATTTTATGTTAACTGAAATTGATCCTAATCGACCGTCGCTTCCCTATGATACTGCGGAACAGGTTAACATAAATATAAAATATGAGGGTTATCTTCGCAGACAGCAGCAGCAGGTAGCACAGTTTAAGAAGCTGGAGAGCAAAAAGTTGAGCGCTGATTTTGACTATAGTACGGTAAAGAGTCTGAGGCGAGAAGCAGTACAGAAATTAAATCTGTATAAACCGGTTTCTATTGGTCAGGCATCCCGGATCTCAGGTGTATCACCGGCTGATATTTCTGTATTGCTGGTTCATTTAGAACAATTGCGTCATGGATAAAAAGATTATCAACAGTGGAGGAATTATGGAACAGTATTTTGTGGATAAAATGACTGACGGCGCAAAATCCCTTGGGATAACTTTGTCAGAAAAGCAATTGGGGCAGTTTTATCAATATTATGAATTGCTTATTGAATGGAATAAAGTAATGAATTTGACTGCAATTACAGAATTGGATGAGGTGATATCCAAACATTTTATTGACAGTTTATCATTGATTCGTGCAGTAAAAGATTTATCTGGTTTACATTCTTCTGTGATCGACGTAGGAACTGGGGCAGGGTTTCCTGGAATTCCTCTGAAGATTGCATTTCCAGAGCTTAAGCTGACCTTGTTGGATTCTCTCAATAAAAGGATCAAGTTTTTAAATGAAGTGATAGAGAAACTTGGTCTTGATAAAATAGAGACGATTCATGGCAGAGCAGAGGATTACGGACGTGATGTGAAATACAGAGAACAGTTTGATTTTTGTGTGTCGAGAGCAGTAGCGAATGCAGCTACGCTTTCTGAATATTGTCTGCCTTTTGTTCGAGTTGGAGGATGCTTTGTTCCTTATAAATCTGGTAGGATAGATGAGGAGCTTGAGACTGGAAGAAAAGCTATCCGTGCATTGGGAGGAGATATTGAGGAGATCATACGGTTTGAGTTGGCAGAAGCAGAAGCGGATCGAGCCCTTGTAGTGATCAAGAAGGTGGAGAAGACAGGAAAGAGGTATCCCAGAAAAGCAGGAGTTCCATCAAAGGAGCCTATTGGGTAAGTATCTATATTGCTGTCATCCTGAATTGTTGTGAATAAATAAAATAGCGTTTTTCAAGTATGTGTGCTGTTTCATGTTAAGTAGACAATTGAAAAAGCAAGATTTTTCTGCCAGTAGATAAAACCTGCTGGCAGTTTTTATGCCGAGTAGAAGTCTACGTACAAGTATTTTTTGTGTTGTTTTAGAGGTTATCTTAACTATTTTTTCAACAGCTATCCAAACAGTTATTCTAGTGGTGTTAAAATATAGAAGTTTTATAGTGCTGTAGTTTAGCAGATGAATAATTTCTGTATTTTTGAATACATAATCATAAAAAGCCTTTTACCATGGAATATGCTCCCTCTTAAGTAACAAATTATTATTGTTTCACTTGTCTACTCAGAGTGGTGCATATCAATGTAACACTGTTTTTGTATTCTATTTTTTATTGCCTGTATAGCTAAATCAGCAGTCAAAAGGCGGTAAATCGTATGCTGATCCCGTAAACCTGCATTGAATGGGCGTTTCCTCAGATCCTGCGAATAGGGCGGCATAATCTCTAACAGCATGGTTTTGTAAAGTTGGGAACCATTTGTGCACCACAAAAAACGGGTAGTACGTCTTTTATCAATAAGGTATTTTTAAATCGGTCCGAGAAACCAGAAGTTATACTTTTGAAATATTATAGGGTATGCAAATCGTCAAGAACCACTATATACCCCTCTGCCTTTCTCAAAAATTCGATTTGAATTGTTAAATCATTTATTGCACCATCTGTTGTTAAGTCATAATCCATATAATACCCACTGCCGTCATTAAAGGCAAACAAACAAATATTTTGTTTCTTGCTTTTTACTAATTTCGGATCATCAATTTTCAATATAGGACAGGATATGTCTAAATATCTAAGAGCCAAAACCAGGTCGTGTTCTGACAAACGACTACTGTCAAATATAGATATAAAAGAGGCGTAATCCTCTTTTGCCAATATTCCTAAAGCATTTTCTACAAAATCAATAAAATAATCCTGTTCTTTTCCACATGCTACGTATATCATAAAGTAAAGTCTCTCACAATTTCTGATTTGTCGAGTGTGCCTTTTCCGCCTAAGGCGCACAATGCTGTTCATAATTTTGTTTGTTCATCTGGGCACCATTTTACTCTTTGTGGGATTGTATTGCATACAGCGGTAATGCTGATTTCATGGTTTTTTCCGACTGGAAAGAGGGTTTCATTACCGCCGAATATTTACTATTTTTTATTAAAAAAATCTATTTGTCTTATCTTACTGGTACAATTTCAATCCAATATCCATCGGGGTCAGAGATAAAGTAAATTCCCATAGATTCATTTTCATAACAAATAACACCCTGGTCTTTGTGTTGCTGATGCAGTTTTTCAAATTCATCCGTTATAAAGGCAAGGTGAAATTCACATTCACCGAGATTGTACGGTTCTGTCCGGTCACGAAGCCAGGTGAGTTCCAGCGAAAAGTCACTTGAACCGTCTCCAAGATATACAAGCTTAAAAGAACCGTCACTGGCAGTCTTTTCCCGTATTGGTTCTAAATTCAGAGTATCCTTATAGAATTTCAGGCTTTTTTCAAGATTGAGTACATTGAAGTTGAAATGGTTAAATTTAATCATGTATGTTCTCCTTTGATATTTTGTGGATATTATAAAAAAATATATAATATCAGCTAGTGGTGTCAAATTAAATCGACTGGTATTATTATAACATAAAATTATAATGTTTCACGTGAAACATTATAATTTTATGTTGATTTAGTGATAGTAGTTATTTTAGTTTAAAATTTTTGTTTTGTATTTTTAGTCTATAATTAGTGTAAATAAAATTTTCAATAGAAATACAACTTCCGTATAGAATATAATTAACAATAATAATTTATGTTTCACGTGAAACAATAAAATATCAAGTTTTATTAGCATTTTACATAAATTAAAATATCAATTTCCTATTTATATAACCTACTAAATTAATAAAAAAAGGTCGGAAATTATGTTTCACGTGAAACATATATATTTTAAATCATGATTTATATTTTCTTGAAAAATACAGGTGTCAAATGAAAAATTACAACTCAATCTATAAATGTGAATAAAAAGTGCCGATTTATGTTTTACAAGAAAATAGTATCTAATAAAACTTTCATTTCATATAAACCATATATATAAAATAATACTTATGCTGTACGTGTCAACATAAATTTCAAATTATAAAGTAAAAGTAATATAAAACTTATAATTGTCAATTAACAGTCCAATGTTTCACGTGAAACATTTAATCAGTTAAAGTAGGTTTTAATCAGATCATGCAGTGCGGAGGGGGCCTCCAGTTGTGGGAGTCCTTTTGTATTAGGGATAAGCGCAGACTCTATAGCAGAGTTGTATATCTTATACTCATCCAGCCTGTTTACAATATTTTCTATTCCAGCGCCGCCGATCAAGTAGATACTGTTATCAATCTTTTTTAACGCGTTCACAATATTACACTTAGTGTAGTTACATTTTACACTTGCGTAAATAGACTTTGGTGAGTTACCCAAATGAGCAGACTCATAATAGGAATCTATAATAGAGCTCTTCACCAGATAAGGATTGTAAAAACCTTGAACAGCAAATTCCTGTGTAAGTGTACGTTTACTGCTTGCGATATGATAGAGCAGAGTTCCAAGTACAGGTATGTCCAAAATGAACTTATACATCCGGGCTGTTTTGCCAGGAAACTGACTGAAATCCAGGAGACTCAGCGGATTGATAAACATAAGCTGATCAAACAGTTCCGGATTGTTCGCGCAAGCCATCACCGGGATAGAAGCGGCTTCTCCCGTTGCAATGACATTTACACGGTGACCAATCTCTGATTTGATAAAATCAGAAATCAACTGGACATACAAATAATTGGTATAAGTCATATTGAGTTTTTCAGACCGTCCACAGCCAAGCAGATCGATCGTATAGACCATATACTCCTCCTGAAGGCAGGGAATCAGCTGACTCCATTCATATCCGCTGGAGGCAGAATTTAAGTCATGTATCAAAAGTAACGGCTTCCCTGATCCGGTTTTAGTATAATGAATATTGCCCAATCTCCATTTGTAACACAGGGATTGGGGTTCCGATAAAAGATTTCGGGAGGTGGCAGTGACTTTAATAAACTTGTTGATCGCAGCAGTAGCAGCAGTGGCCCCGGCTGACAAAATAAGCAATGTAAGTAATTTGTTCTTTGCTTTCATAGATACCTCCTTACAGTATTTCTACTATAATTAGTATAATACAAAATGAAATCTTATACAACGAAAATCAGGATTGTTGTAAAAATAGCCGTCAATCAAATTTATAAAAGATTATTTGATAATAAACATAGGAAAACATAAAGAATTGTGATATACTAAAAACCGACATGCGTAACAAATTTGTAACAGTATTTCAAATAAAAGGATAAGATATGGGAAGAATAATAGCGATTGCAAACCAAAAAGGCGGTGTGGGCAAGACAACTACAGCCATCAATCTGTCTGCCTGCCTGGCAGAAGCCGGCCAGAAAGTCCTCACAGTGGACTTTGATCCACAGGGAAATGCCACCAGCGGCCTTGGTTTTGAAAAAGGATACATGGATAAAACTGTATACGAACTTCTCATGGGAGAATGCCAGTTGGAAGAATGCATTATCAGGGAAGTTCAGGAGAATCTGGATGTACTGCCTTCTGATGTAAATCTGGCGGGTGCGGAGATTGAACTTTTGGACGAGCCTGAGAAGGAAGCTCTATTAAAAAAAGAGTTGGTGAAGATAGAAAAGGATTATGATTTTATTATCATTGACTGTCCTCCGTCCCTGAGTCTGCTGACGATCAATGCTTTGACGGCCTCGGATACAGTTTTGGTACCGATCCAGTGCGAGTATTATGCGCTGGAGGGATTGAGCCAGATCCTTCAGACTGTGGAACTGGTCAAGAAAAAGCTGAATAAAAAGCTGGAGTTGGAGGGTGTGGTATTCACGATGTATGATGCCAGGACAAATCTTTCATTGGAAGTAGTAGAAAACGTAAAAAGCCACCTGAATAAAACCATTTACAAGACGATTATACCGAGAAATGTACGTCTGGCAGAGGCGCCAAGCCATGGAATGCCGATCAATCTTTATGACAGCCGTTCAACGGGAGCGGAAAGCTATCGTATGCTTGCGGCGGAAGTGATAAGCAGGGGAGAAGTGTCATGACAAAAGCGAAAAGAGGACTGGGTAGAGGGCTGGGAGCCTTTTTTGGTGAAGAAACTGTCGAAGAAGTTGTGAAAGAACGCCGGGCAGAACATAGTTTGTCAGAGTCTGCTCCAGCAGTAGAAAACACAGACAAAGAAAACACGGCAATTAATAAAAATAAAACCTCAGGAAGCAGTGTTAAAACTGCTAAAGCTGAGAAAACAGAGGAACAAAAAGAGATCACCGTAAAGCTTTCCAAGATTGAACCAAACCGGGATCAGCCACGGAAAGATTTTAATGAGGAACAGCTTCAGGAGTTGGCGGACTCCATTAAGAAATATGGGGTATTGCAGCCATTATTGGTACAGAAAAAGGAAAGCGGATTTGAGATTGTAGCTGGCGAACGCCGATGGAGGGCAGCAAAGCTGGCGGGCTTAAAGGAAGTACCGGTTGTGATCCGGGAATACAGCCCTCAGCAGGCTATGGAGATTGCGCTGATTGAGAATGTCCAGCGAGAAGATTTAAACCCGATTGAGGAAGCGCTGGCTTATCAGCGTCTGATGCAGGAGTTTCAGCTGAAACAGGAGGAGATCGCGGAGCGGGTTTCTAAAAACCGGTCCACAATCACCAACAGTATGCGTCTTTTGAATCTGACGCCGGAAGTTCGGCAGATGTTGGTGGAAAACCGTATTACCAGCGGACACGCAAGGGCGCTGCTCGGAGTGGAAGATCCAAAGCTCCAGTTAGAACTTGCCCAGAAGATTGAGCAGAACCGGCTGAGTGTGCGTGAAGTGGAGAAAGCGGTCAAGCTTCTTGGAAAAGAGAAAAAAGAGAAGAAAAAGAAACCGAATGATGAAGCGCTGGAGCTGATTTTCCGCGATCTGGAAGAACGCATGAAGACAGCTATGGGAACAAAGGTAAATATCAGCAGGAAAGACAAGAATAAGGGCAGAATCGAAATAGAATATTATTCGGAGTCAGAATTGGAGCGGATCGTCGAGTTGATCGAATCCATCCGGTAAGATACACAAAGGACAGGAGTGAAGTACAAGATGGAAGGAAGTATCATAAATAACCTTGGATTTGATCCAATCTATATCATCATTGCACAGGCAGTTTTGACCTTTATACTGTTAATTGCCGTCATCATATGTATCATTAAGATGAGAAAATTATATCGCCGTTATGACTATTTTATGCGGGGAAAAGATGCAGAAAGTATGGAGGCGATGATCATCCATCAGATGGAAGAGATTGTGGAGCTGAAGTCACAGGATCGGGCCAATAAGGATTCTATCCGTATTGCCAATAAAAACAGCCGTGCAGCGTTCCAGAAGGTAGGCGTGGTGAAGTATAATGCATTTAAAGGAATGGGAGGCAATTTGAGTTTTGCTCTTGCATTGCTGGATTATACAAATACAGGTTTTGTCATCAACTCAGTTCACAGCCGGGAAGGCTGTTACCTCTATTTAAAAGAAGTGGATCGCGGGCAGACCGACGTGCTTCTGGGCAATGAGGAGAAGGTAGCGCTGGAGCAGGCGCTGGGTTATAAGGAAAAGAGTCAATAAGATCAATTTATTTATAATAGAAAGACCAGATGATTTTGTTATTTATGAAAATCATCTGGTCTTTTTCATTGGAAAAAACAGTATGCTCCAGTTATATCACTTTTAAAAAAATAGAAATATCTGGTAATCTATAGCTTACGGAATACTTTATCGCCCTATATTGAACCAAAATTCGACTAAACTTATCCAAAAAGGAGGGTTGTTATGACGATTTGTGAAGCTACCAGCTATAGGATTGCCGAATTGTGTAAGCAAAAGAATTTAAGTGGATATTCTGTCACTTATAAAGCAGGAATGCCGGCGTCAACTTATAAGAGTATTGTAAACGGAAAAAGTAAGAATCCCGGTATCGTAAATATTAATAAGATTGCTGACGGACTTGGCATAACAATCCGCGAGTTCTATGATTCAGATATATTTGATAAACTGGATCCAGATGAGTAAATAAATAGAAGAGCGGATGTAGAGGAGATCCGGTTGGGTCATATATTTTGTATATGATCCGGCTGGATTTTTTCTATTTGAGGCTGATTTTGAGAGGGAACTCCTGTTCTGTTTATTTTGTTGATATTTTTTTGTTAAAAATCAAAAAAATTATAACTTATTATATTGACAATTATTTAACAAATTAGTATAATGCAGTTAGCATTAAGATTGTTAAAAAAATATCGATAATATAAACCCATATCACATGAAGGAGAGAGAGTAATGGCAAAGAAAGAAGAAACCATGGTTACGGGAGTAATCGACAATGTAGAAGCTTTGGAAGCCAAGATGAGGGCGATGCGCGAAGCGCAGAAGGTTTTTGCAACGTTCACCCAGGAGCAGGTAGACAAGATTTTCTACGAAGCTGCATCTGCTGCCAATAAGATGAGACTTCCACTGGCAAAGATGGCTGTGGAAGAGACTGGAATGGGTGTTGTCGAGGATAAGGTTATCAAGAACAACTACGCAGCAGAATATATCTACAATACATATAAAGAGACAAAGACCTGCGGCGTGGTTGAGGAAGATAAGGCATACGGGATCAGGAAGATTGCAGAACCGATCGGACTGGTAGCGGCAGTTATTCCGACCACCAACCCGACTTCCACCGCGATCTTTAAAACGCTGATCTCTTTAAAGACCAGGAATGCGATCATCATTTCCCCACATCCCCGTGCGAAGAATTCCACGATCGCAGCAGCAAAGGTAGTTCTGGATGCAGCTGTTAAGGCAGGAGCACCGGAAGGGATCATCGGATGGATCGATGTACCGTCTCTGGAGCTGACCAACACGGTCATGAAGGATGCCGATATCATCCTGGCTACAGGCGGTCCTGGCATGGTTAAGGCGGCATACTCCTCCGGAAAACCGGCACTTGGCGTAGGCGCAGGCAATACCCCGGTCATCATTGATGACACGGCGGATATCAAGCTGGCAGTAAACTCCATCATCCATTCCAAGACCTTTGATAACGGCATGATCTGTGCGTCTGAGCAGTCTGTAACGGTTGTGGAGCCGGTTTACAATGCAGTAAGAAAAGAATTTGCAGACCGTGGATGCTATTTCCTGAAAGGGGAAGAGCTGGATAAGGTAAGAAAGACCATCATCATCAACGGCGCACTGAATGCAAAGATCGTTGGACAGAGCGCTTATAAGATCGCACAGCTGTCCGGCGTTGAGGTTCCGGAGACTGCCAAGATCCTGATCGGTGAAGTTGAGTCTGTAGATATCAGCGAGGAGTTTGCTCACGAGAAGCTGTCTCCGGTACTGGCTATGTACAAGGCGAAGGATTTTGATGACGCGCTGGCAAAAGCAGAGCAGCTTGTTGCTGACGGCGGATATGGCCATACGGCGTCTCTGTATGTGAATGTGAACGAGGAAGAGAAGATCCTGAAGCATGCAGCTGCCATGAAGACCTGCCGTATCCTGATCAATACACCTTCTTCTCATGGCGGTATCGGTGATATCTACAACTTTAAACTGACTCCTTCTCTTACGCTGGGCTGCGGTTCCTGGGGCGGCAACTCCGTATCCGAGAACGTAGGCGTGAAGCATCTGCTGAACATTAAGACTGTGGCTGAGAGGAGAGAGAACATGCTGTGGTTCAGAGCACCTGAGAAGGTTTATTTCAAGAAGGGCTGTATGCCGGTGGCACTCAGCGAGCTGAAGGATGTGCTTGGCAAGAAGAGAGCATTTATCGTAACCGACTCCTTCTTATATATGAATGGATATACCAAACCGATCACTGACAAGCTGAATGAGATGGGAATTGTTTACCAGTGCTTCTCTGATGTCCAGCCGGATCCGACCCTGGCCAATGCACAGGCAGGCGCTAAGGCTATGGCAGCCTTCCAGCCGGATGTGATCATCGCGCTTGGCGGCGGTTCTGCAATGGATGCAGGTAAGATCATGTGGGTAATGTACGAGCATCCGGAAGTAGATTTCCAGGATATGGCTATGCGTTTCATGGATATCCGGAAACGTGTTTACACCTTCCCGAAGATGGGCGAGAAAGCTTACTTTGTAGCGATCCCGACTTCCTCCGGTACAGGTTCCGAGGTGACTTCTTTCGCAGTTATCACCGATCAGGAGACCGGCGTAAAATATCCGCTGGCTGACTATGAGCTGATGCCGAAGATGTCCATCGTAGATGCTGACAATATGATGAGCCAGCCGAAGGGCTTAACCAGCGCATCCGGTGTTGACGTACTGACTCATGCACTTGAGGCATATGCTTCTGTGATGGCTTCTGATTATACGGATGGTCTGGCGCTGAAAGCTATGAAGGGCGTATTCGATTATCTGCCGAGAGCTTATGCAAACGGCAATGATGTTGAGGCAAGATGCAAGATGGCAGACGCTTCCTGCATGGCAGGTATGGCATTCAACAATGCATTCCTGGGCGTATGTCACTCCATGGCCCACAAGCTGGGTGCGTTCCATCACATCCCGCACGGTGTTGCCAACGCGCTTTTGATCTCCCTGGTAGTGGAGTTCAACTCTGCGGAGGTTCCGACCAAGATGGGTACCTTCCCGCAGTATGAGTATCCGCACACCATGGCAAGATACGCAGAGTGTGCACGTTTCGTGGGCATTCAGGCGAAGAATGATGAGGAGGCTGTGAAGAAGCTGATCGACAAGATCGAGGAGCTGAAGGCGACCGTAGGCATCAAGAAGACAATTGCTGAGTACGGCGTAGATGAAAAGTATTTTCTGGATACGCTGGATGCTATGGTGGAGCAGGCCTTTGATGACCAGTGCACCGGCGCCAACCCGAGATATCCGCTGATGAGCGAGATCAAGGATATGTATTTAAGAGCTTATTACGGGAAATAAATATCGATAAATCTTTCATGTGATGTGTTGCAAAAAGAGTGTGTGACAGAAGCTGGTGGCTTCATGGCACACACTCTTTTTGCATGGCGCACGATTAAGATACTATGGCATTATTTTTGAAACCTGCGGGCAGCATGGATCGCAGCCAGCATACTGGTGGGATTGGCTATTCCTTTCCCGGCAATATCAAATGCCGTTCCATGGTCTACAGAGGTACGTATGATGGACAAGCCCACGGTCATGTTCACTCCGTCGTCAAAGGCGAGAAGCTTTAAGGGGATATGCCCCTGGTCGTGATACATGGCGACCACGATATCATATTTTCCCTGATACATTTTTAAGAAAACCGTATCCGGCGGGATGGGGCCTTCCACCTGGATCCCATCGGCGGCACAGCAGCGGACAGCTGGCTCGATCTCATCGATCTCCTCCCTGCCGAAAATCCCATTTTCACCACTGTGTGGGTTCAGTCCAGCGACAGCAATCCGGGGAGAAGAATAGCCTGCCTGTTTTAAGGTTTCGTCTGCAAGACGGATCACTTCCTCTACGCGGGGTTTTTTGATACGGTTGCATGCCTCCCGCATGGCAACGTGTGTAGTTACATGGATGACCTTCATCTTATCACTCCACAAGAGCATGGCATATCGTCCGGTCCCTGCAAAATCATTGAAGATCTCCGTATGACCATCGTAGAGATGACCGGCAAGGTGAAGGGCCTCTTTATTCAGTGGAGCGGTCACTACCGCGTCAATTTTTTTGGAAATGGCCCAGTCTATGGCTGTTTTAACATAGACAAACGCAGCATGTCCGCAGACAGAGGATACCTGACCGATATTGAATTTTTCCATAGAGACAGGTTCCGGATCTACAACATTGATGCAGTTGGGATCAAAATCTTCAATGGCTTTTATCTCTTTAATCTGGTAACCGTAACCCAACAGATGGTTATAATACTCCGTCACAGCCCTGCTTCCGAAAATGATCCCGTTTTTTCTGCACTCTGCATCGGTATGCATGGCTTTCAGTACAATTTCAGCCCCGACGCCTGCCGGGTCGCCCATGGTTATTCCCAAATATCCCATAATATCAAACCTCCTTAAGTCGCTGTATACATTGTATGATCGTATCCCTGGTTCCAAAGGCACCGGCCTTTGTAACAATCGGAAGTCCATGAAAAGTGCCGCCGTTGATCAGCATCAGGGGGACTCCGGTTGTGATCTCCTGTTTGATCGTAGAACCAAATGCGCCGGAAAGATGGATCAATCCGATCGCAGTGTCGCCTCCGGTAAGGAACAGACCGCCCAGGGAAGTATGCGTTCCCACAAAGAGAATGATCTTAGCCAGAATTTCCTGTGTAAAACGGCTTACATCTTCCTTAGTCATGTGGCAGATGTCTTGACCGACCTGTATGGCATTTTCATAATCGGCACGATCGTAGGCGGTGGCAATAACCACATCGCGACCTTGCTGCAGCAGGTCAATGGTTTTTTGTGCGTAAGATTCCCAGGAAGACCCATTTAATATGCAGGCAATATCTATGGATATTACAGGGTAATTTTGTTTTTCACATTCCAGGACCTGTTCTCTGGAGACGTCACTGATACTTCCCACAGCAGCCAGAACAGGATGGCGTTTGACGGTCTGCTTTAACAGACTCCCGGCAATTCCTGCGCTTCCGGCCCATAATACTTTTTTATCCCATTTCAGGACCATAGAGACCAGCATATCCAGATCTTCTCTGGTTTCAATATCAAAGCAGTAAATATGGGCTTTGTCGGACGACAGCTGTCCACAACGCAGTTCTTCCAGCCCACAGGAATAAACAGGGGAGGAGAAGCAGGTTTTCAGCATGACTGACAGAGAATCGTTGGTCACAGGCTTGATAGGGTCCCGTGCGATCTCTGTCTCGTGGATCGGGACGCCGTTCAGCATATGGATGCCATTTTTTGTAGTACGTCCGATTTCCGGGAATGCAGGTGCAAAAATGATTAAGTCGGGCTGCAGTATTTCGTCCGCAGCTTTCAATTCTTCTGCCACATTTCCCCGGAGCGTGGAGTCCAGTTTCTTCATGATATGGTCAAAAGGAAAATCTTTGGCATATTCTAATTGAGTACGCACCTTTTCCTTTGCCAGTCCGCTGTCAATATTCCTGGATTCCGTATCAAGGACATAGGAAGAACCGTCTGTCCGGATTCCTTTTGCATCCAGTACCACATGAGTTGTAATGCCCTGTTTGGCAATCTGGACTCCGGAATCATTTGCTCCGGTAAAATCGTCTGCAATGATAAAAAATGTCTTGTTCATGATGTCACCTGGTCAACTTTCATATTTTTGATCACGTAAAGGCCATATAATGCAAATCCGAGATCATTGGGATGCAGAAAACCGTCTTTATAAAATGCAGGACTGTGGGGGATTGTCGGTCTCCCGTCAATCACATGAAACTGTTGTCTGGAGGCTTCTTTTACGATCATATCCTGTATTTCAGAAGCTTTTTTTAAGAAGGAAGGATCGTCATCCCACTCTTTCCTCCATACGGGGGTAATGACGTGGACAGTCTTGCCGGGGTAGATGGATCTCAGTTTTTCCAAATAACCGGAGGTTTTTGCAGAGATCTCTCCGACGCTGGCGTTACTGGCTGCGTCATTGGTACCATAGGCTACGGTGATGATGTCCGGGTCATAGGGCAGTTCTTCATCTAAAGAGTCCGGATCATAATAAAATCCACCGATGCCAAGGTTTAAGATCTGGGCGTTGTAATGGCGTTTTACGATATTGGTATAGGTAATGGAGGGAGATACTGCTTCCATACCCTGTGTGATGGAACAGCCCAGGGCGAGATATTTTCTTGCAGGAGCCTGTACAGGATGGTAATCTCCCAGATCAAAGTCTGTAAAATGGGTGTCTGCTGTAGCAGGCATGTAGATAACGATCCTGGTCTGTCCGGCATTTCTCTTTTTATAGCGGAAGCGGGCTTTTAAGGCGCGGTCTTCAAAATGTACGGTTTCCATAAAAATATCATTTTCATAAACATCGAAGGTGATCCAGTCTCTTGCAAAGCAGGTGAAGAAAAAGGTAAAGCCGATCTCTTCCTGTGATGTGCAAAATTCCATAGTGATTCCGGCGGTCTGGACTGCACGCTCCGGGAACTGTGCAACTCCGGTAGACTCATAAAACCGGAACAGTTTATCGGTAAAGCGGACGGGGAAATAGATATCATTTTCTACTATAACGTCAAGGCAGTTATGAAATATATTCTTAAGATCGCTCATAGCCTATTCCTCCGTTTCTTTTACCCTGCCGTTTTTCTTTGCAAGGAAAGAGGTGATGACCGGGCAGAGCACGGCAGTCACGATCACGGATGCGGCAACCTGTGCGGTGGCTGCAGGAACAAAGGGAGCCAGGGATGCATCACTCATGGCAAGAGCTTCCGGAGTGGCAACTGCGTTGCCGGCAGTGGTCCCGACTGCAGCGGCGGCAGGATTCCGTTTCTTTCCATAGACCCGTGAAGCAAAGTAGGCAGCCAGCCCGGTGATCAGGGTGACGCTTACGCCCAGGATCAGTCCAGGGATACCGGCGCTGATAATGGTCTTGAAGTCAAGTGAGGCTCCCAAAGGGAATGCAAAGAAAGGAATCAGGATGGAGGACTGGGAGGAAAAGAAATTCCTGCAGTCTTCGTCCAGGTTACCAAGAATAAAGCCAATGATCAGGGGGACGATACAGGCCACCAGGGACATGAACGGGATATTGGCAAGCCCGGTTGCACCGAAAGCCACCATGGTTAAAAACGGGCCGTCGTTGATGGCCAGGACAGACAGAGCGCCAACGTCGCTGGAATCCCCGTATTCTCCGGCCAGAGCGGCATAGAGTCCGCCGTTTGAATTGGTCATGGCGGCGATGATGGCAAGCGGCGTGATCCCGATGATTCCGGCGGGACCAAATATGGTGCTGACACCCCATCCGATGAATGCTCCGAGAATGAATTTCACCAGAGTCAGAACAGCCCCTTTATACAGAGGTTTGCCTGCCTGTCTCACATTGATCATGGCGCCGTTGCACAGCATGAATAAACCGATCAGGGCAGACGCGCCATTTTTAAACAGAGCAGTGGTAAATCCCCCAATTTCCAATGCCTGTGGTGCGAATGTGTTGATCGTGGCTCCTAATAACAGCGGAACGACCATCATGCCTCCGGGAACCTTTTGGACAGTTTTTAAAATCTTCATAAAATAGCTTCTCCTTTCTATTCATTGGTTGATACTTAATAATAAAGCAAAAACCATGCCAACCTAAAATGAATGGAAACAGGACATAAACTATAAAATTATGAGATAGCCAGTTGAAGTTTGAAACAAAAGAAGGATGCAAAATACAACACAGATGTTTATTACAACGTTGTGTTGATCTCCTTCAGTTTTCGCCATAAGGTGGTGCGGTTGATCTTCAGGATATCACAGGTTTTTGCAACAGAGTTCTCTTCCTGGTTCCAGATCTTTTGTATATATTGTGTTTCAACCTCTTTTAATGACAGGGTATAGGAATCCTGCGGATCGAATGAGGGCGTCTGGGGTGCGGCCTCCAGACGGCTCAGATCCAGGTTTAACTCGTCTTCTGTAATGGTGCGGGTCTCTGTCAGGATCACGGCACGTTCTATCATTCCACGCAGTTCACGGACATTTCCTCTGAAATCATACTGGGCAAGATAGTGGAGGGCGGCCGGGGAGATACGAAAAACATCTTTACCGTATTTTTCAGCAAAATGTTTGACAAACATCTCGGCAAGGATTTTTACGTCTTCACGCCGTTCATTCAGTTTGGGTATAGTCAGGCGCAGGGTATTGATGCGGTAAAGCAGGTCCTGCCGGAAGGCGCCTTCTTTTACCATCTGGTTCAGGTTTTTATTGGTGGCGCAGATGATCCTGATGTCAAGAGGCGTAACCTTGCTGTCACCAATACGGATCACCTCGCGTTCCTGTAATACCCGGAGCAGCTGACCCTGCACATCCAGAGGCAGTTCACTGATCTCATCTAAAAATATGGTGCCGCGGTGGGCAAGCTCAAACATGCCTTCCTTGCCGCCTTTTCGTGCACCTGTGAAAGCGCCCTCGGCGTAGCCGAACAGTTCACTTTCTATCAGGGATTTTGACAGGGCTGCACAGTTTACGGCGACAAACGGTTTGTTTTTCCGTGCGCTGGCGTTGTGGATGCTCTGTGCAAAAAGTTCTTTTCCAACACCGGATTCGCCTTCTATCAGGATAGAAGAGTCATACTGACTGTATTTCTGTGCGATCTCAATACAGCGGCTCATGATATTGCTCTGGTGGATGATGGAATGGAACGTGTACTTGGCCCGGAAGCCTTTTTGGAAAAGCTGGGAGCGGATCTTCGTCTCGTAAGTCTGCAGCTTTTTATATCCTGAAATGCCACGATAGACCCGGTATAGGATCCTCGGATAACTATGGGAATACTGCTGAAGGTTACCTTGAATTGTCCGATCTCGCGGATCTCATCGATGATCAGGGTTTCTTCTTTTACAGCTGCAAGAATGGATTCTCCATATTCCAGTTCATCCAGCTTTTTTCCAATGACCCGTTCCTTCGAGATGCCAAGGATTTCTTCCGCAGCTTTATTGCAGGCGCGGATGGCTCCTGTTTCATCCGTGGCAATGACGCCTTCATGGACGTTGTCCATCAGAGCGCGGTAGCGGCGGTTCTGCTCCAATATCTCTTTACTGTAGGTAAGCGATTCCTGGGCCTGTTCGATGATCATCTTGACGGAATCGATGCTGCTCTCGATCATATAGCATTCATAGCCCAGTTTTTTGCACTCGCGGTTCACGATCGTGTCACCGATAAAGGATTTGATACCCTCTGCGGCGCAGGCACGGATCTTATCTTCCACGGGTTCCAGATCATTTATGGAAATGGAGCGCAGTTGGATTCCTTTGAGTTCAGACAAGATGTCATAACCGTAAATAATATTGTAGTAACCAATGATGGCAATCTCCTCGTTGCGGTTCAGTACGTGTTTTAAGCTGTTCATAATATCCAGCGCGCTGATCTTCAGCTCATAAATGTTGGCGTCCTTTACCTGCTCATGGATCATGGTGTAGGTGCCGCCTCTGGAAATCAAAATATCCGTGCCGGATTCCAACGCCCGGTATGCCTGTTCAACTCCGCCCTCCAGATCACCCAGAACCACAGAGACATTGCTGTAACGCACATCGGCAGAAATCATTTCCTGGACCATATTGTATAGTTGGATGTATGGGGCGATAAAACATATTTCTTTCATGGGTGTTATCCTCCCTTTTTCTGTGACTTCCCAGGGTTTATAAATTTCATTATACTACCAAATATGGTACGTGAGAATACTGATTTTCTGGTTGGTGTACAGAATGTTTTGTATGCTGTGGAATGTGGGGGAAAGATTAACGTTGAACAGAAAAAGGGAATACGAATCCAACACTGGATACCGTACTGAAATTATTGCGATCTCTGGGAAAGACTCTTTATATTGGTCCAATGAAAAAATGATAGACAGATTCGCTTTAGTATGCTAATATGGTAACGTGTCGCGGGTGAGGCAGGAAAGCCGGGAAACCGCGAAAAAGAGGAGGAAGAATATTATGAAAAAAAGAGCGATGAGTTTATTGATGGCAGGAACGATGGCGCTGAGCCTTGCAGGCTGCGGCGGTGGTGCGGATGCGGCCACAGCGGCAAAAGAGACCACGGCAGCAGTATCTGCGGCGGCAGACAGTACTGCAGCAGAGGATGCGTCAGATAAAACAGAAGCAGCCAGTGAAGCAGAGGCTTCTGATACCGCGGCAGGCGGAACCTTTACCGTAGGGTTTGACCAGGATTTCCCGCCGATGGGATTTAAGGGAGATGACGGAGAATATACCGGTTTTGATCTGGCTCTGGCAGAGGAAGTGGCAACGCGTCTGGGACTGGAATTTGTGCCGCAGCCGATCGCATGGGATGCAAAGGATATGGAATTGAGTTCCGGGACCATTGACTGTATCTGGAACGGTTTTACCATGAATGGACGTGAGGATGCCTACACCTGGAGTGAGCCGTATATGGACAACAGCCAGGTATTCGTAGTAGCCGCAGATTCAGGCATTGCGGGCTTTGAGGACCTGGCGGGTAAAGTAGTTGAGGTTCAGGCTGATTCTTCCGCTGAGGCGGCTTTAAAAGACAATACAGAGCTGGCAGGGACCTTTGGTACCCTTCAGACAACACCTGACTACAATACGGCATTTATGGATCTGGAGATGGGCGCTGTGGACGCCATTGCCATGGATGTGATCGTTGCAGGCTATCAGATCGAGCAGAGGGGAGAGGATGACAAATATGTGATCCTGGAGGACACTCTGGCTTCCGAGGAATACGGGATCGGCTTTAAGCTTGGCAATGAGGACTTGAGGAATAAGGTTCAGAGCACTTTGGAGGAGATGGCTGCGGACGGTACATTAGAGAAGATCTCCACAGAATGGTTCGGCCGCGACGTTACGACGATCGGGAAATAATAAACACAGGAAAAAGATAAGGAAACACGGAAAAAGGAGCAGGGATTATGCAGATTGGTACGATGATAGCACAGCTGGCAGAGGGCATGTTCGTCAGCATACAGATATTTTTGGTGACATTGATATTTTCCCTGCCTCTTGGACTGGTTGTGGCTTTTGGAAGGATGTCAAAGAATAAGCTGCTTCAGGGGATCGTGAAGGCGTATATTTCGATTATGCGCGGCACGCCTCTGATGCTCCAGCTCATGGTGGTTTATTTTGGGCCTTACTATCTGTTCGGCATCCGGATCAAGAATAACAACTACCGCCTGTGGGCTGCGTTCATAGGCTTTGTGATCAACTATGCGGCTTATTTTGCGGAGATATACCGCGGCGGTATCCAGTCGATGCCTGCGGGACAGTATGAAGCGGCTAAAATGCTGGGCTACAGCAAGCCGCAGACTTTTTTCAGGATCATTCTGCCCCAGGTGATCAAGCGGATCCTGCCTTCTATCACCAATGAGGTGATCACTCTGGTCAAGGATACGTCCCTGGCCTTCACCATCAGTGTTCTGGAGATGTTTACCATAGCAAAAGCGCTGGCGTCTTCACAGACCAGCATGATGCCGTTCGTGGCGGCGGGGCTGTTCTATTACATCTTCAACCTGCTTGTGGCAGTGGGGATGGAGCATGCCGAGAAGAAGCTTTCTTACTATCAGTAAATTGGGAGGAATATGATGAATCTACTGGAAATGAATCATGTAAAAAAGTCCTTTGGCGGACTTGCAGTCATCCAGGATATTTCTCTCCATGTGGAAGAGGGAGAGATCGTATCGGTCATTGGCCCGTCCGGTTCCGGCAAGTCCACGCTGCTAAGATGTGCAACCATGCTGGAGACCATGGACAGCGGGGAACTGATCTACCTGGGAGAGCGGGCGGCATGGAATAATGAGCAGGAACAGACGGTTTATGCACCGAAGCAGAAGCTTCGGAAGATTCAGGAGAATTATGGGCTTGTTTTTCAGAATTTTAACCTGTTCCCACATTTTTCTGTTTTAAAGAATATTATGGATGCACCGGTTACCGTTCAGAAGCGTGACCGGGAGGAGGTGCGCCAGAGCGCTATGGAGCTGCTTAAGAAGATGGGGCTGGAGGACAGGGCGGACGCCTATCCATGTCAGTTATCAGGCGGGCAGTGCCAGCGTGTGGCGATCGCAAGAGCGCTGGCGTTAAATCCCAAGATCCTGTTTTTTGACGAACCGACCTCGGCGCTGGACCCGGAATTGACCGGGGAAGTATTAAAGGTCATCAAGTCCCTGGCGGACCTTCATATTGCTATGGTGATCGTGACGCATGAGATGGCATTTGCCAGGGATATTTCCGACCGGGTGATCTTTATGGCAGATGGTGTGATCGTGGAGGAAGGGACTCCGGATATGGTGTTTTCCTCCAACAATGAGCGGACCAGGAGTTTTCTTGGGCGTTACGGAGCCATGCTGGGCGGCTGAGTCCTGTATCTACGGAACGATAATGGTTTTACATCATAGACATGGGCAGGCGGCCGGTATCGGTCATTTGCCCATGTCTTCTTTTGCCAGACGGATAAATTCATCCATTTCTTTTGTTTTCCATTTATCTTTATGATAGAAGATCTGCCGGTACATGGAGGTGTGAAAATCTTCCACATCCAGTATTGCGAGCTGATCCTGTCCGGCGCTCTCTTCCACGGCAAAGCGGGGCAGGAGGGAAAGGCCGCGGTTTTCCTGTATCATTTTTATGATAAATTCTGTATTGCTGATCTCTAAGAAGGGAGAGAGGATCATCTCTTTGGAAGCAAGATACTGGTCCAGGGCGCGGCGGTAATTGGCATTTTTCTCCGTCAGGAAAAACGGCTCGCTCAACAGCTCTTCCAGATGAAGATGTTTCCTGTCCGATAGGGGAAAACTCGTTGAAGAGACAAAGACCACTTCTTCCCTGCATTCCATTGCCTTATGCCAGTTATTGTTATAGCGCGGTTCATCCAGGATGTAGATCAGGTCAAGCTGGTTGTGTTCCATCATCTCGATCAGTTCCTCCGGGGATGCAGTGGTGACGCGGACCGCAACCTTTGGATGATGTTCCCGGAAATAATGAAGGATGGGCGGAAATTTGGAAAAGCAAAGGGATTCTATGGTGCCAATATGGAGCGGATTGGTCAGTTCTGATTCATCTTCAAGGGACAGTTTCGCTCTGTTGACCTCATTGAGGATATTGTAAGCGTAGGTGAGGAAGTGCTGTCCCTGGGCAGTCAGGGAGATCCGTTTCCCCAGACGGTCAAACAGGCGGGTGTTCAGTTCTTCCTCCAGGAGGCGGATCTGTACGGTCACTGCGGACTGCGAGTAACCCAGATCCGCGGCGGCCTGAGAAAAGCTCTCCATCTGAACGATTTTGACAAAGGTGATAAGCTGGCGGATCTCCATAAAATACTCTCCTCATTCGTATAGACTCTGTTAGTTCATAATTCAAATTCCTATGAAAAATATTCAATCATGTTATAAAATACTTGAATTGGATTTATGTATAATGACATGATACAATACATTCAGAAAGGCGTCAAGTGTTCACGCGGGGAGGCTTTTTCTCTGTTATGCAGGTTGGAAAACAGGGAATACTCTTTAGGAGATGCTGCGCCCAACGAGGATGCGTCAGAAGAATGATTATGAAACATCACAGGAGGATTGTCATGGCATTTATCAGTGTTTTTGATGTTTTGGGACCGAATATGATCGGGCCTTCCAGTTCCCATACGGCTGGTGCGTGTGTGATCGCGTATCTTGCCCAGAAAATGATAAACGGGCCGCTCAAGAAGGTGGAATTTACGCTGTATGGTTCTTTTGCAAAAACTTACCGGGGACACGGTACAGACCGGGCGCTTCTGGGCGGCATCATGGGATTTTCTACAGACGATATCAGGATCCGTGATTCTTTCCAGATTGCAAAGGAGCAGGGGCTGGAATTTGCTTTTACGGTAAATGAGGAGGAGACAGAGATCCACCCGAATACGGTGGATATCAGGATGACCAATGAGGCCGGACAGGTTATGACCGTGCGGGGTGAGTCCCTGGGCGGCGGCAAGGTCCGGATCGTGCGGATCAACAAGGTCAAGGTGGACTTTACAGGGGAGTACAGCGCTGCGATCGTGATCCATCAGGACAAGCCTGGCGTGGTAGCGCATATCACAAGATGCTTGAGCGACCGGAACGTAAATATCGCGTTTATGAGACTGTTCCGGGAGGCGAAAGGGTATACGGCGTATACGATCGTGGAGTCGGATGACCGGCTGCCGGTGGATGTGGCTGAAAGGCTTAAGGAAAACCCCAATGTACATGATGTGATGATCGTTCAGAATTAGAGTGGATGACAGGAAGAATGTTTCTGTACGATAAGGAGAGAAGATTATGGATTTTAAGAATGCCAGAGAACTTATAAAGGTCTGCAGCGAGAATCAGTTGAAAATATCAGAGGTCATGAGACTGAGGGAATGTGAGTTGGCGGAGACTACGGCTGATAAGATTGAATGCCGGATGGAGCGCGTACTTGAGATCATGAAGGAATCCGCCGTCACACCAATAAAAAATCCGGGTAGATCCATGGGAGGATTGATCGGCGGCGAGGCGAAGAAGCTGAGTGTACATCACAGTGAGGGAAAAGATATCTGTGGTACTGTGCTGGGCAGGGGAATCGCCTATGCGATGGCTGTGCTGGAGGTCAATTCCTCCATGGGCCTGATCGTGGCGGCGCCTACAGCCGGGTCGTCGGGGATCGTACCGGGGCTTTTGCTGGCTCTTCAGAAGGAATATGATATTGCGGATAAGAATGTGATCGACGCTCTGTTTAATGCAGGCGCGATCGGTTATCTCGCCATGCGCAATGCGACGGTGGCGGGGGCGGTAGGCGGCTGCCAGGCAGAGGTGGGCGTGGCTTCCGCCATGGCTGCTTCAGCGGCAGTGGAGCTGATGGGAGGCACCCCGCAGCAGAGTCTGGATGCTGCCTCTACGGTCCTGATGAACATGCTTGGTCTGGTCTGTGATCCGGTTGGCGGCCTTGTGGAGTATCCATGCCAGAACCGCAACGCGGCAGGCGTAGCCAATGCGCTGATCGCGGCGGAGATGGCATTGGCAGGTATTCCTCAGCTGATCCCATTTGATGAGATGATGAATACCATGTATTCGGTAGGGAAAAAGCTTCCAGCTGAACTGCGGGAAACTGCGCTGGGGGGCTGTGCGGCAACACCTACGGGATGCCAGTTCTGTCCGATGGGAGGTTAAAAAAGGAGCTGGAAGCGGCACTGTCAATATGCCGCTTCCAGCTCCTTGATCTTTTTATACAGCCAGTCATTGACCGGAACAGCCAGTCCGTGTTTTGATGCGAGGTTTTTTACGGTACCGGAGAACATCTCTACCTCTGTGAGCCGGTGCGAGATGGCGTCCTGGCGCATGGATGGCATACCTTCCGGGGAAAGTGTGCGGATCAGTTCAATATAAGAGTCCAGATCAGCTTCCGTCAGGTGGATTCCTTCCAGGTTTGCCAGCGCAATGACTTCGCGCATGGCGCCTGCCATGGTATCGAAAGCTTTGCCGGGAGCGAGAGAACCGCCGTAATTGGTTTCAAATGCCATGCAGGTCTGATTGACGCCTACGTTCAGCATGAATTTGCCCCAGAGCCGGTAGAGTATGTCGTCTTCTACGGTGTATAAAATCCCGCACTGGTCGAGAAAATGGGTCAGTTCGTTTAACCGTGCCTGTGAGGATGTGTTGTCCGGATTCCTGATCCCGATCCGCAGTTCGCCGGGCTTTGAATAGGTCAGATCCCCGCCGAATTTTACAGCATCCATACCCTGGGCGATGCAGGGGATCACTTTTTCGGAGCCGAACCGGTCACCGATGATCTCTTCACTGGTGATCCCATTCATAACGGAAATAATGGTGGTGTCAGGCCCTACGCAGCCAGACATGGTATCCAGTGCAGAGGCCAGCGCATTGTATTTGACAGCGACGATGACCAGATCGGCAGGTTTGCTGTCTGAGCGGTCGGTCAGCGGGAACTGGATGGGCTGGCCGTTGACTGTGAAAGCCATATTTTTATACTTTTCCATCCGGTCGGATTCTGCAACGAAGGCGACGGCCTGCGGCCCGGCGGCTGAGAGGATTTTGTCTGCATACAGCATACCAAGCGCGCCCATACCGATGATGGCGGTGGATTTTATTTCTTTCATGTGGAAAACTCCTTTCTGTTTTGGGATTGTTGTGGATCGTAGCTGTGAATCATAACCGTGAATCATTCTGCACAGGCGGTTTAATCTGCGGCATTCATCTCCAGCCGCGAATAGTAGATGACTCCGCCCAGGATCACTGCGCCTCCCACCAACTGGAGCACGCCGGGGATCTCATGGAACAGGGCTGCGGCAAACAGAGCGGCGACGACCGGCTCGCACAGTTTGGAGGCAGATACAAAGGCCGGGGAGAGGAACTTTAAGCACCAGCTGAAGATACTGTGTCCCAGGATCGTGGAGAAGACAGCCAGCAGCAGACCGACTATGATCCCGCTGCTTCCATAGCCTGTCAGGGAGAGCCCCTGCATGGCGGTGATGGCGATCAGGGTGACAGCCGAGCACAGATATACAATGTAGGTATAAATGGTCGTGGATGTGGTGGTGCGCGCCACCCTGCCGATCAGGGTGTAGACAGCCACAGCCATGGCGGCCAGCAGCGCCAGGATATCTCCATAGAGATGATTGCCGCCGGAGGAGGAATCGGACCAGGCAATGATGATGCTTCCAAACAGCGTGACGGCGATAGCCAGGATGGATTTTGCCGAGAGGTGCCCGTGCATCACAAGGCAGAAGCCAAGCGCCACCCAGATGACCTCTGTGCAGACGATCGTGGTGGAACTGGCGACAGAGGTGTGTTTTAGGGATTCAAACCAGATGGCAAAGTGCAGCGCCAGGAAAACACCGCTGACCCCGCAGAGCAGCACGGTTTTTCGATCCGTGGAAAACAGCTCTTCCCGGCGGTCTTTTTTAAGCAGCACCACCGGCGACATCAAGAGGACTGTCCAGAGCAGGCGGTACGCCGCCGTCACGACAGATGGAGCCTGAGAGTACTTTACAAAGATTGCCGACAAAGAGATGCCGATAATACCGATGACAATCATGATCATAGGGTGTTTTTCTAAATAGCGCATGGCGGGTCTCCAATGTATATTATTTTGTGGATCTTGTTGATGAATCTAATGAAATTTATATCACATGTGGAGGAAAACTGCAAACGATTATGTGAATGATAAAAAGGAACCAGCGGCTGATCAAAAAGCAAATGGAGTATTTGACCAGAGACTGGGAATCTGTTAAGATAATAATGAAAAAGGTGCTGCCGATAGACGGTTAGTCCAAGACGTATCGCAATGATGATTCCGAGAATCTTCAGTACGATGGAGAGCATTTCAAAATCACTCATAAAGCGTGCCCTCCTTTCGGAGATTTCCCTTTACAGGGATTTCTATGTAATCAGAGGGTCCAGTCCCCCTGTTGAAGGACTAACCACCTGCCGTTATGGCGCCAGATCGCATAAAATCAAGGAATTTCACCAAAAGGGCTTGCAAATTCAGGAATTTCCTGTAAAATGAATATGATGCAAAAGATGGGGACATAAACGATGTCCCCTTTTTACTGACGTTATGATCGAAACGGCGGTTTTAGGTAAAGAAAGGTGTTCAAATATGATTAGTGCAAATGGTGTGACCCTTCGGCTGGGGAAGAAGGCATTGTTTGAGGATGTTAATATTAAGTTTACGGAGGGGAACTGCTATGGCATGATCGGTGCTAATGGCGCGGGCAAATCTACTTTTTTAAAGATTTTGTCCGGACAGCTGGAGCCGACCAACGGCGATATTGTGATCACGCCGGGGCAGCGTCTGTCCTTCCTGCAGCAGGACCATTTTAAATATGATGAATTCCCGGTCCTGGATACGGTTATCATGGGCAACCAGAAACTGTATAAGGTTATGAAAGAAAAGGACGCCATCTATATGAAGGAGGATTTCTCCGATGAGGATGGGATCAAGGCGGCAGAGCTGGAAGGCGAGTTCGCGGAGATGAATGGCTGGGAGGCTGAGTCTGACGCGGCGAACCTGTTAAATGGCCTGGGTGTTGAAACGGAGTATCATTATACCCTGATGAAAGATCTGACCGGCGCCCTGAAAGTGAAGGTATTGTTGGCACAGGCACTGTTCGGCAATCCGGATATCCTGCTTCTCGACGAGCCGACGAACCACCTGGATCTGGATGCGATCGCATGGCTGGAGGAGTTTTTGATCAACTTTGAGAATACGGTGATCGTAGTATCCCATGACCGTTATTTCCTCAATAAGGTCTGCACCAATATCGCAGATATCGACTATGGGAAGATCCAGCTCTACGCTGGTAACTATGATTTCTGGTATGAGTCCAGCCAGCTCATGGTGAAGCAGATGAAGGAAGCCAACCGGAAGAAGGAAGAGAAGATCAAGGAGCTGCAGGAGTTTATCCAGAGGTTCTCTGCCAACGCTTCCAAATCCAAACAGGCAACCTCCAGAAAGCGCGCTCTGGAAAAGATCGAACTGGATGACATCAGGCCGTCCAGCCGTAAATATCCGTACATTGATTTCCGCCCGGCCCGTGAGATCGGCAATGAGGTATTGACGGTTGATAACCTGTCCAAGACCATCGATGGTGAAAAGATCCTGGACGGTCTCAGCTTTACGCTGACCCGTGAGGATAAAGTGGCTTTGGTAGGGCCGAATGAGCGTGCCAAGACGGTTCTGTTCCAGATCCTGGCCGGTGAGATGGAACCGGATGAAGGAAGCTATAAGTGGGGGCTGACCACGACCCAGTCCTACTTCCCGAAGGACAACAGCGCGGAGTTTAACAACGATGATACGATCGTGGACTGGCTGACCCAGTATTCACCGGAGAAGGATGCGACCTATGTGCGCGGCTTCCTGGGACGTATGCTGTTTGCGGGCGAGGACGGCGTGAAGAAGGTAAAGGTCCTGTCCGGTGGTGAGAAGGTGCGCTGTATGCTTTCCAAGCTGATGATCTCCGGCGCCAATGTGCTGATGTTAGACGAGCCGACGGATCACCTGGATATGGAGTCTATCACTGCGCTGAACAATGGGCTGGTGAAGTTCCCGGGTGTTTTGATCTTCTCCTCCCGTGACCATCAGATCGTGCAGACCACAGCAAACCGGATCATGGAGATCGTCAATGGACAGCTGATCGATAAGATCACGTCTTATGATGAGTATCTGGAGAGCGATGAGATGGCGAGAAAACGTTATGTGTTCTCGGTATCTGAGAAGCAGGAAGAAGATAACTGATAGCCGCAGAGATATACGGGCATACAAACTATAAAAATGCATGTAAAAAGGACAGTTATGGCTGATTTCATATTATTTATGAAATATCGGCCAGCTGTCCTTTTTCGTGGTCTACAAGATTATTCATAGTGGTTATTCCTGAAAAATCCTTTCGATTTTTTGCTGTGCAGCCTGCTCATCTCTTCCATCAAAGAAAAATAGCAGCGATTTGCTGCGCGTCTGTAAGTTGCGGATCATCTCATCATAACACTTCACATTCACCTGACTGTCGTCGCATTTGACATAGATCTCGCAGTCAAAGGAATTGGCAGCGTTGATGAGAAATGAAATGGGTACTGGACTGTACCGTTGACAAGTATCAATCTGTCTGGTTATCATCTTCCCGACCCCCTTCTTAAACGGGATAATACCCTACAGTACAACAAACAAGGTAGTTACAGAAGGACGTAAAAGCTTTTTATGTCTTTATGAGTTTAGTGTAACACAGTCAAAGTAAGAAAACAAGCATAAAAATATTAAAAATACATAAAAGTTCCCTCCATCTGTCGGTAAAATTTCGACATTTTTGGTAAATATGTATAAAAGAATACACATTTACCGACAGTGATGGAGGGAACTGCTGATTAGAATTGATGTCCTGGCTGTGTCATGGCAAGGAGGTCCAGGCCATGTTTCAGTTGTTCTTCCGTCAGCAGATGGGAGCTTATAACCAGTTCCCGCACTGGAATACCGGTCTCCAGTGACTGCTTGGCAATGTCTGCGGATTTTTTGTAACCAATATAAGGACAGAGGGCTGTCGCCAGGGATACGCTGGATTCCACCAGCTGTTCGCAGCGTTTGCGGTTTGCGGTGATGCCTGAAATACAGTTGTCGATCAGGGTCCGGATCGCTCCGGTCATGGTATCGATGGATTCAAAAATACTGTAAAATACAACAGGCTCAAAGGCGTTAAGCTCCAGCTGTCCCGCCTCGGCTGCCATGGTGACGGTCATGTCGTTTCCGATAACAAGGAAAGCTACCTGGCTGACTACCTCCGGGATGACTGGATTGATCTTGCCTGGCATGATGGAGGAACCGTTCTGCTTCGGCGGTAGATTGATCTCGCCGATACCAGTCCTGGGGCCGCTGGATAAAAGCCGCAGGTCGTTGCAGATCTTGGAAAGGTTCACTGCACAGGTTTTCAGCGCGCCGGAGGTATGTACGAATCCATCCAGGTTCTGGGTGGCGTCAAATAAATCCTCCGCCTGGGCGCAGTTGGTCCCGCATACCAGATTGATATTCTTGATAATGTGGAACAGGTAAATTGGGTTTACGTTAATGGCGGTACCTACCGCAGTCGCACCGATATTTAAGAGCCGCAGTTCCTCTTCTGTCTGGGAAAGCCGCTTGATATCGCGGGCGATCACGGCTGCGTAGGCTTCAAAGGACTGTCCGAGACGGATCGGTACGGCGTCCTGAAGCTGAGTGCGGCCCATCTTGACTACGTCGTCGAACTCCACAGCTTTATCCATCAGGGTGCGGTGCAGGCGCTCCAATTCGCTGATCAGACCGGGCATCAGCTCCATGATGGTGAGTTTGCCGGCACAGGGGATAACATCATTGGTAGACTGGGCCATGTTCACATGATCGTTGGGATGGACGATGGAATAGTCGCCTTTTGTCCCGCCGAGAAGCTCGATGGCGCGGTTGGCAATGACCTCGTTGGCATTCATGTTGGCGGAGGTGCCGGCTCCGCCCTGGATGGCATCTACGATGAACTGATGATGCAGCTTGCCGGAAATGATCTCGTCGCAGGCAGTTACGATCGCCTGGCCGATGGACTCATCCAGCACATGAGCAGCCATATTGGTGTAGGCCGCCGCCTTTTTGATCCGTGCAAGATTATTGATAAAGGCTGGGTGAAGAGGGCGTCCTGTGATGTTGAAATTGAGTTTTGCACGCAGGCTCTGGACTCCGTAATAAGCCTTGGCGGGAACTTCCATGGTGCCGATGGAATCGGCCTCGGTACGAGTAAGCATAATTTTTGCCTCCCAATATCTTTAGATTTCCTGTAAAAAGAGTATTCTATAATTGGAACATATCACTTTTACAGAAGAAAGTAAATAGATATCAAAAAATCTATATTTCTTAATAAAATAAAGTGAAAACATTATTTTGTTAAGATGAATAACATTATTTGTTTATATTATTAAGCAATAAGCGCCTTCTTTTCATTTTCAGACAATCATGTTATACTATTACTGCTGAAGAAAACGACATGGACAGGAGTGGAATATGAGTCTGGTTACGATAGAACATCTGACAAAATCATATACAGAGCGTTTGTTATTTGATGATACGGCATTCAGCCTCAACGAGGGGGAAAAGGTCGGCCTGATCGGGATCAACGGTACGGGGAAATCTACCCTGTTAAAGATCGTTGCAGGGCTGGAGGAGCCGGACGGGGGAAGCGTGGTGCGCAGAAGGAATCTCTATATCCGGTATCTGCCGCAGATCCCGGAGTTTACAGATGGGGACTCGGTGCTTGACAGTATTGTGCGGGACAATCAGGCGGAGCCGCATTTTACCTCCCGGGAGGAGATGGAGGCAAGTGCGAAGACGATCTTGACGCAGCTTGGTATCTACGACTTTGATGCAAAGGTAGAGACGCTTTCGGGAGGACAGAGGAAGCGGGTGGCGTTGACCAGCGTACTGCTTTCCACCGCAGATCTGTTGGTCTTGGACGAGCCGACCAACCATTTGGACAGTGAGATGGCGGATTGGCTGGAGGACTATTTGAAAAAGTTCCGGGGAGCTTTGCTTATGATCACTCATGACCGGTATTTCCTGGACAGCGTGACCAACAGGATCGTGGAGTTGGACAAGGGAAAGCTGTACAGCTATCAGACGAATTATGAAGGGTTTGTTAAGCTTAAAGCAGAGCGGATGGATATGGCGGAGGCGACGGAGCGGAAGCGCCAGTCTATCTTAAAGACAGAGCTGGAGTGGATGCAGCGCGGCGCCCGCGCCCGTTCTACCAAGCAGAAGGCACATATCCAGCGGTATGAGGCGCTGCGGGATATGGATGCGCCGGAGCTTGATAAACAGGTGGAACTGGAGTCTGTCTCAAGCCGTCTCGGAAGGACGACGGTGGAGGTGGAAAACCTCTGCAAGTCCTATGGGGACAAGGTGCTGCTCAAGGATTTCTCTTATATTTTCCTGAAAAATGACAGGATTGGGATCATTGGTCCGAACGGCAGCGGGAAATCCACTCTGATGAAGATGATCGCCGGATGGGTGGAGCCGGATTCGGGGATCATCAACATCGGACAGACTGTTAAGATGGGGTATTTTTCCCAGGAAAATGAGGCCATGGACGAGAGCCTTAAGGTCATCGATTATATTAAGAATGTGGCGGAATATGTACAGACCAGGGACGGCAGCGTCAGCGCCTCCCAGATGCTGGAGCGGTTCTTGTTTCCGGCCAGCGTACAGTATACTGCGATCAGCAGGCTGTCCGGAGGGGAGAAGCGGAGGCTGTATCTGCTGCGCATCCTGATGGACGCGCCCAATGTGCTGCTGCTTGACGAGCCGACCAATGATCTGGATATCCAGACGCTGACGATCCTGGAGGATTATCTTGACAGTTTCCAGGGGATTGTTATCGCAGTTTCCCATGACCGGTATTTTCTGGACCGGATGGTGAGGCGGATCTTTGCTTTTGAGGGCGGCGGAGCCGTGGCCCAGTATGAGGGCGGGTTTACGGACTATCAGGTGGCGTATTCGCAGAAGCATCCTGAGGCGGCGGAGAGCGGACCATCCCGCAGCGGCCTGCGGGGGACGGACGGCGGCAAAAATGGAGCCAAGGGCAGCGGAGAGCTGGCGGAATCCGGTGAGAATGCGTCTTCCCAGGACTGGCGTGTACACCAGAAGAAGCTGAAATTTTCCTATAAGGAACAGCGGGAGTGGGATACCATAGAGGCTGATATTGCCGCTCTGGAGGATGCAGTAGCGGGACTGGATGACCAGATAGCAGAGTCCGCCACGAATTATGGGAAGCTGAACCAGCTCATGGCTGAGAAGGCGGAGAAGGAAGCGCAGCTGGAAGAAAAGATGGAGCGGTGGATGTATTTAAATGAGTTGGCGGAGCAGATCGCCGCCCAGTCATGACAAAAACGTGGTAAACATTAAAAATAAGTTATTGACTTTAGCTCATTAAATTGCTATAATTTTCTACGATACGTTGAGAGCAATGAGGCTCTGCCAGGAGAGGCAGGGTCTTTTTGTTTTTAATTCACAGGAAATGACGTCCTGTGGATCAAAAACGCTCCGCGCGGCAGTTCCGCAGGCGGAACTCTTTGTTTCACGAGTAGGAACAGAAGAATGTTAGAATAAGGAGGATTATGAAAATGTCTTATGTTGACGAGATCTATGCAAAAGTAGTAGAGCAGAATCCTGGAGAAGCAGAATTCCATCAGGCAGTGAAGGAAGTTCTGGATTCCTTAAAGCTGGTGATTGACGCCAATGAGGAGAAATACCGCAAGATGGCGCTGCTGGAGCGCATTGTAGAGCCGGAGCGCATTATTTCCTTCCGTGTGCCGTGGGTAGATGACAACGGACAGGTACAGGTGAACAAGGGATACCGCGTGCAGTTCAACAGTGCGATCGGACCGTACAAGGGCGGGCTGCGTCTGCATCCGTCTGTCAACCAGGGCATTTTAAAATTCCTCGGTTTTGAGCAGGTATTTAAAAACTCCCTGACGGGACTTCCCATCGGCGGAGGTAAGGGCGGTTCCAACTTTGACCCGAAGGGCAAGTCCGACAGAGAGGTGATGGCATTCTGCCAGAGCTTCATGACGGAGCTTTTCAAATACATCGGGGCCGACCAGGATGTACCGGCAGGCGACATCGGTGTAGGTGCAAGGGAGATCGGATATCTGTACGGACAGTATAAGCGTCTGACCGGCCTGTATGAGGGCGTTCTGACCGGCAAGGGCTTAAATTACGGCGGGTCCCTGGTGAGGACCCAGGCTACCGGTTACGGCCTGGTGTATATCCTGGACGAGATGTTGAAGCACAACGGTAAGGAGCTGGCTGGCAAAACGGTTGTCATCTCCGGTTCTGGTAACGTGGCGATCTATGCTACCGAGAAAGCACAGCAGCTTGGCGCGAAGGTTGTGGCGCTGAGCGACTCCAACGGTTATATCTATGACAAGGACGGCATTAACCTGGATGTGGTCAAGGAGATCAAGGAAGTACGTCGCGGACGGATCAAAGAGTATGTGGATGCTGTTCCGGGAGCAGTCTATACGGATGGCAGAGGCATCTGGACGGTGCCCTGTGATATCGCGCTGCCATGTGCTACCCAGAATGAGCTGAACTTAGACGATGCAAAGACGCTGAAAGCAAACGGCTGCTTCGCAGTGGCAGAAGGCGCCAATATGCCGACCACCAGAGAAGCTACCGAGTTCATTCAGGCAAACGGTATGCTGTTCATGCCGGGTAAGGCTGCCAACGCAGGCGGCGTAGCTACCTCCGCGCTGGAGATGAGCCAGAACAGCCAGAGGCTTTCCTGGACTGCGGAAGAAGTGGACGCAAAGCTGAAGGGTATCATGGGGAATATCTTTGCAAAAGCGGATGATGCAGCAAGACGCTATGGCGTGGAAGGCAACTACGTAGCTGGCGCCAATATCGCAGGCTTTGAAAAAGTTGTGGATGCGATGATGGCACAGGGAGTTGTATAAGGGATCTGCACTAAAATATGGATACAGGCTGTACAAGGCTGGATGAATGCCTGTACGGCCTGTGATAAAAAGAATGCCGCAAAACAATGAGTATGAATGAGTATTCATTGTCTGCGGCATTTCTGGTATAGTGATATGGTATCGGTCAAATGGAGATCAGGACGCCCGGTGTGCGGCAGTATGCTGAAAACCTGTGAGTTCCTGGCCTGACAGTTCCTCGCTCTGGATGATGTTCTCTATGTCGTCATCCTGTGGATAAAAGCGGTTGGTGTCAAGAAAGTGGTCTAAAATATCAGCCATATGGTAACCAAAAAAGAATATAAATACAAAAGTACCGACCAGCAGAATTCCTGACATATCATCACTCCCTTTCCTGAAATCTGGAAACTTAACCCATGTTATCTTTTATCTAATTTTATTATAGAACATGGCGCATTAGTTTGGGGTTGGGGTTTTTGCATTCATGTTAAGATGAGATTAAGATTTGAAATAAAATCAGGAACATTTACTGAATTTAATATAATCTTAATGCCTAAACGCAGGGCCTGTTCACATAGAAGAAAATAAATATGTTATAATCTAGGAAAACAGCAGGGATTGGGGAAGAAAATACAGTTTAGATCAGGAGAACAGAGGGAGAGGGCAGCGATATGGAAAGAGGTGGGAGGACAGCCCGGTTTCATAGGAGCGAGCGGATGACACTGGTGGCAGACATTGTAAAGAGCCTGCTGCTCTTGGCAGCGGCAACCGGGGTAGGTATGGTATTCCGGCATATGGATATGTCGGATTCCAATATGGTCATGGCATATATTATCGGCGTACTGCTGACTGCAGTCGTCACCTCTAAAAAGATCTACAGCCTGATCTCATCCGTGGTCAGCGTGCTGGCCTTCAACTATTTTTTTACAGTGCCTTATTTTACCCTGAAAGCATACAGCGATGACTATCCAGTCACCTTCCTGACTATGTTTCTGACAGCGTTTATTACCAGTACCCTGGCGGTTCAGATGAAACAGCAGATGAAGGCTTCGTCCGAAGCGGCGTTTAGGACTCAGATCCTTTTGGAGACGAACCAGATGATCCAGCAGAAGAGCGACCGGCGCGAGATGGTATCGGTAGTTGCAGGACAGCTGGTGAAGCTTTTAAAACGGGATATCGTGATATATCTTGTGGAGGAGGGGGGACTTTCGGAAGCGTTCTGGTTCCCGGCAAAGCTTAAGGAGGGGGAAGAGTCCCTGGAAAAAAAGATGCTCCAGAAGGCGGAGTATACCAGCGAGAGCGAACGGGCGGCAGCCCTGTGGGTATACCAGAACAAGGAAAATGCAGGAGCCACCACCGATAAAATGAGCGACGCCTCTTGTCTGCATCTTGCGATCCGGTCAGGTGATAAAGTGTATGGCGTGGTTGCGATCCCGGTGCCGGGAGCAGCGGAAGAGCTGGAATCGTTTGAATACAGTATTACGCTCTCGATCCTGGGTGAATGCGCCCTGGCGCTGGAGAAAGAGGAGGCGCTGCGGGCCAGGGAGGAGAGCGCCCTGTTAGCGAAAAATGAGCAGCTTCGTGCCAATCTGCTCCGTTCCATTTCCCACGACCTGCGGACGCCGCTGACCACGATCACGGGCAATGCTGGCATCCTGCTGGCAAATGCGGATGATATGGACGGGGCCAGCAGAAGGCAGCTCTATGAGAACATTTACGATGACTCCCTGTGGCTGATCAACCTGGTGGAAAACCTGCTGTCCGTCACCAGGATCGAGGACGGCACCATGCAGCTCCATCTCTCCACGGAGCTGATCGACGAGGTGATCACAGAGGCGCTCCAGCATGTGAACCGGAAGAAGGAAGAGCACAAGATCACGGTGCAGCCTTCGGAGGATTTCCTGCTGGTGAAGATCGACGCCAAGCTGATCATGCAGGTGATCGTCAATATCGTGGACAATGCCATAAAGTACACGCCGCCCGGTTCAGAGATCCGGTTATCCGCATTCCGTCAGGACGGAAAAGTGGTGGTGGATATAGCGGACAATGGGAATGGGATCCCGGATGAGGCAAAGGAGCGGATCTTCGACCGGTTCTACGTGGTGGAGACCGGTGTGGTGGACAGCCGCCGGAGCTTAGGACTGGGCCTGTCTCTGTGCCGCACGATCATCACGGCCCATGGAGGCGGGATCAAAGTATTGGATAATCAGCCCAAAGGGGCATTATTCCGGTTTACGCTGCCGGAGGAGGAGGTAACCTTACGTGAATAAATCAATGGTACTGGTTGTGGAGGACGATGCCGCCATCTGCAACCTGATAGCAACAACCCTGGAAACCCATAATTATAAATACCGCACTGCCGGCAATGGTGAGAATGCGATCCTGGAGGCCGTATCCCACAACCCGGATGTGATGCTCTTAGACCTGGGCCTGCCGGATATGGATGGTGTGGAGGTCATAAGGAAGGTGCGCACCTGGTCGAAAATGCCGATCATCGTCATCAGCGCCCGCAGTGAGGAGACTGACAAGATCGAGGCGTTGGATGCGGGGGCGGATGATTATCTGACGAAGCCGTTTTCGGTGGAGGAGCTGCTGGCAAGGCTGCGGGTGACGTTCCGCAGGCTCAGCTATATGGCGGCCGATGGGGCGGGCGACAGCTCTGTTTTTGAAAATGGAGATCTGCGGATCGATTACGCGTCCTGCTGCGTATTCTTAAAGGATACGGAACTGCATCTGACGCCGCTTGAGTACAAGCTTTTGTGCCTTCTGGCAAAGAACGTGGGAAAGGTCCTGACCCACTCCTATATCACGCGGGAGGTGTGGGGCAGCTCCTGGGACAATGACGTGGCTTCGCTGCGGGTGTTTATGGCGACACTGCGCAAAAAGATCGAGAAGGACCCGTCCTCGCCCCAGTATATCCAGACCCATGTGGGGATCGGGTACCGGATGCTGAGGGTGTAAATGGGTCCGTTTCCGCATTTTGCAGCGGCGGCGGGCGTGGGACGGGGGACGGGGAATCGGACAGCAGGTTTTTGTTCCGGTTTCGGCCATAAGTGACTGTAAGCCTCCGGGATTTTCTTAAATGCCTGACAGGGAAAGGGGCAACTCGCTGTCGCTCAGACAACCCCTTTCTCTGTCAGAACAGAAAATCCCGGAGGCTAACAGTCTCTAATGGCCTGCAAAGTCACAAAAACCTTGCTGTCCGATTCCCCGTCCCCCGTCCCATGCCCGCCGCCGCTGCAAAATGCGGAAACTACGGGACTGGCGTATGGGGGAATGGCGGGGAAGGAAACGGTTGGGAAAAGGGCAAGGTGGGTTTGTTATTGAAAAATAGTTGGTCATGGGTTATAATGCATACAAAGAGCGGGGCGGAGGTGTTTCTTCGCCTTTTCTTTAACTTTATGAAGGCGGTCAAAAGTAAGAAAAGTAAGAAGGTGACAGGATGCACAGGTTTTTGAGAAGCATTGGATTCAGCACATACCAGAAGAAAAGAGAGATAGAGAAGCTGCTTGCGGAGCTGGAACAGACGGGAACGCGGCGGCGGATACAGATAGATACGGATACCAACCTCTGTGAGGTCAGGGCGGAAGTGGCGCCGGGGATGGGTTTGGTGATGATGGGAGAGACAGATGAGCACGGCGTGTTTAAACGGGAGTATTATTATCCGTACCTGGCAGGAAGCGATGTGTCGTCCACTGCCGACTGTTCCATCCAGCGTCACACGGAGAAGGAAACGTACGCGGGGCTTTTGGATGAATACCGTGTAGGGATATCCCTGATCTTTTATCTGGAGAACGGATTTGAGTACCGGGAGAGGAAGCTGGACAGGATGTCCAGAAAGGTGGAGTCGGTGAACTTGACGGGGCTTGCCATGGAGGGCAAGATCCTGCTTCCCCTGCACAAGACCAGGAAGCAGATCGAGATGGCGCGGGTTGCCACCAAGGACCGCAACAGCCTTTTGGAGGCTGCCAAGAATGGCGACGAGGACGCCATGGAGACGCTGACCATCGAGGATATTGATATGTATTCTCAGATATCCAGGCGGGTGATGAAAGAGGATATCTATTCCATCGTGGATTCCTGTTTTATGCCCTGCGGGATCGAGTGTGACCAGTATTCGGTCATAGGCGAGATCACCCGTATTGATGTGAAGCAGAACCGCGTAACCGGCGAGGAAGTATATGACCTGACTCTTGACTGCAACGATATGGTATTCCATGTGGGCGTTGCGAAAAGGGATCTGGTGGGAGAGCCGAGGGTGGGACGCAGATTTAAGGGGCAGATCTGGATGCAGGGCGCAGCAAGGTTTGTGGAGCAATAATAAGGTTATATAAAGGGATAGGGTACGGCGATAACCGTACCCTACATTGTTGTTGTTTTCCTGGTCGCTGAAGTATCGCATACTCAACTGGGGTATATACTATTCCGGTCTCCGGATCAAAAGCGTGCATATGGTTCCCAGCAGAACCGCAACGATCATAATGACAAAAATACTCAGATATGTGCCTTGCCTGTCATAGATCATGCCAGCCAATGTTCCCCCAAAGGAAGACAGGATCAAATTCATATTGATGATCGAAAAATTCACCGGATAATATCTGCTTCCATAAAACGAGAGAATAAAAGCGGAATTTGTCGGGGTCACGCCTCCGTAAGATAAGCCAAAACAGATAAAACTCACAATTAAAATCGGGAAGCTTCCTGTCTTCAGCCCCAGAATCGTAACCAAAACCGAGATAAGATACATGGCGTTATTCAAAAGCATATTCTTCCGATAGCCCAGTTTGTCAAACAGTCCGCCAAATAAAACCCTTCCCGCTCCATTAAAAACAGAGATCATTCCCACTGCTGTCGCAATGGTATTGGCAGAACTCCCCGGCGCTACCTCCAGCACAATGCCGCCCGCCTGTGCGATCAAAGCCAGCGCTGAGGAACCCAGAAGGATTGTCCAGACAGCGTAGAACCAAAAGGAAGAGGTTTTCAGCATAGCCATGGTTTTTATGTCTCTCGTCTGCGTCTTTTCTGACGCCCCTTTCCCAGCCGAAGCGACTGGGGCCACAAAATCTTTTTCCGGCTGCCGGATAAAAGTTCCCGCCATGACCAGTACCACAAAAACAATGATTCCAAACAGCCGGAAGAGCTGTCTCCAATCAGCCATTCCTGCCGATAAGACTGCCGCATACACTTTTCCGATCAGAAAGCTGCCGATTCCAAACCCCATCAGCAAAAGACCGGAAACAGTACCCTGTCGGTCCGGAAACCATTTAAGTACCGTTCCGATCACTGCGTTATAGGAAAGCCCGGAGGCAAAGCCTCCCAGAATACCAAAGCCGATATAAAGCTGCCACAGGCTTTTTGTTCCAGCCGACAGGAACAAGGCCAGCAGGAACAAGATCGCTGCAATCCCTATGCGTATGCCTGCCTTCAGCCGTTCTGAGACAAGACCGCCCCAAAATCCCCCGATACAAAAACCGCTCATAGTAATTGTAAAGGTCAAGGACAGCTCTCCTTTGGTCCATTGGCTGAATTCAGACGCAATGGGGGCTGACATTACACTCCAGGCATAAACCATTCCGGAAAAAATCAGAATTAAAATTCCAAGAGCGACATAGCCCCATCTGTTTTTTATCTTCATAACTTCATCCTTCCATCGCCCTGCTGTGTGGAGCATACGGTGTTTTCGACACCATATTTCCTGCGAAGCTCCTGCTTTTTTATCTTTCCGGTAGAGCCTCTTGGCACATCTCCAAAGAAAATCTGAACAGGACGTTCATATCGTGGGAGCTGCCCGCAGTATGCGCGCACATCTTCTTTTGTGCAGCTGTATCCTTCCTTTAACTGGATAATCGCACCAGGAACCTCCCCGAGCCGGTCACGGGGAAATCCAATAATAGCCACATCCCTGACCGGTTCAAAATTATGGATGAAATCCTCGATCGGCACAGGATAGATGTTTTCTCCGCCGGAAATGATCACATCTTTTTTCCGATCCACAATGTAGAGCTGACCATCGTCCTTCTTCACAACCATATCGCCGGTGTACAGCCATCCGTCTTCCGTCAGGACTTCTCTGGTCGCCTCAGGATTCTTATAATACCGCATCATCACGCCAGGACCTCTCACGGCAAGCTCTCCTGTGGTATTCACGGGCACCTCCCGGCGTTCACTATCCACGACCCTGCATTCCCAGCCATAACCGGGTATCCCGATCGCACCGGCTTCGCATTCGTTTCCTATGCCTGTATGTACGCAGCCGGGACCTCCGGATTCAGAAAGCCCGTAGCTGGTCTCATATTGCTGTTCCGGGAAATACTCCTTCCATCGCCGGATTGTTGCGATAGGAACCGGCTGCGCGCCGATATGCATCAGCCTCCACTGCTTCATATTGGGATAGTCCGCTAACCGGATGCTCTGCCTGTCCAGGGCATCTAAAATATCCTGGGCCCATGGTACCAAAAGCCACGCAATCGTACATTTTTCCCGGCTTACCGCCTCCAGGATCATATCTGGCTTGATCCCCTTTAAGAGAACCGCCCTGCTCCCTGTGATCAGGCTCCCAAACCAGTGTATGGTAGCGCCCTCATGGTAAAATGGAGGAATACACAAAAAGCAGTCGTCTTTGGTCTGATAGTGATGCGCCTGTTCTACCTGTGCTGAGAATACAAGAGAAGCATGGCTCAGTAAAACGGCTTTTGGATCTCCAGTGGTTCCAGATGAAAAATAAACGGCCGCCGGATCGGATTCCTGAATATCCACGGCAGGATTCCTGCTGGAGCAGTTGTCCGATTCCAAAATAATATTTTCCACGTACTCCGGACAGGGAACATGGGAGTATGCCGGACAATTAACCCCGATAAAAAATCCCATGCGCCTGTCGAACAAGCGCTCCTTGATCTCCTCTATCCGATCCACGATCTCCGGTCCGAAGAGGAACACATTGACGTCAGCCAGCTCCACACAATTCAGGATCATCTCCCCCTGAAACCGGTAGCTCAGCATCACCGCCACAGCGCCCGTTTTTAAAATACCAAAGTAGAGAGGCATCCACTCCAGACAATTTTTCATGATCAGCGCCACATGATCCCCTTTTCCAACACCTCTTGAGATCAGGAAATTGGCAATCCGGTTCGCTTTTTCATTGAAAACCTCCCATGTGATCTCACGCCGGAATGGTTCCAGGAGTTCTGCTTTATTCCAGGACTGCTGCCTCCATTCCAGCGGATTTTTTGTCTTTACCAGATAGTTCAGTTCAACAAGCGCACCATCCTCCGGCCAGGTTTCTGCATTTTTTTCCAAGTAATCTGTAATCAACATTTTTCTATCCTCAACTGTACTCATCGATATCAGCTTTGCAGGACTGTGCGCCCGCGCTTTACAAACTGTTTTATGGCCACATGGGGAACAGGGTAAACAGGATAATACCGACTACTGTTGCGATTAACGGGGTGATAACCGTAAGCCAGAATACCGGCATGTAGGCATCCTTGTGTGTCTCTCCGCACACACCGTTGATAACCGTAACAACGAAACCATTGTGCGGCAGAGAATCCAAACCTGAGGATGCGATCAGCATCATTCTGTGCAGCACGTTGATATTGATTCCAAGGCCGTCAACAAAGATCGGTTTCAAAATAGGTGCTGCAATGCCCAGTCCGCCAGAGCCGGAGCCGCAGATACCTGCGATCAAAGTGGTTGCCAGTGCAACTGCGACCAGAGGCGGTCCAGGTATATTTTCAATTGCTGAGCAGAGTACCGGAAAACCGACGGCAGCCTTTACAACAGATCCAAAGCCTACCACCGCGGAGGTATTGGCTGCGGCGGATACGGCATTTTTGATCCCGTTTCCGGCGAGCGTCACCGGTCCCTCTTCAGAGGTTTTGTATTTTCTCAGCATGATGTAGGCGAGCAGAGCTCCAAAGGCAACACCAAAGGCTGTGGGGACAAGCTGTTTTCCACCCACCTTTACATTGATCAGTACCAGAGAGATAGCCAGTGGGATCAAGGCGATCCAGCCATTGGGACATACAGCGTCATCATCAAACTTGTCCTGCTCTTTTGCCACAAAGTGCTCCCCCTTCTCCCACGCACGGTTTACCATAACGTTGAGAATGACCAGACCGACCACAAGGGTAACACCTGTACAGATAAAACCAACCGTAGCTCCCGCCATCAGCGAGGTTCCAAATGCATTCTGAAGGACCACGTTCCCTACCTGAGGATTGCCGGGGCCAATGCCGGAGAAGGTACAGCAGGAAAATACAATAACGCCCGGAATGAAACGTCTTGGAATATCTGCCTGCCGGTAAATTTCAAGAGCGATAGGGAATACGGCAAAGCATACAACAAAACCTGCAATACCGCCATAGGTCAGAATACCGATTGCAATGGGAACCGCGATCATGGACGCCTTTTTCCCAAGCAGTCCGATGATCAGCCGTGCGATCGCCTTCGCGCCGTTGGTTTTCTCATACACCTGCCCCATCAGGGCACCGGCTACAAAGATGAGGAAGTTTCCGCCAAAGAATCCGGTAAAGCCGCCCATGTAATTAGTCTGGAGCGCATCGAATGCCGGGATCTGACCGGTCAGGGCGACTACCATGGAGCACACAATTGCAGCCACATATATATTGATGCCCTTCATAACCATGTAAGACAGCAGACACAATGCGGCGATCATGCCAATAATACTTACTATTTCCATATAAGAGCCTTCTTTCCTTTTATTTATTTACCGTAACGGTTTCGCTTCTATTTGTGCACGCCTATTGCCCCGTCTGCCGCCCAGGCTTTGATATCCGCATCTGTATAACCAAGGGACTTCATAACCTCTGCCGTATGCTCACCGATCAGGGGGGCATTCCTATGGGCAATCTCATCCGGTTTTCCAAATTTTACGGGAGTGGAAACGATCAAGTCTTCGGAGCCGTCCCGGTTCTTATATTTGTAGATGAAGTTATTAGCCAGCGCCTGCTCGTCTGTAATTGTATCAATCATATGGTTGATGCGGTCATGGGCAATATCGTGGTCTGTAAGGAGCTGGTCCCACTCGGCATAGTCTTTGCTCAGGAATATCGGATCCAGAATATCCATCAGTTCCTTTTTGTGATGCCTCATGGATTCTTCCGTGTTGAATCTTTCATCCCCGATCAAGTCTGCCCTGCCTACTGTCTCCATGAACGGCGCGTAGAAACGTGCATAATCCAATACCGAGATCATAGTCCATGTGCCGTCCTTACATTTATATGTATTGCGAAGAGGGCTATCCGGATTCAGGCGGCTCTTCGGCCAGTGGTTGCCATGATATTCTGCCTGGATGCAGCATCCGTTGTCCCAGATCGCCTGTCCGTAAAGGGAAACCATGACCTTTTCCCCTTTTCCGGTCTTCATCTGCTGGTAGAGACAGGCAGCCAGCGCACCGGCCAGAGTTCCCGCCGTGCCGAAATCTCCGAGACCGAAAGGCGGTGTCAGCGGAACCTCACCGTTCTCGCAAAGGTCGATCATAGCCCCGGAGCGCGCCCAGAACGCAACGGTATCAAATCCGGGATTGCCCGCTACTGGTCCTTCTGTACCAAATCCGGTTAAGATCCCCCAGATAATATGCGGGTGCTTTTCAGACATGGTCTCATAATCCAGTCCCAGTTTTTTTAAGGCCCGCTCACGGTAGTTGGAAAGAAAGATATTGGCTTCGCCCAGGAGCTTGTCTACCAGTTCCTGACCCCGCGGATCTTTCAGATTCACTGCGATTCCCCGCTTGTTTCCGTCCTTCATCTCTTCATGGGGATTCTGCTCTTCATCTGCCCTCATTCCCAGGGTCGCGCCTGTAAAGCGTCCATTTTCTCCCTGGAGCGGCTCAATCTTAATCACGTCAGCACCCCAGTCTGCAAGCATCTTTGCAGCGGCCGGACCTGCGCCTGCCACTGTAAAATCCACAACCTTCACACCCTCCAACGGTCGATTCGTCATCTTGATTCCTCCTTTTAATTTTTATTTTTAATGCTTATGTCTGTTCTGAAATTCTGCGACCTTTGCTTTTGCAAAATCTGTCTCAGCCAGATATCCGTTTAGATCTGCCTCCAGCTTAAGCCCCTCTTCAAAGCTCATATCCAGGCCTTCATCTACCAGCCTCTTGCATACAGTCAATGCCTCCGGACCATTGCGGATAATCTGTTTCATTACCTTTTCCGCTTCCTGTATCTCCGCACGTTTCTCCACTACACGGTTAAAAATACCCATGCGCAGGCACTCATCGGCGGGTACCTGGCGGGCTGTCAGCAAAAGGTCCTTTGCTGCGCCTGCACCGCAGAGCCTTGCCAGCCGTTGGGTTCCGCCGTAGCAGGGGGCCACGCCTAAATCTGCTTCCGGCATTCCAAACACCGCATCCCAGGAAGCGACCCTTAGATCACAGGCCAGAGCCAGCTCTGCACCGCCGCCCAGGGCGTACCCGTGAATTGCTGCAATAACCGGTTTTTTCAGCCGCTCGATCTTGTTCATCAGCTCCTGTCCATGTACAGACATTTCCACGGTATCCGCAGCTGTTCTTGCCGTGTCGATCTCATTTAAGTCCGTACCGGCCATAAACGCCCTGCCGGCTCCTGCAATGATCACTCCTCCGATATCAGAGTCCTCCTCAACCGCCGTCAAAGCCTCTGACAATTCCTTTTTCATATTGGCGTTCAAAGGATTCAATTCCTTGGGACGATTAAAAGTGATAATGGCATAGCCGTCCTTCTTTTCAAAAATAATGTCTTTGTATTCCATAGCTTACGCTCCTTTTATAGTTTTCTGTTTTTTTCCTCACGGACCGCTTCGATCAGCATCGGCGCTACCTGGAACAAATCGCCGCAGATGCCGTAATCGGCAAACTCAAAAACGGAAGCAGTCTCACTTTTGTTTACTGCGACAATGCATTCAGCATCCTGCATTCCCACCTTGTGCTGGATGGCGCCGGAGATCCCAAGTGCCACATAGAGCTTCGGATGCACCGTTTTTCCTGTCTGCCCTACCTGATGATCGGCAGACAGCCATCCTGAATCCACGGCAACTCTTGACCCGCCTACCACACCGCCAAGTTCGTCTGCCAGTGCCTGGGCCAGTTCCAGTCCTTTTCTTACGTCTTTGGAAATACCCCTTCCCACGGCGACCACGACTTCTGCGCCAATCAGATCCACCATTTTTTTTGCCGCCTTAACAACTTCTACGACCTCTGCTTTGATATCTTCTTTGGTTAGCTCCGGTATAATGCGGGTGATGGTCACCTGCTTTGCTTTTTCCGGATCAAAGGCGGATTTTTTCATAACACCTGGGCGTACGGTCGCCATACACGGGCGGAATCTGGGGCAGATTATGGTCGCCATCAGATGCCCGCCGAAAGCTGGCCGTGTCATCTTCAGATTTTTCTCTTCATAATCCCAGTTCATGCTGTCCACATCCAGAGTGGATGAGTTTCTTAAAAATTCCACATAATTTCTAACATCCACATCCAGATGGGTGCAGTCTGCGCAAAGCCCTGTATGGAGGCGCGCCGCACATCTCGGTCCCAGGTCGCGTCCTATTGTTGTGGCACCTACCAGGAAGATCTCAGGTTTTCGTTCCTGGATCAAATCGCAGAGAACCTTTGTATAGCCATCCGTGGTATAGTCTTTCAGCAGCGGGTGCTCTGCTGCCAGGACCTCATCTGCACCATATCCGCCAAGCTCCTGTACGATTTCGCTTACGTTATCCCCCAGGATCACGCCCACCAGCTTTCCATTCAGTTCATCTGCCAGATCGCGTCCCTTTGACAGCAGTTCAAAATCCGTCGTCATCAGTTTGCTGTCCCTCTGTTCGCAAAATACCCAGACATCTTTGAAAGCAGCAATATCTGAGCTGTCATAATTGGTCATATCCTTTTCCTCCTCAGATTAGATGTTTCGCTGAAAGAAGTCCTGCCAGCGTTTTACATGTTTCTTTATCCGCACCGTCCAACATCATACCCACGCCTTTTAGCGGCGGTGTGAAGCTTTTATAGATATTTGTCGGTGAACCCTTTAGTCCGATCGTTGTCTTATCAATCAGCGGTTCGTCTGCAAGGCTTTCATAATCGAAGACAGTCAGGGGTTTCTGATATGCTTCATAGATATCCCTGGCATTCATCAGCCGCGGATTGTTCAGCTCTTTAATGCAGGTCAGAAGGCACGGAGCAGTCACGCGGATCGTCATATAACCATCCTCCAGCATCCGCTTCACGATCAGCGTGTTCCCCTCCTTCTGTATATCCGAAGCATAGGTTACCTGGGGAATCTGCAATTTCTCTGCGATCTGAGGTCCTACCTGAGCGGTATCTCCGTCAATGGCCTGCCGCCCGCAGATCACCAGGTCTTCTTTTCCCAGGCCCAACTTATGAATGGCTGCAGCAAGGATCTGGGAGGTGGCATAGGTATCTGATCCGCCAAATTCGCGTCCGGATACCAGCACTGCATCGTCGGCTCCCATTGCCAGGATTTCTCTCAGCATCTTTTCCGCAGGCGGCGGCCCCATGGAAATGACGGTGACCTGCGCGCCTTCCTTATCCTTTATCTCCAGTGCAGCTTCAACGGCATTCCTGTCATCCGGATTCAGGATCGTTGCCATAGAAGCGCGGTCTAAAGTCCCGTCCTCTCTTACAGCAACCCTGCCCGATGTATCCGGTACCTGTTTTACACAAACAATAATTCTCATGCTCACACACCTCCTGTCATTTTGCTTTCTTATCTTTCTTTTTCGGCGCCCTTGGAATCAGATTGTTTGCAATGACTACTTTCATGATCTCCGATGAGCCTTCGTATATCTCTGTGATCTTGATATCGCGGTACATGCGCTCTAAAGGATAATCGTGAACATAGCCGTAGCCTCCATGGATCTGCAGCGCATCATTTACAATCTCACGTCCGAAGCCGGTGGCGTAAAGCTTCGCCATAGCCGCTTCCTTGGAAAATGGTTTTCCCTGGCTTTCCAGCCATGCTGCGCGGTAAATCAGAAGCCTTGCCATGTCGAGCTTTCCGGCCATTTCGGCAAGATACCATTTGATTCCCTGGTTTGCATTGATTGGCTTTCCAAACTGCACCCTCTCTCCCGAATAGGAAAGCGCCTTTTCAAATGCCGCTGTTGCAACCCCAAGCGCCTGTGCACCTGTTCCAATCCTCGCTGCATCCAATGTGCCCAGCGCAAATTTCATCATTTTTCCGACTGCGCCTGGACCGCCTAACATCTGTTCTTTTGAAACTCTTACGTCCTCGTAGATCACCTCAGCCGTGGGGAGCGCGCGTATTCCCATCTTATTTTCAATTTTCCCGATGGTAAGACCCGGAGTACCACTTTCTACAATAAAACCGTTGAACCCCCTTTCACCTGCTTTTGCGTCTGCCTGGCATACTACCAGGTGATATTTTGCAATATTTCCTGCGGTGATAAAGCATTTAGCGCCGTTGATAATATAATCATCGCCGTCTTTGGTTGATGTGGTATGTACGCCTCCGGCATCTGATCCGGCATCTGGCTCTGTCATTTCAAAGGAACCGATATCACCCTGCTCCAGTACCGCCGTCACATATTTTTCCTTCTGCTCCTTTGTCCCGAACAGTTCCACAAAAGTTGGAAATCCATTTCCGAGCAGCGCATAGATCGCTCCATGAGTCAGGCTTGCTTTGGAAAGCTCCTCAATAACGATCATCTCTGCAACAGGATCTAACCCTGTTCCGCCATATTCTCTTGCATGATTGATTCTAAGAAGTCCGTACTGCTGCATCTTTTTCCATGTTTCCATAGGAAATTCATGACTCTCATCAATTGCAGCAGCCTCGGGCTCACAAAATTTTTCAGCAAATTCGCTTGCCATCCTGCGGACCATTTCCTGCTCTCTCGTCAGACTAAAATCCATATTCTGCCTCCTATTCTTGTTTACAGGCTTGCTGATTTCCTGTTTCTATGTTAGAATTTTATCATTCACAATTGTGTCATTGCAATGACTGGAAAACATTTCCAGGTTTTTGTTGTTTTTGTGAATTGATCAAAGTTTTCCTTTTGCTTCTGGGCTTATTTTTGTGTGATATTACCAAAATATTTTGTTTTATTTTTAACTATGTTAAATATGAACGACACAAAGTGTGTCATATAGTGTGTCATGTTTCGCCCCATTTGTGGTACCATGTATCCAGTTTCCAACGTTGTTGTCCTAAGGATTTCAAATGAGGAGGTTTCTATGAAAGCAAAGATTTTACCGGAATTTCAGGCTTATAGTCTGGCGGAAGCAAAGAGACGTTCTATTCAGCTCTATGCTTATACCAACCGCCTTGCCGCACTGCTTACAGGCTATCTTCCTGACCACACGCTCCTTGCCCTGTTTGACAGCAACGCCTGCCTGCTGAAGCTCTACGGTGCGCCTGAATCATTGTCCGCCCTGCAAAGCCAGTATGGCTTAAAGCGCATGACAGATTGGTCTGCGGATGCTATTGGGAAGAATCCGGTTTCAGAAGGGCTTGAAAAGGACCGGGTGTTTTCCTCAGCTGATATCCCTCTTTTACTTCCTTCTTTAAAGGGTTTATCTGTGTTTTTCTCCCCCTGTACGGCCAAAGGGGCAGAGCAGGATAGTGAAATCTATGCCATAGGCGGGATTGCCCTGATCACAGATTCCGCCCATCAGGAAGGCAATCTGCTCCTGACGGCCATTGCCGCATCCAATGATGTTTCTCTGCATCTTTTTATGGCGCAGTCTTTAAATAAGGCATGCTACTCCGAGGAGAACGGCATGATTACGATCGATATCAATATGGCAACAGGAAAAAAGTTTATTATTTACCATGATTCCAATATTTTTAATCTTTTTGACATTCCTGAGAAGGATATTTCTTTTTGTCCGGCGGAAAGTTTTTTTGATCCCCTTCCGTTCAATCAGGAGTTTTGGAGGATTATTTCTGAAAACCGGATGGTCAATAACCAGATGGTTGATATCAGTGTCCATGGACGGACAGAGACTTATCAGATTACCACAGATCCATATTGGAGAGAAGATTTGTCTATCCGCGGTATTCATATTTATGTTGTGTCACGCCGCAGCCTTCTCACACGTATCTCCAGAAATATCGGTTACAAGGCTGACACCACTTTTGAAAATATCGTCGGTCAGTCTCCGGCTCTGCTTAATACTGCGCGCAAAGCAAAGGCGATCGCGCGGACGGATAACAATGTGCTGATTATCGGAGAGACCGGGACCGGAAAAGATATATTGGCCCAATGCATCCACAATGCAGGCAGCCGGGCAAAGGGACCTTTTGTGGTGGTCAACTGCGCGGCCTATCCCGCTGAAATGCTTTCCCAGACTCTGTTTGGCAATCCGGATTCAGAAGATGATGATATGCTGGATGCGACAGGGCTTCTTGAGCTTGCCAACAATGGAACCATTCTCATTAATGATATTGAGGCCCTTCCTTTAAGCGTGCAGTCGGCGCTCCTGCAGTTTATCGAAACAAAAACCTACATTTTGAAGCATAAATTAATTACCGCCGATGTAAAGATCATCGCGGCCTCCAGTGCGGATCTGGTATCCTTAACTTTGGAAAAAAAATTCCGCCCAGACCTTTATTATTTGCTAAACACACTGCATCTGCGGATTCCGCCTCTTCGGGAGCGGTCTGCGGATATTCCCATTCTGGCTGAACATTTTGTATCACAGTTTCGGGAAAACAATGGCATAGAGCAGGAAATCTCTCTTTCTTCTTCCGCCAAGCGCCTGGTTTCCAGGCTTGCGTGGAATGGAAACGTGAGGGAATTGCGGAATACAATGGAGGGGATTATTCAGATCTATTCTCATATTGAAGAAATCACTCCCCATCAGATCATTGACTATATGGGGAGCTCCGGCACACTGCCCCACACCTATGAAAGCTATGAAAATTATCTGGAGCCGGGCACCCGACTTCTCACGAAAGAGATTATTGAAGACGCACTCAGCTCCTGCCGGTTTAATAAGACAGAAACAGCCAGAAGACTTGGGATCTCAAGAAAAACTTTATACCGCTATGTGGAGAAATTCGGGATCTCCCAATGATTTTTTGCGCTGCAATGTAAAAAAACAAAAACTCTTGACGTACCCGTGTTTTACGAATATAATAAATAATGGTCCGGCAAAGCGCCGGAGACCATGTTTCTGTAGCTCAGCAGGATAGAGCGTCCGCCTCCTAAGCGGAAGGCCAGCGGTTCGAATCCGCTCAGGAACGTTTTGAGAAATAGTCAAATCCTTGAAGATCAAGGGTTTGACTATTTTTTTTGACTGTGTAAAAATGTATAGCTGCTTTTTATTTTGCCGAGAGCAGCTTTAAGTGTCTATTGTGAGAACCGCCCTTTCAGGGTAATATAAATAAAACGACACAGCCGTCGTGAGATTTCTGTGACATTTTCCTGGTATTATAATTCAAATAGGGGGAGGAAATTTGTATGAGGATATTAGTGGTGGAGGATGACCGGCTTTTGAATCGTACGCTTTGTTACAACCTTTCTGCCGCAGGGTACAGGGCAGACTCTGCCATGACGAAAGCGGAGGCGGAACTGCTTTGCGGAAAGCAGGACTATGATCTGGCTGTGCTGGATGTAAACCTGCCGGATGGGGATGGATTTGATTTTTGCCGGGAGTTAAAGGAACGCCGTCCCGACACTGCGGTTATCTTTCTGACGGCCCGGGACATGGAGGGCGACATGCTCCGGGGCTTTGAGCTGGGGGCGGACGACTATGTGACAAAGCCATTTCCCATTAGCGTATTCCGTAAAAAAGTGGCAGCCCTGCTCTCACGGATGCAAAAACAGTCTGGGGGAGACTGTTTTGATGATGGAAATCTGCTGATCAACTTTACGGAGATGAGCGCCGTCCTGGCGGGACAGACGATTTCTTTTACGCCGTTGGAATACCGGCTGCTGAAGGTATTGACGAAAAACCCGCAGATCGTACTCACGAGGCAGGTGCTTCTGGAAAAGCTGTGGGATGCAGATGAGAATTATGTGGACGAACACGCCCTGACCTCGGCCATCAGCCGTATCCGGGGTAAGATCGAGGGTAACGGGTTTTCATACATCAAAACTGTGTATGGCATGGGCTATCTGTGGATCGGAGGGATGAACAAATGACCTTTCAAAAGCTCTCCGTCAATCAGATCTGTGCAGAAGCGGCCGCGGTCCTTTTGATGCTGTCTGCGGCATTTATTGCAGTGCTGTATCATCTGACAAGAAATATGGCGGCAGTCTGGTGTACCCTAGTGTTTCTCCTGATGGTTCTTTTGTGGGCCGTCTTTTTGATTGCAGCCCTGCGCAGGAAGCTGACCGGGTTCTCAGGCCGTCTGTGCACATTGATGGATGATATGACGGCGGGAAAGATGGAGCTGCCGGAGATGGAAGCGGAAGAAAGCCTGTTCTACAAAATCAATCACCGTCTGATCCGCCTGTATGAAATCATGGAGGAAAACCGGCACAGCGTTGCAGAAGAACGGGCCGAGCTGCAGGAGCTGATCTCCGATATTGCCCACCAGGTAAAAACGCCGATTGCCAATCTGAAGATGGTGAATGCCACCCTTTTAGAGGAGCCTGTCCCGGAGGAAAAGCAAAAGGAGTTTTTACAGGCGGTTGGGGGAGAGTTGGATAAGCTGGATTTCCTCATGCAGGCCATGATCAAGACCTCCCGGCTGGAGACGGGGGTCATTTCCCTGGAGAAAAAGGAGCAGCCTATCTATGATACGCTGGCGGCGGCGCTGGGCGGTATCCTGCTGAGTGCAGAGAAAAAGCGCATAGAGGTCCGGGTGGATTGTGGGGAAAAGCTGTGTGTATCCCATGACCGGAAGTGGACCGGTGAGGCGCTGTTCAATCTTTTGGACAACGCCGTAAAATACACGCCCTCTGGCGGCAGGATCTGCGTCTCAGTTGAGAAACAGGAAATGTACCTGAAAATAGATATTGCCGACACAGGAAAAGGGATTGCCGAGCAAAACCAGGGAGCCGTCTTTAAGCGGTTTTACCGGGAGGAAACGGTACGGGAGGTGGAGGGCATCGGGATCGGCCTGTATCTGGCCCGGGAGATCATCACCATGCAGGGAGGGTATATCCTCGTATTGTCCAGCCCGGGGCAGGGCTCCACTTTTTCCGTGTTCCTGCCATGCCGTGACATTTCTGCGAGGATTGCCCCTTATAATCATACCATCAACGAGAAAGGATGGCAGTTTCCATGAGCATCTTACAAGTGACCGACTTGAAAAAATATTACGGCACCGGGTCGAACGTCACCAAGGCGCTGGACGGCGTGACCCTCTCTATGGAACAGGGGGAGTTCGCTGCCATTGTGGGCACCTCCGGCAGCGGCAAATCTACGCTGCTGCATATGATGGGTGGCCTGGATGTCCCTACCTCTGGAAGCGTTGTGGTGAGGGGCAAGGAGCTGTCCCAGATGAAGGATGAGCAGCTGACCATCTTCCGCAGACGCAATATCGGTTTTGTTTTTCAAAATTATAACCTGGTTCCCGTACTGAATGTCTATGAAAATATCGTTCTGCCTGTAGAGCTGGACGGTGATCAGGCGGACCGGATGTATCTGGAGGAAATTGTGCATCTGCTGGCTCTGGAGGATAAGCTTGAGAGTATGCCGGGCCATCTTTCCGGCGGACAGCAGCAGCGTGTGGCCATTGCCCGGGCGCTCATTTCAAAGCCCGCCATTATCCTGGCCGATGAGCCGACCGGCAATCTGGACAGCCGGACAAGCAGCGACGTTTTAGGTCTGCTGAAAACCACCAGCCGGAAGTTTCACCAGACCCTTGTGATGATTACCCATAACAATGAAATTGCTCAGCTGGCCGACCGCATCATCCGGATTGAGGACGGAAAAATCGCAGGATAAGGAGGGTGGACCGATGAAGGATATCTTATTTGGCAATAACAACGACCCCGTCATCAAGCGGTTGTCTGCCCGTTATTTTCAGGCCGAAAAAAGCCGGAATATGATCGCAGTCGTCGCTACAATGCTGACTACGCTTCTGTTTACGGTCATTTTCACCCTGGGCTCCGGCCTCATGGACACCATGCAGGATCAGAATATCCGCAGGCAGGGCGGCGATGGCCAGGTAGTTTTGAACTTTATAAACGACCAGGTGTACGAGGACGTAAAGGACCACCCACTGATTGAGAAAATCGCCTATACCAAAGCGGTTTCCTACCGCCTCCGGTATCCCGGCATGGAAAAGTGGCGCTCTGAGCTGTGGTATATGGATGATACGGCGCTTCAGTTTGCCCGCTATTCGCCCACGACAGGGCGCAGGCCCCAGGCGGAAGATGAGATCATAGCGGATACCAGAACCCTGGAGACCCTGGGTGTACCGGCACAGGTGGGGCAGACGGTCCCGCTTTCATATGAGATCAAGGGCACGCAGTACACCACCGATTTTACCCTGTGCGGATTCTGGGAGACCGACACGTTAAGCGGCATCGGCCGTCTGATCGTATCCAAAGCCTTTGTGGACGCCAATGCTCAGAAGCTTGCCTATACCTACCCGGAGGACAACGACTATTCTGGAATCGTGGCGGCCTATGTGATGTTTGGCAAAGGCGGGGCGGTGGAGCCGAAGCTGCATCAGCTGCTTTCAGAAACCGGATATACCTGCGACACCATGGGCGCAAGCCCGACCGATGAGCAGTATGTGACCGCAAGGGTAAGCCCCGCCTACCAGAATGGCGGCTTACTGGAGAATCCGGAGCTGTTCCTGTCAGGCTTTGCCGGAGTTTTGCTGATTATGGTGACGGGGTATCTGATCATATACAATATTTTTCAGATTTCCGTCATCCAGGATATCCAGTCCTACGGACAGTTAAAGACCCTGGGAACCACCAGCCGTCAGATCAGACAGCTCATCAACCGGCAGGCCATGGGACTTTCGGTCATCGGTATCCCCATGGGCCTGCTGACCGGGTTCCTGATTGGCAAGGCGCTGATTCCCTTTTTAATGAACGGCACTGTTTACAGTGCGGACGCGGGCGTCAAGGCGTCTGCCAATCCCCTCATCTTTATAGGAGCGGCCGCTTTTGCCTTCCTGACGGTATGGATCAGCGTCCGGAGGCCTGCGAAAATCGCAGGCTCCGTCTCCCCCATCGAGGCAGTCCGTTACACGGAAAGCGACGCCGGGGCATTGCAAAGTAAGGCCGCTCCGACCAAAAAATCCACAGCCGGAGCGAAGATTTACCGCATGGCATTTTCTAATCTGGGAAGGAACCGGAAGCGCACTCTGTTGGTGATCCTTTCCATGACCCTGAGCCTGGTGCTGTGGGGTACGGTGTTCACCTTGTCCGGCGGTTTTGATATTGAAAAGTATGTAGAGAAGTTTGTGGGCAGGGATTTTGTCATCTCCACTGCCGATTACTTTCATTATAAGTTTGAGACCAGTGACATGGAGCTGACAACCTCCTTTGTAGAGGCGGTCAGGCAGCATGACGCTTTTGAAGACGGAGGAGGCCTGTACAGTACAAGGACGTTGGAGGAAGCATTCTCCGCAGAGACCGGAGCCGTATCAAATTATAACAGAGACGAAAAGGGCAACCCCTATGTCCAGTTTTTTGGCGCAGACGATTACCTGCTGGAATCGATGGAGGTGGTCGGGGGAACGCCTGACTGGGAGGCGCTGGATGGCGGGGGCTATGTACTCTATGGTCTGGCCTGTGACGACATGGGCAATGTGATCGATAATCCGGCCATCCAGCCTGGGGACACCATCCGGTTTCATCATGTGGCGAAGGACGGGCTGACCAGCACCATTGACGGTACCTTCGACCTGACGGTGATGGCAAAGGTACGGGTCAACGAAAACACGGATACGACCCGCAGCACCGGCGCCGCCCGTTTTTATCTGCCCACCGGACAGTTCCTGTCCCTTTGCGAGACCCCCCATATGGTCAGCTTCCCCTTTGATGTAAAAGATGGCAGGTCGGCGGAGATGGAGGCATTTTTAAACAGCTATGTGGAGGACGTGGAGCCTACCATGAATTATGATTCCAGGGAAACCTATATCCGCTCGTTCCATGACCTGACCTCCCTGATCGTCATCATCGGCGGTGCACTGAGCGTCATCATCGGTTTCATCGGAATCGCAAACTTTGTCAATTCGGTCCTGACCAGCATTGTCACCCGCCGCAGGGAGTTTGCCATGCTGCAGAGCATTGGCATGACTGGAAAACAATTAAAGAGAATGCTCGTCTGGGAAGGAGTATATTATGCTGCCGGTACTATCATCGCCTCGGCTGTGACCGGTACACTCTTTTCCGTTGTCGCCGTGCGGGCCATCGCCAGCAGGATCTGGTTTTTTACCTACCGGTTTATTTTCTGGCCGATGTTGGTCGTGTACCCGTTTTTGCTTCTGCTGACGATGGTTATTCCCGCCCTTTTGTACCGGGGGACCGCAAAGGCCAGTATTATGGAACGGCTGCGGCAGGGGTAAGTATCAATGGTCCCGGCATGACGTAGTGCAGGAAGGAGGAAGTAATCGGGATAATCAGAAGAAAACGTTAGTCAGGAAAACATTTAAGAAAGGAAAATACGAATATGATTACATCAATGACAAAGGCATTGGAAAAAGAACTGCTGTGGTCAGAGGAGGAACTTAACAAAAAGAGTAAAATGAAAAATGAGGGTGCTGGTCTTTTGATTCTGGGAATCGGGGTGCTGGCGATGGGCATTGCCAACCATTTTCTACTCCATATCATCTATGAGAGCGATGGGCTCTGGATGACAGTGACCGCAGGCTGTGTGCTTTCAGGCATTGTCCTGGCCGGATTCGGAGGGAAGCTGATAACAAAAACAGGCGCCTCCGTTGCAGAGATGACCGCCAAGGACAGCGGCTACAGCGTTGGAGAGATTCAGGAATTTTACAGAGAATGCCGCCAGCCGGATTCCCTGCTGTTGTCCCTGACATTGCGGCCAACAAAAGAAAAGGATTTTGACAAAGTCGGTTTTTTGACAAAGAACTGGCTGCGTCTGCCTGGCAGGCTTTTCCAGGGTGTTATGCGGATTGTGGATGTGGCGGTGATCTGGTATGAAGAATCAGCGCTTCCAGGCTATGACCCGGGCATTTTTGTTGTAAAGTCAGACGGGAATATGCTGTATGTGAAATGCATGGCTGATGTGGGCACGGAGATTGTTGAGACGCTCACCGGAAGAAACCCCGGAAGCATAACTGCACGGCATTTTAGGTTTGAGGGAAATGACTATGATGCTTTCCAGAATCCACAGAAGGCAGCGGAGCTTTACCGTGGACAGTACTAATACAGAATTCTTTGGGAATCGCTTGCCGGGCTGTTGAATAAAGCCTCTGACCAGAAAATGTTCTCACCTGTTGGCGCCGTATTGTTTGAATCAATGCTCTGTGGTATGATAATTGCGCAGATTGCTTTTGCAATGTAATGGGGATATAAAATATCCGTGTAAAAGAAGGGGAAGAGACATGACAAGAGAAGAGCTGTGCAGGATGGCGGATGAGCTTCGTGCGAATCCGCCGGCATCATTTATGTTTGAGGGGATCTATGATATGGACGGGTGTACAACGCTGCAGGAGTTCCAACTGGATCTGAACGGATTTGCGGATGTCCATTTCTATCTGATCAAAGCAAACGGGATCACAGATCCGGTCCCGTACGTAGTGAATATCCATGGAGGCGGCATGGTGAGGGAGCACGCCCTGCGGGATATCCTGTTCTCACGGCGGATGGCGTATGCCGTCGGCTGTGCGGTAGTCTCCATAGACTATCATCTTGCGCCGCAGTATCCCTATCCATACGCGCTGGAGGAGATCGAGGCGGTGATCCAGTATCTGCATGAACACGCGGCGGAGCTGGGGCTGCTGCCGGACCGGTATATGCTCTGCGGGCAGAGCTCCGGGGGAAACTGCGCCTTTGCCACCGCTCTGCGCCTGAAAGATTCGCCGCTCAGGCCGTTGGGTCAGGCGGTATGCTACAGCGTCCTTGACATGGCGACAGACCCGGACGACAAACCGGATGAATGCCGGCAGGAGCGGAGGGACCGGTATAAGTTTTACAATGCCTGCTATCTGGATCAGGCGGATCCGGAGAGGATTGATATTTCGCCTCTGCGGGCGGCTACGGAGGAGCTTGCGGGCTTGCCGCAGACGCTGATCATCGAATGTGGCCTGGACGAACTGCGCAGTGAAAACCTGCAGATGTTTTGCAGGCTTTGTGATGCAGGCGTGAAGGCTGCGGTGCATTATTATCCCCAAAGCGGCCATGGCTTTATCATCAACCAGCAGGGGGAGTGGGAGGAGGCCCAGCAACGCCTGTTTACGGAGATCCGTTTTGTCCTGGGGAACGTGTAAAATGACGGGTCCGCAGAAAGCTATGCCAAAGGCGCTTCAGCTTAAGCCATCCTCTCCGTGGATCTGGTTGAACGCGTCGATAAACGCGCGGACTGCAAAGGAGACATAGCGCTTTTTATTCAGGACGGCGTGAAAGTTCCGTACAGACAGCGGGGAGTCTATTTTAAAGTAGACCACATTCTGAGGGGAGGACTCCGATACCAGATAGGAGCTGATAAAGGTGGCTCCGATGCCGCTGCAGCAGAGCCGGTAAGCGGTCACAAGCTGGCTGGTCTCCAGGGCGATCACAGGGCTGATCCCGGCTTCCTCCAAAAAAGCAATGCTCCGCTCATACAGGTTGTTTTCTGTCGTCAGGAGAATGAACGGGATGTCGGAAAACAGGTTCAGGGATACATAAGGCCTCATCGGCATCACCGGGGTGTTTAAGAGCACATCGTCCCGGGACAGCGCGTAGGGCAGCGCTTCAATGGACACAAAATGCCGGGGGACGGCTAAAAGGACCCGGTCGCGGAAGGCAAAACAGGAGGTAAACTTATCCTTATCCATGTCTCCGCAGTTGTAGGTGAGATCGATAACCCCATCTTCCAGGGAATCCAAAAGTCGATTTGACGGATTTTCGATGATTTTTAAGGAAACATTGGGGTGTTTTTGTGTAAAATAGCCAATGACGGGCGGTAAAATGTAGGAATTGATATACTGGGTCCCGCCGATGGCAAGAGAACCTGTATTCACGGACATCAGATCATTGATCTCACAGGAGAGATCCTTTTCGATGGTATCGATCCGCTCGATCGCTTCAATATACTTTTTTCCGGCCTCTGTCAGGGCCAGGGACTTGTGATTGCGGTAAAATATGGGCGTTCCCAGGGCCTGTTCCACCTTCTGCACGCTGATACTGAGTGCGGGCTGGGTGATAAAGAGCTTCTCTGCAGCTTTGGAGAAGCTTTTTAATTTGTAAATTTCGTAGATATATCTCATTTCATTGGTCATATTCGCGGTACCATCCCAAAAGTAATATAAATTAAATTTATAGTGAAATTAATTCTATAAATTTGATTATATAGCACAGAGAAAATATAATCAAGAAAAAGTAAGGAGGATTGGCTGCATGAATATGCAAGTGAATGCGCTGGTCATGAATGCCTCAGATAATGTGGCGGTCTGCACGGAGCCGGTAAAACAGGGCGGGACTGTCTGTTACAGGCGTAAGGACGCAGTGGAGGAGCTGACGGCTGGTGAGGACATCCCTGTATGGCATAAGGTGGCGCTGACGGATCTGGAAGAGGGCGCTTCCGTCATAAAGTATGGGGAGGCGATCGGTGTGACGGCCTGCCGGATACCGGCTGGCGGGTGGATATCCCACACCAATCTGATCGGGCTGCCAAGAAATTATGACGATGAGATTTGCGAATAAAAATAAGGAGAAACAACATGGTGTTTCAGGGTTACCGTCGTCCGGACGGAAAGGTAGGGATAAGGAATCATGTGCTGATCCTGCCCACCTGCGCATGTGCCAGTGAGAGCTGCAGGCTGGCAGCGGCGCAGGTTAAAGGAGCGGTCAACGTGATCATTAACACAGGCTGTTCAGACGTTGCAGCCAACACAGAGATGACGCAGAGGGTCCTCAGGGGCTTTGCCTGTAACGGAAATATTTACGGAATTGTTATCATTGGGCTTGGATGCGAGACCGTACCCCACAGAGAGTTAAAAGCAGAGCTTGAAAAGATGACCAGTAAACCAGTCGTTTCCTTTGGGATCCAGGAAGTGGGGGGAACGGTAAAGACGGTGGCGGAGGCGGTAAAAGCCGCCAGGGCGATGGTGGAGAAAGCTTCCATGCAGCAGAAGGAGGCCTGTGATATCTCAGAGCTTTTGATGGGGATTGAGTGCGGGGGATCTGACGCCACCTCGGGGATCGCGTCGAATCCGGCCGTGGGAGAGCTTAGCGACCTGCTGATCGATGCAGGCGCGTCCACGATGATGAGCGAGACGATCGAGTTTATCGGAGCGGAACACGTCCTGGCAAAGCGGGGTGAGACCAGAGAGATCCATAATCAGATCATACAGATCTGTAAGGATTATGAGGCCCATTTGGCTGCGGTGGGACAGGACTGCAGGGCAGGGCAGCCGACGCCGGGCAATAAGACAGGAGGCCTTTCCACGCTGGAGGAGAAGAGCCTTGGCTGCATCCGGAAAGGCGGGAGCCGACCGGTCGTAGAGGTGCTTCAGGAGGCGGAGATGCCCACAAAGAAAGGTGCGGTTATCATGGATACGCCGGGATATGATATCTCATCGGTGACGTCCATGGTGGCAGGCGGATGCCAGGTGGTCATCTTTACCACAGGCAGAGGGACGCCCACGGGAAATGCTATCGCGCCGGTCATCAAGGTATGCGGCAACCCCCAGACCTGCCAGGTCATGGCGGACAATATCGACGAGGATGTCAGCGCCATAATTACGGAAGGTGAAACGCCGGAGGACGCGGGGGCGCGGCTGCTTAAAAGTCTTTTGGAGGTGTGCAGCGGGAAGATGACAAAGGCGGAGATCTTTGGTTTTTCAGATATTGCCGTGGATCATATCTGCCGTTTTATTTAAATCTTTCATTTAAACCGGGAACCGGGAGGAACGTATCATGAACGTTATATTTACATCATGCCGGAGCGTTACGCTGGAGTTGGAAAACAGGCAGATATACCAAACGGAAGAGCCTTTTCAGATTCTTTTAAACGGCAGGCAGGTTGAGGCGGGGCAGTGCAGAAATGTATTTTCGCTGTATGGCCTGGAGCCGGATACGGAATATGTGGTTGAGGCGGCAGGCCAGCAGGTGGAGTTTCGCACCGACATGGAAACACTCACCCTGAATGTCCGGGATTTTTATGCAAAAGGGGATGGGGAGTCGGACGATACCGGAGCGATCCAGGCGGCGATCTTAAGCTGCCCGCCAGGCGGCAGGGTCCTGATCCCTGAAGGGGACTACCGGATAAAACCCATATTTTTAAAGAGCCATATCCAGATTGAGCTTCAGGAGGGCGCGACACTTCTGGGGGAGACCGACCGCCATCAATACCCGATCCTTCCCGGCAGGCTGCCGATGAATGATGGGGAAACCGAATATTATCTGGGGACCTGGGAGGGAAAAGCGGAATCTGCATTTGCAGGATTGATCACCGGGATTGGCGTGGAGCATGTGAAGCTGTACGGCAGAGGGGTCATTGACGGACAAGCTGATAAAAGCGACTGGTGGGTCAATGACCGGGTGATGCGGGTGGCATGGAGGCCAAGGGGGATCTTCCTCAATGGCTGCAGGAATATCGGGCTGCAGGGCTGACCTGCCGGAATACAGCTTCCTGGAACCAGCACCCGTTCTTCTGCCAGGATGTGGTGTATGCGGATATGAAGCTGCAGAATCCAAAAGAGAACCCGAATACAGATGGGATCGACCCGGAGTCCTGTAAACGGGTGTCGATCATAGGATGCGAGTTTTCCGTGGGGGATGATTGTATCGCCATTAAATCCGGAAAATTTGAGATGGGTGAGAAGCGGAAAACGCCCTGTGAGGAGGTTGTGATCCGCAACTGCCTGATGCAGTATGGTCATGGCGCTGTCACACTGGGCAGCGAACTGAGCGCAGGACTGAAGGATATAACCGTAACACAATGCCGGTTTGAAAAGACGGACCGCGGCTTACGGATCAAGACCCAGCGGGGGCGCGGCCGGCGGGCAGCCGTGGACAATGTGGTGTTTGACAATATTGAGATGGTAAATGTGAAAGCCCCGCTGGTAGTGAACATGTTTTATAAGGCGCGGAACAATGAGCCGGACCAGGAATATATGTACAATCACAGTATGCTTCCCATAGATGAGCGAACCCCCTGCTTTGGATCGTTCCTGTTTAAGAATATCCGGGCAACGGAGGTGGAGTGGGCGGCAGGCGCTTTCTGGGGGCTGCCGGAGCAGCCGGTTGAAGAGATCCGCATGGAGAACGTTCAATTTCACATGAGAGAACAGGCTGAACCGGGGACGGCAGTTATGACCCTGGATCCGCCGCAATATTGTAAGTCCGGTCTGCATTTTTACTGGGTAAAAAAGGTTTCCTTAAAGCAGGTTACCGTGACAGGTGCAGACACAGAGCCTTATATATTGGAGCATGTGGAGGAGATGGATGTTGAGTAGGTTAGTATTTGTAGACCGCGAAAAGCTGGAAAAACACGGGTTTGAGGAGGAATGGATCAAGTGGCTGGAATACCGGATCGGGCAGAGAGGGATCGATATGCACAGCCTGCGCATCGACTGTGGGGAGGAACTTCTGTATGAGGCGTTTAGCTGGCCTTACTATAAAGACCATCTCCAACGGGCCTATTCCATTTCAAAGAGCTTTGTATCGGTGGCGATTGGGATACTGGAGGACCGGGGGATGCTTGCGCTGGAGGATAAGATACTGGACTGGTTTCCGGAATACCGGCCCCGGGGGGTGTCGGAGTGGATCTCGGAAATGACCATCAGCCACATGCTGTCCATGAAAACCTGCTACTCGTCTACGACGTATAAGCGGAGCTGTGATAATAACTGGGTCAGGTCCTTTTTTACAAGCGTGCCGGAGCATCCGCCGGGTACGATATTCTGTTATGATACGTCCGGATACCACACGCTGGCGGCGCTGGTGGAAAAGCTGACACAGAAAAAGCTTCTGGATTTTCTGCGGGAGGAATGCCTGGATCAGATCGGGTTCAGCAAAGAAGCGTATTTCCTTGCAGACGAGCAGGGCGTGTCCATGGGCGGAAGCGGGCTGCTCTGCAGCCTGAAGGATATATCGCTGTTTGGCCGCCTGATCATGAATTATGGAAATTGGGACGGCAGGCAGCTGCTGCCGGAGCCGTATATGCGAAAGGCGCTGCAGGTCAATTCCTTTACCGGCAGCAGCCGGGATTCCTGCCTGCAGAAGCAGGGTTATGGCTATGGTTTCTGGTGTCTGCCGGGGACCGGGTTTTTCAGCTTTGGAAAAGGGAGCCAGATCATCCTCTGTCTGCCGCAGCAGAACCTGGTGGTGTCAGGATTTGGAGACACCATTGGGGATCCGGGGGCAATGGAGAACCTGCTGGAGGATCTTCTGTTCCTGTTTTTGAGAAAGGGCAGGCTGTCGGTGGAAGGCCAGGAGGTTTCCGGTATTCAGACGCTGCTGCCGGGAGGCATTCCCGGTACTACCTGCCCGGAAGGTAAGTACGGATGTGTGGACTCGTTTTTTAAAACATTTGAGATAGACCGAAATGAGCACCGGATCCGCATAGAAACAGCCGCTGGGGACCGGGAGATCCGGTGGCGGGAGAATGGATTTTATGAAGGGGATTTTCCTGTTACGGGGTCGAGATATCTGGCAGTAGGGGCCAGCCAGCCTGGAGGCGAGTATTATGTCCGGGTGAAATATCTGACGCCGGAGCCGGCATCCATGGAGATGGAATTCGCGCCGATCGGGGACCGCAGCCTGGTGATCCGGATGAAGAATACCGGGGAACTGCTGCACCGGGAATACACGGGCGATTATGTATGCTGGAAGGAAACTTAATTTAAGTAGCATAAAACTTTATAATACAAGGAGAAAGAGAAAATGAAAAAGAAGCTTATTTCACTGTTCCTGTGTGGGACCTTAGCTGCATCTGTACTGACGGGCTGCGGAGGCGGCGGTAAATCTGCGCCAACAGCCGGAGGAGAGACGGAAACCACGGCGTCGATCCTGGAAACGGCGGAGAATGTCAATGCGGAACTGGAGACTGGAAAAGAGGATGTAACGTATAAGGATTCTATTGTTATTGCAACCACCAACGACCTGCCGTCCAATGCGCCTTACGGGAGCAACAATACGCAGACGGCCATGCTGACCAACTCCACCTTTAACCGCCTGGTAAAAATAAACAGTGAAAATGAGATCTTGCCGGATCTGGCAACCTCCTGGTCGGGTAATGAGGACAGCACTGTATGGACGTTCCAGTTGAGAGACGATGTAAAGTTTCAGAACGGCAAGCCTCTGACGGCGGAGGATGTGGTGTTTACATTCGAGTATGCAGCATCCACTACCAATGAAGGGATCACGTTCCCGATCAACGGGACCGAACATATTGACAGCATGGAAACGCCGGATGATCATACGGTAGTGTTCAACCTGACGGATACCTGCGCAGACTGGCCTTACTATGCGGCACAGAAGATCATGTCCAAAGCCACGATTGAGGAGGAAGGGATCGAAGCAGGCGGCGCCATCGGTACCGGTCCGTTTAAGTTCGTATCCTATGAGCCGGGCGTTCAGTGGGTAATGGAGCGCAACGAAGATTATTTCGGGGACGTGCCGCTCACCAGACAGATCACATTTACCGTGATCACGGACGACAATGCAAGAGCGCTTTCTATTGAGTCCGGGGACGTGGACGTTGTGTTTGATCCCAACCCGGCGGATATTGTGAAGTTCCTCAACAACCCGGATTATAATGTATATCAGAACACAAGCCTTTCCAATATATTTCTGGGCATCAACTGCGCCAGGGAGGGAGGCAGCCTGGAGATCCGCCGCGCGTTAGCCATGGCGATCAGCCGTGACGACCTGGAGGCGGCCTGCTATGAGGACGGACAGTTGGGAACGGCGTCCTTCAACTATGTAAACACCGCTTCCCCGCTGCACGCAGAGGTTGAGGCAATCCCGTATGACCCGGAGGGGGCGGTTGAGATCTTAAAGGGGCTTGGCTATGATGAGAACAACAAGCTTCCGCTTCGCCTCTGTGCGGCAGGAAAATTCATCCCTCTTGCAGAGATCATCCAGGCAAACCTGGCGGCAGTGAATATCGATCTGACCGTATCCGAGTTTTCACAGGCGGGCTTCAGCGCGTCCCTGCGTGAGGATGGAAAGTATGATATGTATTTGCAGCAGTCTTCTTCCCAGGGTTCCATCTTAAATATTGTACAGCGCTTCTTCAGCACCGGAGGTCAGTCTAATGTTATGAACTACAGCAATCCGGAACTGGATGCCATGATGGATGAGGCGACCAGGAGCAAGAACCTGGATGAGATGGCGGAGCGCTATGCCGAGATCCAGCAGGTACTGGCAGATGAAGTGCCGGCGATCCCGCTGATCGAGCAGTACTTATGGTGTATCGGTACAAAGGGCTTTTATGGGATCGATCTGAACAACCAGTACTATTACGTTGACTTTACAAACTGTGTAGTGGTAGAAGAATAATCAGGACAACCGGGCTGCCGCAGGATATCCTGGGGCAGCCCCCGGAAACGGGGGATAGAAGATGTATAAGTATATTATAAAGAGATTAGGCATGGTAATCCTGGTGGTACTGGCAGTTTCCTTTGCGGTCTTTTTCATTATGGATATGGTGCCGGGAGACCCGGCGGTGACGGCGCTTGGCGACGAGGCGACGGCTGAGGCGCTGGCGTACTACAGAGAGACCCATGGCCTGAATGATCCTCTGATCGTGCAGTATGTCCGCTATATGTCGGGGATCCTGAGGCGGGATCTGGGGACAAGCATTTACAACGGCGCAGATGTCTGGCAGCTGTATTTCTCCAAACTGCCCTATACGATCAACCTGGCCTGCTGCTCGGCGCTGCTTGCTGTGCTGTGCTCGATCCCTCTGGGGATGGCGGCGGCCATTAAACGGAATACCTGGATCGATGCGATCGCTTCCATGATCGCGTTTGTGGGACTGGCTATGCCGAACTTCTGGATCGGCATCCTGCTCATACTGGCATTTTCCGTCAATATGAGTATCTTCCCATCCTTTGGCGCAGGCGACGGCCTCCGGAGCCTGGTGCTTCCTTCCATCACCTGCGGCACAGCTATGATGGCGGCGATCACCAGAACGACCCGCTCTGCGATGCTGGATGTGATCAACCAGGATTATCTGCGGACAGCGCGCTCGAAGGGGCTTCCGGAAAAGGTGGTCATGGTCCGCCATGCCCTGAAAAATGCACTGATCCCCATCGTCACCATGGTCGGGACCCAGATCGCTGGGCTGATCGGCGGCTCCGTGGTCACGGAGCGGGTGTTTTCCTGGCCGGGAGTCGGGAGCTATATTGTGGATTCCATTTTGAAAAATGATTATCAGGTGGTGACCGGATTTGTCATCATGACTTCAATTATGGTTTCTCTGATCCTGTTGTGCGTGGACTTGTTATATGCGTTTATCGATCCCAGGATCAAGGCGCAATTTACAAAGTGATGGATGTGAGGTCGAACGATATGAAGAAAATAGAGACACAAACAGATCAGGAAGTCAGTGTAAAAGAAAACCGGTTGAAAGCGATCTGGCATCAGTTCCGGAAGAACAAGGGGGCAATGATCGGGCTGGCAGTCACACTGCTGATTATCCTGGTAGCCATTTTTGCAGATGTTATCTGGGATTATCAGACCGATGTGATCGGAATGAATATCCCTCAGAGGTTTACGGCGCCATGCCTGGCACATCCCTTCGGGACTGACGAGTATGGGCGTGATATGCTGGCGCGGGTAGGCTATGGCGCCCGGTATTCCCTTTCCATCGGCGTGACTGCCGTATGTATCGGCACAGCGATCGGGCTTCCCATCGGCGCGTCCGCCGGTTATATTGGAGGCAGGTATGATGCGGTCGTTATGAGGATCCTGGATGCGTTCGGGATCATTCCCAGCATCCTGCTCAGCATCACGCTGGTGGCGGCGCTGGGGACCAGCCTGGTGAACTTGTCGCTGGCTCTGGCAGTGGGAAGCATCCCGGTACTGGCCAGGATCACCCGGGCAGCTGTTATGACGGTACGGTTCAATGAATATGTGGAATCGGCGCATGCGATCGGGGCTTCCAGTTTTTATATCATTTTTAAGCATATACTGCCAAACTGTTTTTCTTCGATCCTGGTGCAGTGTACGCTCCGGCTGGGTTCCTCCATCATCGCGGCTTCCAGCCTAAGCTATATCGGGCTTGGGGTTGCCCTGCCCACACCGGAATGGGGGGCGCTTTTGTCCTCCGCAAAAAACCATATTTTAAAAGCCCCCTATCTCTGCCTGTTCCCGGGACTTGCCATTATGGTCACGGTCATGGCGATCAACCTGATAGGCGATGGCCTGCGGGATGCGCTGGATCCGAAGATGAAGCGATAAGAAGAGAGGCGTCGAGATGAGAAAGAATAAACAGAAAACGAATATCAGACTGGAGCGGGTGGAAACGGATTATGCGGTGGACATAGAGGGGTTAGAGATCCTGTATCAAACGGATGCGTCCACAGTCCATGCAGTGAATTCCATTGATCTGAAATTGAAAAAGAAGAGCGTGCTGGGCCTGGTGGGAGAGACGGGAGCCGGAAAGACCACCGCCATGCTTTCCCTGCTGAGACTGATCCCAAGCCCGCCGGGGGTCGTGAAAAACGGCAGGATCCTGGTAAACGGCCTGGATATGATGAACTTGAGCCCGGAAGAGCTGTGTGCAGTGCGGGGAAGTGAGATCTCCATGATATTCCAGGACCCGATGATCTCGCTGAACCCGGTCATGACAGTGGGGGAACAGATTGCAGAAAGCGTACTGCTGCATGACAATGTGAGCAGGGATGAGGCGCTGAAACGGGCAAAGGAGATGCTCAAGATCGTAGGGATCGATCCCAACCGTTCTGTGGAATACCCGCATCAGTTTTCCGGCGGTATGCGGCAGCGGGTAGGCATTGCGATCGCCCTTGCCTGCAAGCCCACGGTACTGATCGCGGATGAGCCAACGACGGCCCTGGATGTGACGATCCAGGCACAGGTGCTGCGGCTGATGAAGGAGCTGCAGACCACTTATGGCACGTCCATGATCCTGATCACCCACGATCTGGGAGTTGTGGCTGAGATGTGTGACCGGGTTGCAGTCATGTATGCGGGACGGATCGTGGAGGAGGGCACCGCGGAGGATATCTTTAATGCCACCATGCACCCTTATACAGAAGGGCTGTTTAACTCCCTGCCGAACATTCAGGCGCGTCATCAGAAACTGCAGCCCATAAACGGCCTTATGCCGGACCCGTCGAACCTGCCTGCCGGATGTACGTTTGCAGACCGATGCCCCTATGCAACGGATGTCTGCCTGACGGCTCAGCCGCAGCAGAGGATGGTCTCGGATACCCATATGGTAGCATGTGCCGCTTACGATGATCCGGAGTTCCGGATAAAAAGGAGAAGTACTTTATGTCAGAAGTGATCTTAGAGGTAAAAAACCTTGTAAAATATTTTAAGACGAAAAAGGGAGACGTACATGCAGTAGACGGGGTCAGCTTCTCGATCGAAAGAGGGAAGACACTGGGGATCGTGGGGGAATCAGGCTGCGGGAAGTCAACCACAGGCCGCACCATCCTCCGGCTGATCGAACCGACTTCCGGTGAGATCATTTTTGAGGGAAAGAACATCGAGAATATATCCCGCAGTGAGATGAAGGCCCTGCGCAAGGATATGCAGATCATTTTCCAGGACCCGTTTTCATCCCTGGACCCGAGGATGACGGTCAGCGAACTGATCGCAGAGCCGATCCGGTTGAATAAAATCTTGAAGAACCCGGCGGAGATCGAGAAGCGGGTGCTGGAGCTGATGGAGACGGTGGGCCTTGCAAAACGACTGTACAACACCTATCCTCATGAGCTGGATGGCGGCAGACGGCAGCGTATCGGCATCGCCAGGGCGCTTTCCGTGAATCCCAAGTTCATCGTATGCGACGAGCCGGTGTCTGCCCTGGACGTATCGATCCAGGCGCAGATCTTGAACCTGCTCAAGGAGCTTCAGCAGAAGATGGGCTTTACCTATATTTTTATTACCCATAACCTGTCGGTGGTTAATTATTTTGCAGATGATATAGCGGTGATGTATTTAGGTTCCCTGGTGGAGAAGGCGCCGGTGGAGGAGCTGTTTGGCAATCCGCTGCACCCATACACCAAGGCCCTTTTGTCAGCGATCCCTGTTCCGGAGCTGGGGATAAAGAAGGAGGAGGAGCTGATCCAGGGTGAGATCACTTCACCGATCAATCTCCCGGACGAGTGCCGTTTCTACAAACGCTGCAGTATGGCGTGCGAGGAATGCAGAAAAGGGATCCCGCCGCTGCGGGAGATCACCCCGGGGCATTTCGTGGCGTGCGGGCGGATCGGATAAGGAGGGCGGCAGATGGGGCAGTATTATGTTCATGAGGACAATGCGGTTATTGAGAACCGTTCTTTCTTGGGCAGCCATTACGCATATGAGCTGCATCCGGATGGGAAGCCTTATCATACCTTCCGCACCTACACGGTTCTGGCGGATGGCTCAGGCATCACCTTTAAAAACTGCTATTTTGAAAATGGCGCAGGACCGGGCGGCGCTGTGGGGCAGGCGATTGCCCTGTACCTCGACGGGGATGATATCCACGTGACGGACTGTGTTTTACGGGCGCACCAGGATACGCTTTTTCTGGCTCCACTGCCTTTAAAGGAGCGCATACCGGACGGTTTTCTGGGGCCGAAACAATTTTACCCCCGGACCAACCATACCATGTATTTTAAAAACTGCCTGATCGAGGGCGGGATCGATTTTATATTCGGCGGGGCAACGGCGTATTTTGACAACTGTGAGTTTAAAAATGTGGAGCCGGGATACGTGTTTGCGCCCTGTACGCCGGAGGATGTGAAGGTGGGTTTTGTCGCCAGGAACTGCAGGTTTACCGCCGCGGAAGGCGTTATGGACGGCTCCTGCTATATCGGAAGGCCATGGCGTATCCATGCAAAGGTGCGGCTTGAGAACTGTTATCTCGGGCCGCATATCAACCGGGCGGGCTGGGATGACTGGAACAAGCCAAAATCCCATGAGACAGTGGAGTTTGTGGAGACCGGGTCTTACGGCCCGGGCGCATGCCCCAAGGGGCGGCCGGATTATGTGAAGATAGAGCGGTGAATAGCTTTTGGTGTTTAAAAACTCCTGTATTTGCAGGAGTTTTTTTCATGCGGCGGACTCTGCAAAAGATTGCATTTTTTTAGCTGCTATGCTACACTTGTGTTAATTGTAACCAGGAACGAAAATAGAGCAAAACGGGGTACTAATATGGAAAAGACAGCGAAAAGCCTGCTGCTGGCAGGTGCCTTTACCTGTGCTTTATTGACTGGATGTGCGGAAAAAAATCAAGTGGTCAACTTTGAGGATACAGATCCTGTGGTTACGACCATTTCTTTTTTTGGAAATAAATATGAGCCGGAAAATGTCCGGGTGATCGAAGAGATCCTCTCAGGCTTTATGAAAGAGTACCCGGATATCCGGATTTCCTATGAAAGCCTGAAGGGAGCGGATTATTTTGATGCGCTGGGTAAGCGGATCTCTTCCGATAAAGGCGACGATGTATTTATGGTCAACCACGATACTTTGCTGGATCTGGAGCAGAGTGGTAAGGTAGTGGATCTTTCCGGCATGGAGTTTGTATCCGGGTATACAGACGCCATGCTGAGCCAGATGAAGGAGGAGGATGGGGCCATCTACTGGGTGCCCACCACGGTATCCATGTTTGGCCTTTACTGCAACATGGACCTGCTGGAGGAACACCGTCAGGATATCCCCCAGAATCTTGGGGAGTGGGAAGCGGTCTGCGACTATTTTGTGGATCAGGGTATAACCCCCGTGGTTGCCAACAATGATATCTCCCTGAAAACCCTTGCGATCGGCGTCGGTTTTTACCAGGTTTACCAGGAGGGGCGGCAGGAAGCTGTGTTTGACGGGATCAACAGCGGGGCAGAGCGTCTGAGTGATTATCTGAGGCCGGGTTTTGCGCTGGTATCATCTTTTTTGGAACGCGGTTATATTGACGCGCAGAAGGCTCTTGTTACAAAGAAAACATCCGGGGATCTGCAGGAGTTTGCCCAGGGAAAGTCTCCGTTTATGCTGACAGGAGCCTGGGCAGCCGGACGTTTCAGTGAGATGTCTCCGGGGTTTTCCTTTAAAGTGGCGCCGCTTCCGGTACTGAGGGACGGAGCTATGGTGGTGATCAATGCGGATACCCGTTTAAGCATCAACGCAGACAGCAGGCATCTGGACGCTGCCATGAAGTTTGTGGAGTATTTCACTAGGACTGAGAATATCCAGAGATTTGCAGACCAGCAGGCTTCTCTCAGTCCGCAGAAGGGCGGCAGTTATTCCTCTGTTGAGGCGATCCAGCCGCTCATCCCCTGTTATGAAGCCGGACATATTGTATTTGGGTCGGACGGAGGGCTGGAGCTGCCGATATGGGAGCTGACGGCAGAGGTTTCCAAAAAGCTGCTGTCAGGCGAGGAGCTGGACTCTGCCCTGGAATGGATGGAGCTGCAGATTGAGGAGGATTTACCATCGTGAGGACAGAGAACTCCAGACATTCTAAATGGAAGGTCACAGCGGCGGCTGTTGTCACAGGAGCAGTTTTGGGGATCTTGACCTGTATGTTTTTGAGTGCGGTCAGGGAGCAGCTTTGGAAACAGTCGGTCAATACCATACTGGAGAGTACACAGCAGGGCTGCAACACTCTGCAGGTCCAGTTGGAGGAGGATTATCGTACCCTTGGCAACATAGCAGGCTTTCTGCAGCAGGCAGAACAGCCGGATATGCTGGACAGCCAGCTTACGAATTATGGACAGATGGATGAAGGAGTCAGTCTGTACCGGGAGGATGGAGTCTGCCTTCCCTCCGGCACACAGGCAGACGAGACAGTCGCTCTTGCCCTGATGGATAATGATAAGGCATACGGCGTGCTTGATCCACACATCAGCAGTGTCACCGGGGTCAATGTGTTCAACCTGTTTATCCGTGTGGTTATGGCGGATGGAAGCACTGCTTATCTGGTGAAAGAGTACGAGGTTGGGGCGATCGTGGATACATTCACCCTGTCCTTTTATCAGAACAGCGGGTTTTCCTATGTGGTGGATGTGGACGGCAATGTTCTGGTCCGTCCGCCGCATCCGGACAGCAATAAAACAGTTCAGAACTTATTTGACATGCTGCGGGAATCAGACAATGAGGAGGACAGCCTGCAGCTGTTTATGGAATCTCTTGCGGGAGCGAAAACAGGCTGGGCCGTCCTGTCCTATCAGGGGGAACAGACCGTGTTCTGTTATATACCGCTGAAGCTGGGAACAGACTGGCATTTGATCTCCATCATTCCATATGGGGTAGTCAGCGCTCAGACGGATCAGATCATCCGGCAGACCCTGACGCTGATCGCAGCGATCATTATGGGGATTGCCCTGCTGGTGGCGCTCTATTTTTATTATACCCGACAGACGGCAAAGAGGCTGCGCAGCCAGGCAGATTATATCGGGCATCTATACAATGCGGTGCCTGAGGGCATTGCCCTGTTGACGATGGAACGTCCTTACCGTTTTATACAGTTGAACCGGGAGGGGCTGCGGCTGCTGGAGTATCCGGACGACGCTGCCAATGATGCGCCCAGGGGACGGAAACTGGAGGATGTACTGGATCCTGAGGACTCCGGGCAGATCATGGATATCATCCAGGAAACGGTAATGACCGGACGGAAAAATCCCTTTGAAAACCGACTGGCGAGAAAGGACGGCAGTCTCTTTTGGGCGTCCGGGATCATTGAAAAGACCCTGGATCAGGAGGGTCGTGATATCCTTATTGCCACCTTCCATGACATCACAGCGGAGAAGCTGGCTGAGGAAGCTGCAGAGAGGGAGAAACTGCAGGAACGCACGATGCTGGTGGGAGCTATCTCAAATGTATTTCCTGTGATCATCAGCCTTAACCTAAGCCGGGATACGCTGAAGTTTATTTATATAGGGAAGGGGCTTATGACCGATCTGGGGCATGAGACTTCTTTTTCTCAGTTATATAAAGAAATAATGACCACGGTCCATCCTGACAGCTTGGAGGAATTCAAACGCCGTTTTGCGCCGGATGCGCTTGCAGGCACACTGGGAAAGGATAAGCGTGAGATCTTTCTTGAAGCAAGGCAAATGCTTAAGGACGGGCAGTATCACTGGATCTCTAACCAGATCATCTATGTGGATAATCCATATTCTGAGGAAAAGCTGGCGATACTCCTTTCACGAAGCATTGATGAGCAGCGCCATGAAGAGGAACAGCATCGTCAGGCGCTTCAGAGTGCCCTGGAGGGCGCCAGGGCCGCTAATACGGCTAAGAGCCAGTTCCTCTCCAACATGAGCCATGATATCCGCACGCCTATGAATGCCATCATGGGGATGGCGGCGATCGCTGCTACCCATTTAGATGACAGGGAACGGGTTACCGAATGTCTTAAGAAGATTGGGCTTTCCAGCCGGCATCTGCTGAGTCTCATCAACGATATCCTGGATATGTCCAAGATTGAGAGCGGTAAGCTGTCATTGCGGGAGGAACCGTTTAATTTTGCAGAGCTGGTATCCGAAGTTGTTGAGCTTATGCAGCCCCAGGCGGCAGCGGCGCAGATCGAACTGGTTGTCCGTCTGTCTCTGCTGCAGCAGGAAACCGTCATCGGGGATGCGCTGCGTGTGAGGCAGGTGTATCTCAATATCCTCAGCAATGCAGTAAAATATACGCGGGCCGGCGGATCGATCCAGATTGATGTCTGGGATGAATGCTCCAGCCGGAGCGGGCGCAGGAACTATCTGTTCCGCTGTGCCGACACCGGGATCGGTATGGACAGTGAGTTTTTAGAGCATCTGTTCCAGCCCTTTGAACGGGCGCAGGATTCCACTACCAGCCGTATTGCCGGGACGGGATTGGGGATGGCGATCACAAAGAATATCGTTAACTTGATGAGTGGAGATATCCAGGTAGAGAGTGTGCAGGGGAGCGGATCAGTCTTTACTGTGACCATGCCGATGCAGCTGCAGGACGCCTGTCAGGAGGCAGTCCCGCAGGAGTGGATCGGGATTCACAGCCTGGTCGTGGACGATGACCGGCAGACCTGCGAGAATGCGGCGGAATTATTGGTGGACATGGGGCTGAGGGCAGAATTTGCCACTGAGGGCAGGTCTGCCGTTGAGCGGGTTATCCAGGCAAAGAATACGCCGGACCCATTTTCTCTTGTGATCATTGACTGGAAGATGCCGGATATGGATGGGGTGGAGACCGCGAGGCGCATCCGGCAGGAGGTTGGGCCGGAGATCCCGGTGATCATCCTGACGGCATATGACTGGTCGGAGATCGAGCGTGAGGCGCGGGAAGCAGGGGTGACTTCCTTTATCTCAAAACCGTTCTACCGCTCCAAAATCTGTTATCTGTTGAATGAGATCAGCGGGGAGACGCAGATGGCCGAAGCGCCCTCTGTTTCTGCAGCCCGGGATCATACGGGATGCCGTATCCTGCTGGTGGAGGATAATGATATCAACCGTGAGATCGCCCGGATACTTATCGAGGAGACGGGAGCGGAGGTAGAGGAAGCTTTTGACGGCGCAGAGGCGGTACAGAAAATATCCCAGGCCAAAGAAGGATACTATGATCTGATCTTTATGGATATACAGATGCCGAACATGAACGGCTATGAGGCGACCCGCGCCATCCGTGCACTGGGCCGCGAAGACATGGCGGAGATTCCCATCATCGCCATGACAGCCAACGCATTTGACGAGGATATACGTTTGGCGCTCCGGTCTGGAATGGATGCCCATTTTGCCAAGCCTCTTGAGGTGAGGAAGCTGGAGCAGATATTAAACCGTTATCTGCCGCAGAAATAAATATGTGCCTGGGGGTTGCGCGTCATTTATGGCGTGTATTATGGAATGGTTTGGCATTGCGGAGCATATTTCTTTATGCTACAATAAAAGGAGCGGAACATATCCGGAACCGCAGGAATAAACCGGAAGAATCAGGGCATATGTCGGGAAGGACTAGCAGATGTACTCAAAAAAGAAGATATTGGTTGTAGAAGATAATGAACTGAACCGGATGATGCTGGTAGGGATCCTGGAAAGCGAATACCAGGTCCTCGAGGCGGAGAACGGCAAGGAAGCGCTTGATGTGCTGAAACAGTATCGTGAAGAGATTTCTCTGATCCTGTTGGATCTTATCATGCCGGTCATGGACGGCTATACATTTCTGTCACATTTGAAGGCAGATCCATCCTGTGCGTCCATCCCGGTCATCGTGACGACTCAGAACGACGGAGAGTCCGATGAGGTCGCGGCGCTGTCCCATGGCGCAACCGATTTTGTGGCGAAGCCGTACAAGCCGCAGATCATCCTGCACCGGATCGCCAGTATTATCAATCTGCGGGAGACTGCAGCTATGGTGAACCTGCTTCAGTACGACAGGCTGACCGGGCTTTACAGTAAGGAGTTTTTCTATCAGAAGGTGAAGGATACACTGATCCGGCATCCGGAACAGAATTATGATATTATCTGTTCTGACATAGAGAACTTTAAGCTGGTCAACGATGTGTTCGGTGTTGCGGCTGGAGACCAGCTTCTGCGGGAAGTGGGAGTGTTTTACCGGAAGTTTGTGGATGGGAAAGGTTTTTGCGGCAGGCTGAATGCAGATCAGTTTGTTTGTTTTCTGGAGCATACATCTGATTATACAGATGAGACATTTATAAAAGCGAATGCACAGATCAATTCTCCGAACAACATCAAAAATGTTGTGATGAAATGGGGGATCTATCATATTGAGGACCGCTCTATCCTGGTAGAGCAGATGTGCGACCGGGCACTGTTGGCAGTGCGCGGGATCAAGGGGCAGTACGGCAAATATTTTGCCACCTATGACGACAAGCTGCGCAGCAGGCTTTTGAAGGAACAGGCGATCGCGGACTGTATGGAATCCGCGCTGGCGGAAGGGCAGTTTGAGATCTATATCCAGCCCAAATACCGGATCAGCGATAACCGGCTCTCAGGTGCGGAGGCCCTGATCCGGTGGAACCATCCCGAATGGGGGTTCCAGTCTCCCGCGCAGTTTATCCCGGTATTTGAGAAGAACGGGTTTATCACCAATCTGGATGTATTTGTATGGGATCAGGCGTGTGCGGCGCTGCGGGACTGGGAGGACAAGGGCCTGCCGGCTATCAACTTATCCGTGAATGTATCCCGGGCAGATATTTATAATACCGATCTGACCAATATCCTGCAGAAGACCCTGAAGAAATATGACCTGCCGGCGGGACGTCTGCATCTGGAGATCACGGAGAGCGCCTATACGGAGGACCCGGAGCAGATCATCGATACGGTAAAAAGCTTAAGGCAGCTTGGGTTTGCCATAGAGATGGATGATTTTGGGAGCGGATATTCCTCCCTGAACATGTTGAACCAGATGCCGCTCGATATCCTGAAACTGGATATGAAGTTCATCCAGAGCGAGACGGCCAAACCTGTCAATGAAGGAATACTGCATTTTATCATGAATCTGGCAAGATGGATGAACCTAAAGGTAGTGGCGGAGGGTGTGGAGACGAAAGATCAGCTTGACCGCCTTAGGGAAGCTGGCTGTGATTATGCACAGGGTTATTATTATGCAAAGCCGATGCCACGGTCGGAGTTTGAAGCATTGCTGGAGAAGTCACGTACAGCGTAACAGACAGTTGCTGCGACGGGCGGCGCTTAAAGTATATTGATAAGAGAGGGATATGTGATGCAGAGCATACAGGAAAAAATGGAAGAGTATGGAGCGGACTATCAGGGAACGATGGCCCGCTTTATGGGGAATGAACGTCTTTATCTGAAAGTGCTTGGCAAGCTGGGCGATGATGACAATGCGGGGAAGCTGCAGGCGGCGGTTGCGGCGGGAGATCTGGAGTCTGCATTTAACGCGGCTCACACACTGAAAGGCGTAGCTGCCAATCTGGGCCTAACACCGCTCTTAGAAGCGGTCAACGATATTGTTGAGCCGCTTCGCAGAAGGGAGCAGAGGGACGATTACCATGTGCTCTGTGATACGGTTGAGAAACAGTTTGAGAGAGTGGTGCAGCTTGTGGATACCTTGAAGTAAACAGCCGGAAAGAATCAGTCCAGAATCTGACCGTCCAGAGAAAGTGTGACAACCTGCCAGGGGATGGATTTGCTGCTGTTTTTTAAGGCAGTAACAGCGGCGCGTTCGATGCCGCCGCAGCAGGGCACTTCCATACGGACGACAGTCAGGCTCTGGACATTATTATTTTTAAAGATTTCTGCCAGTTTTTCACTGTAGTCGCCTTCATCCAGCTTGGGACAGCCGATGAGGACTACCTTGTCCCGCATGAAGCGGTTGTGGAAATCCCCGTAAGCGAAAGCAGAGCAGTCGGCGGCGACCAGTATATGGGCGCCGTCAAAATATGGAGCCTGTATGGGGGACAGTTTGATCTGGACCGGCCACTGGCGGAGCTGGGATACCGGGACAGAAGAAACAGATGCGCTGCCGCCGGCCTTTTTTTCGTTCCGGGTTTTTGCGGCAGCCAGGACAGCCGCTTTGTCGAACACGGCAGCCTCCCGCTCCACGAAGGTGATCGCCCCGGTCGGGCAGGTGGGCAGACAGTCCCCCAGGCCGTCGCAGTAATCGTCCCGCAGCAGGGCGGCTTTTCCGTCTATCATGCCGATCGCGCCTTCGTGGCAGGCTTCGGCGCAGGCTCCGCAGCCATTGCATTTCTCTTTATCGATGTGGATAATTCTACGGATCATGTTGACTCCTCCTTGAAATTTTTAATGAAATACTTTTATCTTTCGGATATACTATACTATAACTGTGCAGAAAAAGATGTTGTTATAACAACAAGAAGGGAGAAAAAATGGATTTTGTTTTCCTGTCAGATACTGTCCTTTTCCGTGGGATGCGCCCGCCGGATGTGGAAGCCATGCTGGAATGCCTGGGGGCAAGACAGAGATCTTATGAAAAAGGGGAGCTGATCCATCACGCAGGAGATATCATACAGACCATGGGGCTGGTGCTTTCCGGAAGTGTTCATATTGAAAATGACGGGCTGTGGGGGAATAAGGACATTTTAAACCATATCACGCCGGGACAGATCTTTGGGGAAACCTACGCCTGCATCCCAGGCGAACCGATGATGGTGAGCGTGGTTGCGGCGCAGTCTTCAGAGATCCTTTTTTTGGATATAGGCAGGGTTCTTACGTCCTGTCCTTCTGCCTGTCCGCATCACAGTATGCTGATACGCAATCTGCTGGCTGCGACCGCGCAGAAAAACTTAAATCTGTCGCGGAGGATCATGCATACGTCCGCCAAAACCATCCGGGGCAGGCTTTTATCCTATCTGTCATATCAGGCGGCCAGGCAGGGAAGCAGCACCGTTACAGTCCCATTCAACCGGCAGCAGCTGGCAGATTATCTGAGTGTGGACCGCAGCGCCCTGTCGGGCGAGCTGGGAAAGATGCAGCGGGACGGAATCCTGCAGGTAAGTAAAAACTGTTTTACGCTCTGTGGGAAAGGTTAACGTAAAAAATAGGGGATAGAAACAGAGAAATTGAAAAAAATAATAGTTGGAGGCTCTTGTAAAAGGGATTTGGATCTGTTACACTAAAAATGGTTAGCAAAAGCTAACAACGTACTGATGCATGAGACCGGGCAACCGGGGATGGCGAATAAGCTCGTCAGGAGACATTTTATGGGAAAGGATCATATATGATGAATTTTTTAGAGATTGAGAAAGTAACCGGAAGAGAGATCATTGATTCCAGAGGCAATCCGACTGTTGAAGCGGAGGTTACCTTAAAAGACGGGACGGTTGGGAGAGGCGCAGCGCCGAGTGGGGCGTCCACAGGAGAATTTGAGGCGCTGGAGCTGAGAGACGGCGATAAAAGCCGTTATGGCGGTAAGGGAGTATCCAGGGCGGTTGAGAATATCAATACGGTCATTTGTGATGTCCTGACCGGAGTAGATGCATCGGATGTCTATGCGGTGGACCGTGCCATGATCGAGGCGGATGGAACGAAGGACAAATCCAGGCTGGGCGCCAATGCGATCCTGGCGGTCTCTATCGCCAGTGCGCGGGCGGCGGCGATGGCTCTGGGGATACCGTTGTACCGGTCCCTGGGGGGAGTGAACGGAAACCGTCTTCCGGTCCCTATGATGAATATCTTAAATGGCGGCGCACATGCTGCCAATACCGTAGATGTCCAGGAGTTCATGATCATGCCGGTGGGAGCTTCAAGCTTTAAAGAAGGCCTGCGCTGGTGTACGGAGGTATTTCATGTGCTGCAGTCCCTTTTGAAGGAAAATGGTCTGGCAACCTCTGTCGGCGACGAGGGCGGCTTTGCGCCGGACCTGGGGAGCGACGAGGAGGCGATCGAATATATCTTAAAGGCGGTTGAGAAGGCAGGCTACAAGCCGGGGACGGATTTTGTGCTCGCTATGGACGCGGCATCCAGTGAGTGGAAGAGCGGTGTGAAGGGGGAATACATTTTGCCCAAATGTGGTAAAAAGTTCACTTCCGCGGAATTGGTGGCACACTGGAAGAATCTCTGCGGCAAATACCCGATCGCATCCATTGAGGATGGCCTGGATGAGGAAGACTGGGAAGGCTGGCAGATGATGACCAAAGAGCTGGGGGACCGGGTACAGCTGGTCGGGGACGATCTGTTCGTGACCAACACAGAGCGTCTGTCCAAGGGGATCCGTATGGGCTGCGGCAACTCCATCCTGATCAAGTTAAACCAGATCGGTTCTGTATCGGAGACTCTCGAAGCGATCAAGATGGCACATCAGGCAGGCTATACCGCCATCTCCTCACATCGGTCCGGAGAGACGGAGGATACCACGATCGCAGACCTGGCTGTGGCGGTGAACGCGGGCCAGATCAAGACCGGCGCGCCCAGCCGGAGTGAGCGGGTGGCAAAATACAACCAGCTTCTGCGCATAGAAGCAGAACTGGGGGCAAGTGCAGTCTATCCGGGGATGGCGGCATTTCACGCTGTAAAGTAAAAGGTAAAATAAAACTGCCGCACCAGGCCGGGGTCCATATAAACGGATCATCAGCCAGTGCGGCAGTTTTACCTGATATGTGCACAGAATGCTTCTGTACAGGATGCAGATCCTGGTCACAGGATATCAGAATCACTCACAACAGTGAAGCCCTTGCCGGTCAGGCAGGCTTCCACCTCATAGGTCCCTTCCGTGTGAAAGATCAGGACCGGCAGGCCGGAATTCCGGTTGAAGGACAGGTAAACGTAATCAACGTTAATATTGCTCTCAGAAAGTGCCAGCAGCAGATGATGGAGATTTCCTACCTTGTCTGCAACTTCTACGCCGGTAACGTTGGTCAAACGGCAGAGATAACCTTCTTTTTCAATGGCTTCTTTTGCTTTGGCGGCATCGGATACTACCATACGGATAATACCGTATTCGGCACTGTCGTTGGTAACGGAACCGAGGATATTGATCTCCTCCCGGAGAAGGATCCCGGTGATGCACTGAAGCGTCCCTTTTTTATTTTCTGCGTATATCGATAATTGTTTCAGCATACAAACCTCCCTGATCGTTGTTTAGCCATTATTATACATTACAAGTTCCATATTATCAATGGTTCAAGACTTTTCTCAGCCGTTTTTCATCAGTAACGGTAATTCCGCCCCTGGATAAAGCAACATAACCTTCGCCGGAAAAATATTTGAGCATCCGCGACACGACCTCTCGGGCACTGCCCAGATACCGTGCAATCTGTTCATGGGTCATGTGGATGGTCAGGCTTCCGCTCTTTGCGGTCTCCTCCAGCAGAAAAGCCGCCAGCCTCTTGTCAAAGCTGGTGAAGAGTATCTGTTGTATGGTCCACATGACGTCAGAAAAACGCTCAGTGGCAGTCTTGTAACAGAATAGCTCCGCATGGATGTTCTCCGCAGAAATGCGGGAAAAAGCCGCAGTGCTAATGAGCAGTACATCTGTTTCGGCTTCAGAGCTTATAAAGATGTCAAAGTCGATGGTCTGCATGATGCAGGCTGCGGAAAGTGTACAGGCATCCCCGGATTCCAGCCGGTACAGAGAGACCTCCCGTCCTTCGTCAGAGATAATATAAGCGCGGAGCATTCCCCTGAGCAGCAGCAGGATACCTCCGCAGTCGTCACCGCCGCTGTTGAACGCCTGCCCTTTGGAGAAATGCATCAGCTTTGTATTGGCAGTCAGGTAGTCCTTCTGCTCCGCGCTGAGGTGATCCCAGAAGGGCAGCCTGGAACTTAAGAGGATGGAATCTTTTTTTGTTAACATAAAGTATGTCCTTTCGTCATAAAGTACACTACTCTCATCATACAGTGAATTTTATAAAATGACAAGCAAAGAGTTCTTTTCAACATCCGTTTTTGCGATATAGAAAGTGGATACGGGCTGAATAAACAATAATGATAATAATTATCATTTTGTGACCAAGTCACAGATAACCATTATCTGGTATGCTATACTGAACATATTAAAACAGACTTGGAGAAACAGAGAGGAAAACAGTCAAGGAGGGGTGAAATGAAGAAATACATATGCAGTATCTGCGGCTACATTTATGATGAGGCGGCTGGAATCCCGGACGCCGGGATTGCACCGGGGACAAAGTGGGAAGAGCTGCCGGAGGACTGGGTCTGTCCTCTGTGCGGCGCCGCCAGATCCGAGTTTGTGCTGCAGGCGGAAGCAGCACAGGAAAAACAGGTCTCTCGTGAGCGCCCGCATTCCGGACAGAGAGAGGACCACACCGGAGGTGAGGACTTAAAGGAGATGACGCCCGCGCAGCTAAGCGCCCTGTGTTCCAATCTGGCAAAGGGCTGTGAGAAGCAGTATCTAGCAAGAGAGGCGGAGCAGTTCTGGAAGCTGGCGGAGTATTATCAGAATAAGGCGGGTATCATTACCGGTCAGGATATGGATGACCTGCTTAAGCGCATAAACGAGGATCTGGAGACGGGATATCCCGAAGCCAACGCGGCTGCCGGTGAAAAGCCCGACCGGGGAGCGCTGCGGGCGCTTACCTGGAGTGAAAAGTCAACCCGGATCATGAATTCCCTGATCGCAAGATACGAAAAGGAAGGGGATGCAATGATCGAGAACACCAGCATTTATGTGTGTGAGATCTGCGGCTTTATCTATATCGGCGATACGCCCCCGGAGATCTGCCCGATCTGTAAGGTACCGAAGAAAAAACTGACGAAGGTGGAAAGGGGGTAACGTTTATGTATGCAGTCCGTAATATAGACCGTTGTACCAAAGACTGTCTCTGCCTGTATGTGTGTCCCACAGGGGCGTCTGATACGGAGAACGGCCAGATTGATGCGTCAAAATGCATCGGATGCGGCGCTTGTGCCAATGCCTGCCCATCTCATGCCATCGTGCTGGTCCCGAAGGAATATCCGCCTCAGCAGGAAAAAGAGGCTGCTGTCTTAAATACGTTGAAACATCTTGCGGGCAGCAAGACCCGGCAGGAGCAGATGGCAGAGGGAATCGCAGCTGAGACCGAAAACCCGGTGGAGCGGCAGTTCGCCCGGGCGATCGCCAGATCAAACCGTATCATGGCGGAGGATATCCTGAGAGAGGCGGCATATATGCTGCCCCAGAGCAGGGAGGCGGGAGAATTCCTTTACATGGCCCTGGAGCAGGAGATCGGGACCAGAGAGGACTTCCCGGCGGAAGCGGCAAAGGAGCTGATCACGCTGCTGAAGCATGATCGATCAAACAATAAAACTGAGAACCCGGAAAACAGGACCGGGAATAAGGAGGAAAATAAGGTGGAAAGATGGCGTTGTACTGTATGCGGTTATATTCATGAGGGAGAGCTTCCGGCAGATTTTGTATGTCCGATCTGCAAACAGCCGGCTTCCAAATTCGAAAAGATCGAGGAGCCAAAGGGCGGGAATCCATATGCAGGGACCAAAACAGAGAAAAATCTGATGGAGGGCTTTGCAGGGGAGAGCCAGGCCAGGAACAAGTATACATACTTTGCAAACATTGCCATGCAGGAGGGCTACGACCAGCTTGCAGAGATCTTCTTAAAGACAGCCCGCAATGAGCAGGAGCACGCGAGGGTATGGTTCCAGGAGCTGGGGCATCTGGGCAGCACGGCAGAGAACCTTCTTGCGGCAGCAGAAGGCGAGAACTACGAATGGACGGATATGTATGACCGGTTTGCCAGGGATGCGCAGGAAGAGGGCTTCCCGGAGCTTGCGGAGAAGTTCCGCAGGGTAGGGGCCATCGAGAAGACTCATGAAGAGCGGTACCGTAAGCTGTTAGACAACGTGGAGATGAAACGGGTGTTTGAGAAATCCGAGGAGTGCATCTGGGAATGCCGCGTCTGCGGGCATCTGGTGATGGGCAAAAAGGCTCCTGAGGCCTGCCCGGTCTGCGGGATGAGCCAGAGCTTCTTTGAGGTGAGGAAAGAGAATTACTAAGACCGCGTGAGAGTGTAAGATCCTTGCAAGTAAGTACGATAAAAAGAATCAGCCGTCCGGGATTGTTTTCCCGGTTGGCTGATTTTAAGTTATTCCTGTTTAAAATAATCCCGGTATTCATCAGAAAACAGCTGTCCGCCCATCCGTCTCACACCGCCGTACAGGTGGCGTTTCAGCAGCGGTTCGATAGCGGCGGCGTCTTTTTCCTCGATCAGGTCGATCAGTTCCAAGTGTTCCTCAAGTACATCCGGCACATTGCGGGCGCCCACGATATCCAGGCGGATAAAGCGGGAGTAGTCGGCCTGGGGCTTTGTAAGGGTGTCCCAGAGGTAAAGCTTGTCCGTAGCCTGGAACCACACCCGGTGCATGGATAAGTCTGTGGTCAAAAACTGGTTGATATCGAACTGATCCGAAGTGTGGCGCGTCTCCGCAATATCCAGGAGCTGCTGCTGGATATAGTGGATACGGGCAAGGTCGGTGGGGGAATACATCTGAAGGAAATCCCGCAGGACCATACATTCCACCGCCATGCGCTGATAGATCCACTGGCTGGCTATATTCAAGTCGATGGGGGTGACAATAGTACCTTTATGGGGAACAATCTGGACAAAGCCGTTCTGCTGAAGACGCTGCAGGATACTCCGGATCGGTGTGCGGGATATGCTGAACCTCTTACAGAGCGTATTTTCACTTAAAACTTCTCCGGGCCTGATCTCCAGGGTCACAATCTCCCGTTCCAGAATATCATAAATCTCATCATTGCTCAGATTCATCTCCAAAATATACCTCCATTCCTGCACACAGCAAAAAAGCCTGGCGACAGGTTGTCCTCTGTTCCATGTTCTCATTATAGGGGAGAAACAATGAACTGTCAAATACGCAAAAAGCGACATTACGAGATACTTGTATACAAGGTTGACGAAATGGCGGCAGCGAATTTGGCAAGGTTGAACAGATAAAAGGAAAAAAATGGCGAAAACAGTGCGTTTTACTGCGAATATCATACAAAAACCCATAAAAAATTATATGCATAATAGACAAAAAGCGATTAATTATTGGGAACTGATATTAAAATATGCACATAAAAATGTTGTGAAAGAGTATTGATTTTATAGTAAGAATATGTTAATATCAAGCCATGGTTGTATACAAGCAAAGCGCAAAACGGAGTGCGGAGCTTGCAGCAGGACAGCCGGAGTGAAATGTAAAAGAAAACGGATGTTTTAAGGAGGACAAGATTTATGAGAAAGAAAATTGCGTTATTACTGACATTAGCGCTGGCAGCGTCCAGCCTGGCAGCATGTGGCGGAAGCAAACCGGCGGAGAGCGCAGCGGCTACTACCGCGGCTGCAGCAGAGACCACTGCAGCAGCAGGAGACACCAAGGCAGCGGACACAACCGCGGCTGCGGCTGAAGGCGAAGATCCTTATGCAGCGCTGGGTGATTTCACCATGATGGTAGGACATGCACAGCCGGAAGGCAACCCGCGTTATGTTTCTATGGAGAAGTTCGCAGCAGATGTAGCAGAGAAGACTAACGGTCATGTGACCGTAGAAGTATTTGCCAACGGCCAGCTGGGCACCGAGAAAGAGATGCTGGAGCAGGTAGTGGCAGGAACCGTACAGGGTATGAGAGGCGGCCAGTTCGACTTCAGCCCGAGGCTTTTAATGTTCACCCTTCCGTTCTTAACCCAGAACCGTGCACAGGTAACCGCTCTCCTCAACAGCGACCTGGCAAAGAAGGTTTGTACAGAAGCAGAAGCAGAGACCGGAACGGTCATCATCAGCCTTTGCGACGCAGGCGGATACCGTCAGTTCTCCAACAGCAAACATCCGATCACCAAGCCTGAGGATTTAAAGGGCTTAAAGATGCGTACCAACGGCATGAACACCATCGACAAGACCTTCATTGCTATGGGCGCGACCACCACAACAATTCCGTATTCTGATCTGTACATGGGCCTTAAGACCAGCGTTGCAGACGGTCAGGAAAATCCGTGGGTTAACGTAGAGGGTATGAAGTTCTATGAGGTTCAGAAGTACTTTACCGAGGTGAACTACCAGTTCCATCCGGACCCGTTCTACATCAATGCAGCATGGTGGAATTCTCTTCCGGCAGAGTACCAGGAGATCATCCAGGAATGTGCAGATGAGATGAGCGTTTACAACGACCAGCTGATCGATGAGACCCAGGAAGCTGCAAAGCAGGTTGTAGTAGATGCAGGCTGTGAAGTGTACGAGCCGAGCGCCGATGAGTTAAAGGCATTCCAGGATGCGGTACAGGTGGTTTATGACCAGTGTATCGAGGAAGGTATCCTGACTGCAGAGGAGCTTAAGGAAATGCAGGATATCGTAGCCAGCGCAAAATAATCCGTTAACATTATCCTGAGCATAGGAACTCCTGGAGATCAGGTACCTGAAGTACCGGGGATTTCCGGGAGTTTTCTGATTCACAGGCATTTACGCCCTGGCGAGTGCAGGCGGCAGGGGAATGAAAGGGAAAGGGGCTGATTGTCATCGAAAAGCTGAAGAAAATCGGGGAAAAGATATTTAATGTATATTTCGGTATCGGCGTTGTAGCTATGGGGCTGCTGGCTGTGCTGGTGATCTTTTCGGTCATTGCACGTTACTTCTTTTCTCACAGCTGGAAGCAGCTGGCGGAGTTCAATGTGACGCTGTTTGCGTTCACAACCTTCTGGGGAATGGGGATCAACGTTTTAAAGAACGAGCATGTCATGATTGATATTCTTTATGATGCGGTAAAGCCGGCGATCAAGCGCTGGCTCAGTGTGGTCAACTATCTGATCGTTCTGGTGGTGGTCCTGGTCTTCACCTATCAGGGTTACAAGTACGTGGGTGTTGCCGGGAAACAGATCAGCCAGGGCATGGAGATCCCGATGAAATACATGTACGGCATCATGCCGGTATGCGGCGCGATCTGTGCGGTCTGTGTCGTGATCAAGATCATCGAGTTCATCACTGTGGATGTTTCGTATTTTGCACCGAAAAACAAGGCGCTGACAGACGACGCGCCGCAAGCATAGAAAGGAGCTGAGTATCAGTTATGGCAATGATTATTCTTTTGGTGCTGCTGATCTTCTTTGCAGCTCTTGGCGTGCCGCTGGCCTTTGCGATCGGCGCATCCTGTGTCACCTACATAACCACCAACGCCCCGGCGTTTATCTCCATGATGCCCCAGCGTATCTGGAACGGCGCTTACAGCGAGCTGATGATCGCAATGCCGCTGTTTATGCTGGCCGGTGAGCTGATGAATACCGGCGGCATCACAAAACGTATCATCAATTTCTGCCTGCAGCTCTCCGCCCGTTCCACGGCGGCCTGGGCGAGGTGAATATTGTGGCTTCCATGATCTTCGGCGGTATTTCGGGTTCTTCCGTAGCAGACACCTCTGCCCTGGGAAGCATTCTGATCCCGGCGATGGAGGATCAGGGCTATCCGCCGGCAGCGTCGGCCGGTATCACGGTTGCTTCCTCCACCATGGGCATGATCATTCCGCCGTCCACGCCAATGATCGTGTACTCCATGATCTCCGGCGCATCTGTTGGAGCGCTGTTTATGGCCGGCGCGGTTCCGGGGATTCTGATCGGTCTTACGCAGCTTGTGGTGGTTTTCTGGATCAGCCATAAGAAGCACTGGCATCCGAAGCTGGAGGCATTTGACTCCAAAGTATTTTTCCATGCGATCCTATCCGGTATCCCGGCGCTTTTGATGCCGCTGTTCATCATCGTCTGTGTGTCCTTTGGTGTGTGCACGGCTTCGGAGAGTGCAGGCGCAGCGGTATTGTATGCAATGATCGTAGGCTTCTTCGTATATAAGGAGCTGACTTGGAAAGCAGTGTGGGAGGCCCTTAAGAAGACGTTGATCTCCTCCTCCTCCATCATGCTGATCATTGGCTTTACCACGATCTTCACCTGGGTGCTGACCATGCAGAAGGTGCCGCAGATCGTAGCCGGTTTCTTCATTTCCCTGAATATGCCGGCGTGGGGAATCGCCCTCATGTTCTGTGTGATGATCTTGATGATCGGGACCTTTATCGACGTAAGCCCGGCGATCCTTCTGCTGACACCGATCATGCTTCCCGTCATGCAGAGCTATGGATTCTCCGCATTGCAGTTCGGCGCCATGATGATCACCGGCCTTGCCATCGGCCTGGTGACTCCTCCGGTGGGCATGTGTTTAAATGCCTGCAACAAGATCAACCGGATGCCCATCATTGCTATCTTCAAGGGTGCGCTGCCGTATGTGATCTGTAACATCATCGTACTGCTTGCTATCAGCCTGTGGGCGCCGCTGACGACGTGGCTGCCGCTGATGCTGGGGTATAGTTTGTAAAAAGTAATTGTTTGAAACCGTTTGATCGGTGGGTGAAGTATCGTCTGGAGCAGGGGGACGATTCTTCACCCTTTTTTCTTGGCGTAGTCAAAAAAAGGTGATATAATTGGCGTATGTAACTTTTGATATGCCTGCTTTTTCTCAGCGGGTGAAGCTAATATTCCGGGATAGGAGCATAAAGCATATGTATACGTGGGATAAATCCAGTCTGACTCTACCCAGTCCGGTACAGAAAGAACTGGAGGAATTGATCCGACTGCATTCGGAAGTGATTACCTACAATGCCAGGAAAATATTTCTTGAGCCCGGGGATATAATGAATGGTGTATATTATGTGGCAGAAGGCCGCACGCGCCATTATATGGTATCGATGGATGGTACAGAGAAGATTCTTTATACCCTGGCGGCAGGCTGGTTTTATGGGGAGACGCCATGCTCGCTCAGTGAACCGACCGGACTGTATTCCAGTACGGAGACGAAGACCACGCTCTATTGTATCCCATTGCGTGAGTATGACCGCCTGATTGGCGAGAATAAGTTGTTTCGAGATGCAATTCTCCATAGCTATTCCAAAAAACTGCTTATTTTAAGGCACGAGGTAGAGAATCTGGCATTTAATTCCTGTAAGGATCGTTTGAAAAGATTGTTTTGCTCAGTGGCTGATACGGAACAGGAGATAGACAACGGCTGGTTTCAATTAAAAATCCATTATACCCAGTATGAACTTAGTACGATTGTGGGTGGGGCGAGGGTGACCGTAAGCAAATTGATCAATGAGCTGTGTGATGAGGGATTTATCCGTATTTTGAACCGCAATATTCAAATCAGCGTGAAGGAGTATTATAAATTCATAAAATGGATGGAAGAGCACAGGTATTAGACGGTGAAATTGCACTTGCGAATGGCTCGTAAACCCAGTTTTGTGTAATAAATGTTACAAACTATTTTATGTTACAGTGTGATGTGTTAGATAGATTAAACAAAGAAGTTCTCGTAAGATAGATACAAGAACTTCTTTTTTGTTGCTGATCCATAAAAGCAGGAAGAAGTTGTAACATGATATTACGAAACTAATAGACCGGCAAGTGAAAGAGAGGAATGCAAGAATGATTAACCTGCAAGGCTCCTGGGTAGCAATGCCCACACCCTTTACCGAGGAGGACAAGATTGATTTTCAAGGCTATGAGATCCTGATCAATCGCCAGATCAAGTATGGTACCAGCCAGATTTTTATTTTGGGTTCGGCGGCAGAGACTACGCTGCTTACACTGGAAGAAAAGAAATCCATCGTAAAAGAAGTTATTTCCATGACAAAAGGAAAAATCCCCTGTTTTTTTAACGCGTCCGCTATGACGACAGGCGACAGTGTGGAGTTTGCACAATTCTGCGAGAGGGAAGGCGCGGATGGTGTTATTTTTACGGTGCCTCCGTATGTGCTGATCAACCAGCATGCGACCCTCAGCCATCTGGACACATGTATGAGCGCCGTGGATATTCCCTGCGGCATTTATAATAATCCCAGCCGTTTGGGGGTCTTGATCAGTCCGGAAACGATCAAGGCGCTTTCCGATGCACATCCGAACTTTGTTGTGGACAAAGAAGCACAGGGCAGTGTGGAACAGTTAGTGCAGGTACAGCGTCTCTGCCAGGGGAAGGTGAAGATTATGTGCTGTGATTTTCCGCATTACTCTATCGTGATTCCAACTCTTGCCGTAGGCGGTACTGGTACGGCAAATATTGGTGGCAACATTATTCCGGAGGAAGCTGCAAAGTACTCCAGGCCGTGGACGAGCATGCAGATTATGGAGGAATGCCGCGAGGAGTATTTTAAGTGGTTCCCGCTGCTGCAGGAGTTGTATACGTTTTCAAACCCGGTAGTGATAAAAGCTGCTCTGCGTATTTTGGGACTGCCTGGCGGACATTTGCGCAGGCCTTATGAGGAGTACACTGGACAGAAGTTATCTGTACTGGAAAAAATGATGGGCGAGATGGGCGTAATTGATAAATATGGCGTAAAATAATCTGGTATAAAACAGGGGGATTGTCATGGAGCTCTATGAAGTAACGGTAAAATCCGGTGAGAGTATCAAGGAAGTGGTGTCCAGATATGTTTTGGAACAAGGGTGGGAAAGTGTATATCTAACAGGAGCGGTCGGTTCTGTAATAGACTGCAGGTTTACAACTCCGACTGAAAATGAGTTGCCCTTAAGAACAATATCCGTTTCCAGCCGTGGCGCAGCGGAGCTTTTAACTTTTATTGGGGAAGTTATGAAACGGGAGAAGATGGACCCTGAGCTGAAAGCAGTCTACAAAGATAAGACAAGCCCTCTGTTCGTCCATATCCATGCCAGCGCGGCTACGGCCGGAGGCCATGTGATCGGAGGCGGGCTGGCAGATGGAAAAGCATTTCGTGCGGTGCGGGTATTTATGATACCTTTAGTATGAAAAAACGAATGGTTTAAAGGAGGAGTTACAAATGTCTGAAAAAGCAAAAAAGAAATTTGAATTTCCCGATGTATATGCACTGCTGTTCATCCTGTGCATAGTGGCTATGGCGCTTACCTGGATTATCCCGGCAGGTTCCTTTGAGCGGATACAGGATGGAAGCTTAACGAAAGTGGTGGCAGGCAGTTTCCAGTACGTGGATGCAGTCCGCCAAACGCCGTGGGATATGTTACAGGCAATCTACCAGGGATTTTCCAATAGCGCCAACACGATTTTCCTGATCTTTTTTTGTGGGGCTTCCGTAGCGATGGTGGAGGAAAGCAAGGCGTTATCCACGTTTTTTACGTGGCTTGCTAAGATGTTGAAGGGCAAAGAAATGATTGCTATCGCGATTCTGATGTTTGGCCTGGGGCTGGGCAATGCTGCCGGCGCATTTGCAAATATTGGAGTTGCGGTCATGCCGATTGGTATAGTCATGGCGCAGGCATTGGGCGGAGACCCGTTCCTGGGTTTCCTGATTGTATATTTTGGACTGATGAGTGGTTTTTCAATTGGATTTGCGAATCCCAGTATCCTGGGTGTTGCCCAGACACTGGCAGAAGTGCCGATTTTTTCAGGCACTATGCCGCGTGTGATCTGCTGTATTGCAAATATCACATTTATGTATTGTGTAACCATGATGTACTACCGTAAAATTAAAAAAAATCCGGCATACAGCTTAAACTGTCAAACGGATATAACGTCATTGCAGCATATTAACGGAGAGTCAAACATAGAATCTGCAAAGCTAAGCAGAAGGCAATTGATAACCGTTGTGGTTTTTCTGGCAGGTGTGGCAATCTGTGTGAGCCTGACAATCAAGAATAGCTGGAGTGCGAAGAAAATCGCTTCTTATTTTTTCGGTATGATGGTTGTAACCGGGTTAGTTTCTGGTTTCTCCATGAATGAGATTGCTGAAAAATTTATCAAGGGATGCAAACCTATGATCTATGCATCTTTTGTTACCGGTATTGCCAGTGCGATTGCAGTGATTTTAAGCAACGGCAAGGTTTTGGACACAATCGTATATGCCTTAAGCCTGCCGCTTAACAGGGCGGGGGCGGTTGCAGGGGCCGGTATGATGGTAGTTGTGAATGCTTTAGTTAATATGGTGATCCCATCCGGCTCAGGACAGGCTGCGGTTATGATGCCGCTTATGACGCCGATTGCGGATCTGGTGGGCATTACACGCCAGGTAGCGGTTCAGGCTTTTCAGTTTGGCGATGGGCTGAGCAATCTGGCAACGCCGTTGAATGGGCCGCTGATGGGATGCCTGGCGATAGCAGGCGTTAATTTCCCCAAATATTTTAAATGGGCGATCAAATTTATATTGATTGAAATTGCCGCCGCGATTGTCATCACAATGGTGATGCAGAGTGTAGGCTGGATAGGCTATTGATGTCGGATGGATATAAGAATCTTTGAGGAGCAGGAGGCGAGATGATGACCCCTATGGAATTGAGAAATGAGAGGTGGGCTCCGGCTATAGTAAAAAGCTGCAGAACCGGGGCTTTACGGCCTGCTATGTACGGACGAGGAAGGAGGCGCTTGAACAGGCGCTTTCCTGGATTCCGGAGGGAGCAACGGTGGGGTGGGGCGGATCATTGTCTGTGAATCAGATTGGCCTTCTTGACCGGGTGCGCGACACACATCCCGTAATAGACCGGGATGCAGCAGGCACGGATATTGAAAAGGAGGAGAGGATGCGGCAGGCGCTTTTATCGGATGTATTTCTGACCGGCACAAATGCAGTAAGCGCGGATGGGCAGTTAGTTAATATGGATGGAACTGGCAATCGTGTAGCGGCATTGACATTTGGCCCCCAAAGCGTCATTGTAGTGGCAGGTATGAATAAAGCTGTGCGCAGCGTGGACGCGGGGGTGGAACGGATCCGTACCATTGCCGCGCCGGTAAATATGATGCGCTTTTTAAAAGAAGACAGCAAGACTGCCTGTTCTGTTCTGGGAGTTTGCAGTGATTGTAACGCACATGACTGTATCTGCAATACGCTGGTGGTCACAAGGCGCTGCCGTCCGGCAGGCCGTATAAAAGTGCTGCTTGTTGGCGAGGATCTGGGCATATAAAATCAGAAGATGGATAGGAGGAGAGAGATGACGGATGTAAGGAAAATGGTTGATGAAATCACACCGGAGATCACAGACATGCGCAATTATATTCATGAAAACCCTGAGCTTAGCATGAAGGAATATCAAACGTGCGCGCTCCTGGAAGACTATGTTAAGAAACATGTAGAATATGACCGCTTAAAACGAGTGGGAGAGACCGGGTTATTCTTTGAAATAAAGGGAACCAAACCAGGCTCTGGCCCGACGATCGTTTTTCGGGGGGATATCGATGCACTCCCGATTCAGGAGGATGAGGATATGTCTCCCCGCAGTAAAGTGCCGGGGGTTATGCATGCCTGTGGACATGATGTACACGGCACAATCAATGTAGGCGCTGCAAAGATTCTGAGCAGGCTGAAGGATCAGTTTTCCGGATCTATTTATTTTTTCATCCAACCGGCTGAGGAAACTCTGCAGGGAGCCAGACTGTTTTTAAATGATCCGGAAATCAATTTTGATAAAATTGATGCGGTAGCGGCGCTGCATATTTCGGCGGAGCTGGATGCCGGAACGATTGGAGTCCGTTATGGGGCAATCCTGGCCAGCGCTGATAAAATCCACATCCGCATCAATGGAAAAGGAGGGCACGGGGCACATTGCCATACGGTGAAAGACCCGATTGTGGCAGCGTCGGCTGTGGTGAGCGGTTTGCAGACGCTGGTATCCCGTGAGACCAATCCTGCGGATTCTGTCGTCATCTCTATCTGTACGATCCATGGGGGAAGCGCTCACAATATTGTACCGGATTATGTTGATATGACAGGGACCGTCCGTACCTTAAAACCGGCAGACCGAGATCGGATGGAAGTCAGTGTGAAGCGCATGGCGAATTCTGTGGCAGAGGCTTATGGTTGTACGGCAGAGGTGGATTTTATCCGGGGAGTGCCTCCGTTCATCTGTGAGGATGAGTGGGTAGACCGGGCGCTTCGCGTAGGAAGAAAGGTTCTGGGAACGGAAAATACCATAATCATGCCGCATGCAGCCATGGGAAGTGAGGATTTTGCTTTTATTAAGGAAAAGAAACCAGGGATCTTTGTAAGACTGGGGGTGCGAACTCCCGGTGGCCCATATGGATCGGCACATTCTTCTACATTTTACTGTGATAGTGCCTGCATTCCAACAGGGATGCTGACGATTATCGGACTGGCGGCAGATTATATGGAGTTTTCTATTTGATTTCTTGTTATTCTGGAATGGTATTGATATAATAAATGATGTCCGTATAAGGAGACGTTTTGAATCATGCGGATTTTAATTTATTACCAGGAACAGACGGAGGAACAGATAGATGGCGGATATGACTGAGAAACTGTATTATGAGGATAGCCACATGCAGGAGTTTACTGCGCAGGTGGTTTCCTGTGTGTGGGACGATAAAAAGGATTGCTACGGCGTGGTGCTGGACAGGACAGCATTTTTCCCGGAGGGCGGCGGACAGTATGCGGATTCCGGCGTCCTGGGCGGTGTGGCAGTGGTGGATGTGAGAGAAAAGGACGGGCTGGTCGTACATTATCTGAAGCAGCCGCTGGAGGCCGGGAGAGAAGTCCGCGGACAGATCGATTTTGAGGAACGGTTCTCCAAGATGCAGCAGCATACCGGGGAGCATATTGTGTCGGGGCTGGTGCACCGGCATTTTGGGTACGACAATGTGGGCTTCCATCTGGGCAGGGAGCTGGTGACCATGGACTTTAGCGGCGCTCTGACGGAGGAAGAGATCCGCATGGTGGAGCTGGAAGCCAACGGCGCGGTGGCCGCTGATCTCCAGATCCAGGTGGCATATCCGTCAAAGGAGGAGCTGGATGCTCTTGACTATCGCAGCAAGAAGGAGTTGACCGGACAGGTGCGTATTGTGACGGTGCCGGGGTATGATGTATGTGCCTGCTGCGCCCCGCATGTGGTGCGGACCGGAGAGATTGGCATCATCAAGCTGATCGATGCGGTGAAGTACAAGGGCGGCACGCGGGTGACGATGGTGTGCGGTTTCCGTGCGCTCCAGGACTACCAGGTGAAGGAGAATAATGTCCGGGAGATATCCCGGCTGCTGTCGGTGAAGCCTCATGAGACGGCGGATGCAGTGAAGCGTTTGCAGGGGGAGGTCCAGCAGTGGAAGGATAAGCTGCTGCGGATGCAGGGCAGCTATATGGAAAAGAAGCTGGAAGAGATCCCGGCTGATGCAGAACATGTCATTCTGTTTGAAAGTGAGCTGGATAAAAATGTGGCGCGCAGGTTTGTGGACGCCGGGATGCACCGGTGCAGCGGGATCTGCGGGATATTCCTTGGGGATGATGAGCGGGGGTATCAGTACACGCTGGGGAGCGAGACGGCAGATTTGAAGGAATTTTTGAGGGCATTTCACCAGGCGTTTCCGGGGAAAGGCGGCGGGAAGCCGGAGATGGTTCAGGGGACGGTGATGGGATGGAGACAAAGGCTGGCGCAGGGAGTGGAGCGAAGTTCAGAACAAGCGGGGCTGAGCCGGGAGGAGTGCTGTCTGCCGTTGAAAGAACGGCTGGAAGAGTATTTGGCAACAGATCCGGAAAAAGATAAAGTGCAAGTTGAGTAAAGTGAAAGAAATATTAGAGTAAGTGACCTGTGCCACATGTCGTTTAATAAACAGATTTGTGGTACAGGTCTTTATGGAAAAGGGCTGCTTGAAAATGTGGTAATTCAGAATATTTTTATGATTGACAGTCAAACTCCATCGTGCTAAGATATCCATATCTTTTTCAGATGTAAATCTATACATCTGGAATCCAAGCGTATCCAGGGTAACCACTCCCGTCGATGCGTCTTTGCCGCGAGGCATCTTCATTTCGGTTTTTCGGGTGGCAGAAGCAATTATCCTGCTGACGGAAACAACTCCGACAATGAACGTTACAATGTGTGTTTTTGATTTTATTTCAGGAGGATTTGCCTATGACTACTATGGCGAAAAAGGACAGTCTGAACGGGCTGAAAAAACATTTTCCGTCCCTGCGCACAAGGGAGGAGATTCTGGAGGAGATCTCTGCCAATCCGGAGCTGAGCGATACATTTTACCGGTGGCCATTAGAGAATCAGACGGAATTTTTGGAGTGCTGCTCCGGCGCCAGGGGGATGAAGGTCTTGTATGATGGTGTATTTAAGGAGCTCTTTAATCCGGAGACTACGCCGGAACGGCTGGAGCGGCTGCTTTTCCTGCTTTTGGGCCGACGGGTATCGATTAAGACGGTGCTGCCCAATGATTCTGTGCGGCTGGGGGCGGAGACGTCGCTGCTGTATACGGACATTATCGTGCAGATGGAGGACGACAGTATTGCGAATGTTGAAGTACAGAAAATTGGCTATGCTTTTCCGGGGGAACGGTGCGCCTGCTACTCGGCAGATCATCTGCTGCGCCAGTATAAGCGGGTGAGGGGAAAGCGGGGGAAGCATTTTTCCTACAGGGATGTGAAGAATGTCTATACCATCGTGTTTTTCGAGCAGTCCCCGCAGGAATTTCACGAATTCCCCGGCATTTGGAGGCATAAGTTTAAGCAGCAGTCGAACAGTGGACTGGAAATGAATTTTTTGCAGGAATATATTTTGCTGCCACTTGACATTTACAAAAAAGCCATGCAAAATAAAAGTATAGAAACCGAGTTGGAGGCATGGCTCGCATTTTTATGCTTTGATGCGCCGGAGCGGATTGAGGAACTGATCAACAGATTCCCGGAATTTGCGGAGCTGTATCAGCAGATTTGCGACCTTTGCCGGAACACAGAGAAGGTGATGAGCATGTATTCTAAGGAATTAGAGGAATTGGATCATAACACGGTGCTGTATATGATCGATGAGATGCAGGCGCAGATAGACCGGCAGAAGGCAGAACTGGAGCGATTGGTGGCTGCGACAGAGAGGCAGAGAGCAGAAGCCGAACAGCAGAGAGCAGAAGCCGAGCGCCAGAAGGCAGAAGCCGAGCGCCAGAAGGCAGAAGCCGAGTGCCAGAAGGCAGAAGCCGAGCGCCAGAAGGCGAAAGACGATCAATTGATCAGTCAGCTCCGGCAGCAGTTAGCCGATCAACAGAACCAACTAAGCCCGAAGAAATAGCGGTGGAAATGCGTTCGGCATGCCTATGCAAATGATGCAGTTTATGATATAATCAGAACATTATGGACAATTATATCGTATTTGATTTGGAATGGAACCAGAGCCCGCATGGAAAGGAGGCCTCGGTCGAGGACTTTCCTTTTGAGATCATCGAGATCGGGGCGGTAAAGCTGGACGGACAATTTCATATTGTAGATGAGTTTCACCGGCTTATCCGGCCGCAGGTCTATACCCAGATGCACTATGTCATTTCGGAAGTGACCCATATGGATATGGAGGAGCTGCAGCGCAGCGGTGTGGATTTTGTAACTGCGGCGGCGGACTTTTTGCGGTGGTGTGGAGACGATGCGGTATTCTGTACCTGGGGCTCTATGGATCTGACGGAGCTGCAGCGGAATCTGGCATATTATGGGATGGAAAACCCGTTTCCCAAACCGCTTCTTTATTATGATGTGCAGAAGCTTTATGGGCTGCTTCTGGGTGAAGGTGCAAGGCCGTCGCTGGATGCGGCGGTGGCCGAGCTTGGGCTTCCCACGGAGCGGCCTTTTCACAGGGCGCTGGATGACGCTTTTTATACAGGACTGGTGTTGGGCGAGATGGAACCGGACCAGGTATTGCCCTATGCGTCGATCGATTATTATCGTCTTCCGGACAATAAGGACGAGGAAGTCTACATGGAGTTTCCTGGTTATTCTAAATATGTTTCCCGTATTTTTCCATCCAGGGAAGACGCAATGAAGGAGCGCAGCGTCACCGGGATGCGCTGCTATGAATGTGGACGGGCGCTCAGGAAAAAGGTGCGGTGGTTTACACCGAACCAGAAGATATATTATGGACTTGCCATCTGTCCAGAACATGGATATCTGAAGGGGAAGATCCGCATGAAGCGTGTGGATGATACAAGCGTTTATGTGGTGAAGACACTAAAGCTTACGGATGAGGACGGTGCAGAGCGGATCATCAGCCGCAGGGATGATCTGCGGAAAAAACGTGCGGAACGGAACCGTGCCAAGAAGAAGCGCCAGCGGGAGACAAAGCAGGAGAGAAAGAAAAAACGATAGGAATATGAAAAAAAGATAAAGCGGTTATAAAAAGCAGAGCTGCGAACCAGAGATAAAAGCCGGTTTCGCAGCTCTGTTTTTATGAAACCATTTAACGTTGCGGCATGGGAACTGTGCCAACATGCGGTGCGATCCTCCTGCAGCATCACGGCGACGGGATCGAAGCCTTTTTTGAAAGCTTCCGGTACTGGGACGGAGTCAGTCCGGCGTACTGTTTGAACACCCGGTTAAAATGTGTGATATTGGAAAAACCTGTCAGGTTTCCGATCTCTGTGATGGATTTGTCTGTCTCCATGATCTTTCTCTGGGCGTTCATGATGCGGGTTACGTTGATGTATTGTATGATCGTCCGGTTGGTACATCGCTTGAACTCCCGGCAGAGGTAGTAGGGGCTGACATAAAAGCGTCTGGAAAGCAGTTCTAAGGTGATGTCCTCATTATAATTTTTATGGATATAGTCGATGACCTGGCCGACCAGGGTCTTTTTCTCGTGCTGGAGCGGCTTTAACCCCTGGCGGAATATGTTGACCAGGAGCACATTCAGCAGACTGTGCATGTATTCCTCTTTAAAAGGAGAATCACCGTCCTCCTCACGGAGGATCAGTTCCATGAGCTGGTGTATGGAATACCGGTTCCTCGCATCCGCTGTGTAGACGCCTCCCCCGGCATCCAGGGCTTCCATCAGCTCCGGGGACTGCACCTCTGACGAGCGAAAATACAGGACGATCCGTTTGAAGGGGACATCTTCCGCACCATAAGAATGATGCATCACATAAGGGGTAAATATCACCAGTTGTCCCGCGCTGATGGGGAAGACGGAGTCCTGGATGATATGATACCGTGCTCCGCTTTCCAGATAATAAAGCTCATAGAAATCATGATAATGGGATTTTGCCATATTGTCATTGACACCTTCTATTCGTTCGCAGGCGATCGCCTGTCCCTGCGCGATCCGGATACCGGCCCGATCGATCATTCATATCCCTCCTTTTAACAAAATGTAACAAAGTTTATTGTGAAAAACATACAAAAATATTTGAACTGCCTGGTTAAAAACAAACCTTTGCTATAAAAAACAGATGCCATAAGAGCAAGATATGTAAAAAAATAACCCATTCCCTGCAAATATTGTCTGGTTTCGATGTATCTCATATAATACAATGATACCACAACGAGGAACGAAACAAAACAATTACATTAAGAAAAGTACATATCAATTTTATCAATAGGATGATGAAGAATGAAATATTATGAAGGACGGATCGAGCACAACAAGGATACCATAAGACGTCTGTTTAAGGCGGAATATGATACTTATGAGATGCGGAAGGTCATTTTCAGGTTTGCGGCGGGAGCCGTACTGGTGATAACGGGTCTGATTGGCAGACTTCCGGTGTTCGCCCAGGGAATCCTTTTGATGGTGGGCTGCTGGCTGATCGTGAGCAGGGATTTCCCGTCGAAATGCCGGGCCGACAGAACATTGGAGAACCGGAAGACAGCCCTGCCGACGATGGTATCCAGATTTTATGGAGATCATATCGAACTGGACGGCGAGGGACATATGAAGCTGTCATATGATAAGGTACAATATCTGGTAGAAGAAAAAGGATATTATTTTCTGTTTTTTGGCAGGGATTCCGCATGTATGATTGATGGAAAAACCCTGAAACCGGATTCGGCGGACAAGTTCAGGGAGTTTGTGGAAGAGAAAACGGGACTCGAATGGAAGGAGACAACTTCCTGGCTGAATATGAGTCTTATGGATCTGATCCATACGCTGAAACGCGGAATGGACAGGCACTAGCATGAAAAGCCAGGTGTACAGACATTGGTATGGGATCCGCGTTCCGAAAAGGAACAGGGCGGGTTGCTATATAGAGTATCAGGAAACTTAATCATGTAAAAGAATGGGAGGAACTAAAATGTTTAAAGCAAAAAGAATTGCGGCACTTGCAGTTGCAGGAACCATGGCACTGAGCCTTGCGGCATGCGGAGGATCTTCATCCAGCGCACCGGCAGGAGGCAATGCAGAGGGCGGCGCAGGTACAGAGAAGACCTTTAACTTAAAGCTGGGCCATAACATGGCAGAGGACCACGCAGTACATATCAGCATGACGGCTTTTGCCGATGCGGTAAAAGAAAAATCAAATGGCACCATCAATATCACCATTTTCCCCAACGGAACGCTGGGAAGTGAGACCGACATGATCTCCCAGATCCAGAACGGCGCGCTGGACATGGCAAAGGTGTCCGCTTCGACCCTGGGCAACTTCAGCAAGCTGTACAACGCTTACTCGGTTCCTTATGTATTTGATGATAAGGATCACTATTATGCGGTTATGGACAGCGAGATCGCCCAGAACATTTTTGATTCTACAGAGAAAGACGGTTTCGTAGGTCTGACCTGGCTGGATTCCGGTTCCCGTTCCTTCTATACCGTCAAGACTCCGATCCGCAAACCGGCGGACTTAAAGGGTTTAAAGATCCGTACCATGGATTCCCAGATGGCGATCGATATGATGAACGCTCTGGGCGGTTCCGCTACGGTTATGGGTTACAGCGATATCTACACTGGTCTGCAGCAGGGCGTAATCGATGGTGCGGAGAACAATGTGACAGCGCTTCGTGACCACGGTGAGGTTGCAAAATATTACTCTTTCGACGAGCATACTCAGATCCCGGATGTGGTTGTTCTGTCCGCTAAGGTTTGGAATGATATGACGCCAGAGCAGCAGGAAGTACTGAAGTCCTGTGCGAAAGATGCTACCGAGGACTACAAGGTTGCCTGGAAGAACTTTGAGGACGAAGTTCTTGAGAATGCCACCACCAACTTTGGCGTGGAGCTGGTCAGAGACGTTGATATTGCGGCATTCCAGGAGGCAGTACAGCCGATCTACGAGAAGCTGAAAACAGATGATCCGGATGTATACGGTGTCGTTGAGCAGATCCGCGGTATGTCTGCAAAATAGTGCGCTGAGGATTACCATAAGTATCAGGAAAACACGGCTGCGGTCGGCATGTCCGGCCGCAGCCGTTTAAAAAACAACAAGAAACTGTTGGCACAATTCCAATCTGGAGGAATAAGAAAAAATGAAAAAGTTAGACAAAATCCTGGATGACGTGATGCGTTTTTTGATGGCGTTTTCAATGCTGTCACTGGTGGTCGGCGGATTCTGGCAGATATTTAGCCGCTGGATCTTAAAAGACCCGTCCACATTTACAGAGGAATTTATGCGTTACATGCTGATCTGGGCAAGTATGCTGGGTTCTGCGTACTGCTTTTATAAAGATAAACACCTTACCCTGGATCTGTTTAAACGCAGGGCAAAAGGGACGGCGGGCCTTGTGCTGAACGTGTTTATCGAGGCAATGATCCTGTTTTTCGTAATCTATGTATTTGTTTACGGGGGCGGCCGCATGGCGATGAACAGTACCAACTATTCTCCGGTCATGCAGATCCCGTTCAAGGTTCTTTACATGATTCTTCCGGTATCCGGCTGCTTTATCGTGATAGCGCGGGTGCTGAAATATATGCAGATGTATCTTGATGCAAAAGCTGATAAGAAGGAGGCAGTATAATGGTCGTACAAGCTACGTTAATCCTGTTTGGTGTATTTTTCGTCATGTTATTTTCCGGCGTTCCGATCTCTGTCGGCATCGGTATCGCATCCATCGTGACCGCGCTTTTCAGCTTTGACCCGCAGGTATTTGCGATCACTGCGGCACAGCGGTGCTTCTCCGGTATCGATTCCTTTTCCCTGCTTGCGCTGCCGTTCTTCACACTGGCAGGCAACATCATGAACAAAGGCGGTATCGCCCAGCGTCTGGTACGCCTGGCGCGTCTGGTGGTAGGCTGGATCCCCGGATACCTGGCTGCTACCAACGTTCTGGCAAACATGTTTTTCGGAGCGATCTCCGGTTCTTCCGTAGCGGCGACTTCTGCTATGGGAAGCATCATGAACCCTCTGGAAAAAGAGGAAGGCTATGATCCCAACTACTCGGCGGCAGTTAATATCTGTTCTGCACCTACTGGTATCATCATCCCTCCAAGTGGTCCGCTTATCCTGTATTCCATTACCGCAGGCGGTGTTTCCGTAGCGGCGCTGTTCATGGGCGGTTATATTCCGGGTGCCCTGCTTGGTATCTGTGTACTGGCTGTTGCGATCATCATTGCCAATAAGAAGGGCTACAAGGCATCTGCTGTAAAGGAAAGCGCTCCGCCGATCAAGATCATCATTGACGCGGTTCCGTCCCTTCTGGCGGTCATCATCGTTATGGCTGGTATCCTGCTGGGCTGGTTCACTCCGACAGAGGCAGGCGTGGTCTGTGTGCTGTACTGCGGACTGCTTGGCTTCCTTTATAAAGAGCTGAATTTAAAGAACTTATATGAACTGCTGGCGGAGACGATGATCAGCTCTGCGACGATCCTGTTCTTGATCGCTGCATCCACGATCATGTCCTACATTATGTCTTACTCCGGAATCCCGGCGGCGATCAGTGAGATGCTGATGAGCGCGTCCAGCAACAAGTATGTGATCCTGCTGATCATGAACGTATTTTTACTGGTGATGGGTATGTTCTTAGACCTGACCCCGGCAGTGCTGATCTTTACCCCGATCTTCCTGCCGATCATAAAGAGTATTGGTATGAGCCCGGTACATTTCGGTATCATGCTGATCTTAAACCTGGGTATCGGTTCCGTGACTCCGCCGGTAGGCTCCTGCCTGTTCGTAGGATGCGGCGTTGGCAAGGTTACCATCGAGGGTGTTACCAAATATATCGTGCCGATGTTCTGTGCGATGGTTGTGGCATTGCTCCTGGTTACTTATATTCCGGCGCTGTCCCTGCTGGTGCCGTACCTGTGCGGTCTGATTCCGTCCATGTAACCTGTAAATCCTGATAGCTGTGGAAGTTATGGAGAAATCAGTATGAAAATTTGTAAAGAATATCGCGGATACGAGGCAGGAAACGGTGTATATCTGATCCATACCAACTGTGCGGACATAGGCGTCTGCTTCGTAACGGATGAGATCGTGCGTGTCAGGGTCTCGTTTGATAAAGAGATGGCGGAGGAATCTTATATTCTCTCCACTACTGCGTGGGAGGACCGTTTAGACGGACTGTTTGCCGGAGAACGTACCAGGAAGGAACCTGCGCCGGCTGTTGTGGAGGAAACTGCAGAAAGCCTGGAGTTCACGACTCCGGCTCTGCGCCTGTCCATGCAGAAGGACCCGCTGTGCTTTAAGCTGTATGACGGCGAAGGCACATTGCTGTACAGTGATATCGAAGGCAATCCGTTTATCCAGGATTCCAACCTGCGGGTAAATCATTACAGCCAGATGCAGGGCGAAGAGGAATGCTATTACGGGTTTGGGGAGAAGGCAGGTCTGCTCAACAAGAATAAAACATTCCTGCGTCAGCGGGCGACGGACGCCATGGGTTATGACGCGGAAAAGATGGATACCCTGTATAAACATATCCCGTTTTATATCCGTATGAACCGTGAAAATAAAAAGGCGGTTGGATTATTTTACAACAACTTTTATGAGTCCGTTTTTAATATGGGCTGTGAGAAGAGCAACTACTGGCCCCGCTATACATACTGGCAGGCAGACGGCGGTGACATCGACCTGTTTTTCATCGGCGGAAATACCATGAAACGGATTGTGGACAATTATACGCTGCTGACAGGCCGTCCGGCGCTGCTTCCCAAACGTGCGCTGGGATATCAGGGTTCCTCCATGTATTATCCAGAACTGGATAAGGACAGCGATGACGCAGTGCTGGGATTTATCGATACGGTGAAGGAAGAGGGATTCCCGATCGACGGTTTCCATCTGTCATCCGGGTACACCAGCTACGAGAACCGCCGCTGCGTATTTACCTGGAACACCACCAGGTTTAAGGATCCGCGCGCTTATTTTGCGGCGATGAATGAGAAGGGCGCTCAGAATGTGCCGAATGTAAAGCCGGGAATCCTGCTGATGCATCCGTGGTTTGATGAGTTTGTGAAAAAGGACGTATTTGTTAAGGACCCGGAAGGCGGGAGCTACAGCATCGGTAAATGGTGGGGCGGCGACGGCGCGTTCTGGGATTTCACGAAGCCGGAAGCCCGCCAGGCATGGAAGGAATATCTGACCGAGCATGTGATTGACGTGGGAACCAATTCAATCTGGGATGACAACTGCGAATATGACAGTCTGTTGGACAAGGACTGCCGCTGTGATTTCGACGGCAAAGGAGGTACGATCGGTCAGCTTAAGCCGTTGATGAGTACTTTGATGTGCAAGATCGCAGGTGATGCAGTCAGAGAGCATGATAAGGATGCAAGACCATATGTGGTGTGCCGCAGCGGCAGCGCAGGGATCCAGAAGTATGCCCAGACCTGGTGCGGGGACAACTCTACCAGCTGGAAATCCTTACAGTACAATATCCCGATCATCACCGGTATGGGCCTGTCCGGGCAGCCCAACGAGGGCGCGGATATCGGCGGCTTTGCAGGTCCTGCACCGGAGGAGGAATTGTTTGTGCGCTGGGTACAGAACGGCGTGTTCCAGCCCCGTTTTTCCATCCATTCTGCCAGCAATGACAACACGGTGACGGAACCGTGGATGTACCGGGATTCCGCAGATATCATCCGGGATGCGATCCTTTTGCGCTACCGACTGACGCCGTATCTGTATTCCGCAGAGTACGAAGCCAGCCAGACCGGCGCGCCGATCATGAGGGCGCTGGTATATGAATTCCAGAATGATCCGAAGGTGTATGACGAGAGCTTTGAGTTTTTGTACGGCAGGGATATCCTGGTGGCTAATGTGATCGAGAAAGGCGCGAAGACCAGGCAGGTATATCTTCCGGCAGGCTGCAAATGGTATGACTGGAATGATAATTATGCCTGCTATGAAGGGGGACAGACCATCGAGGTTCCGGTCTCCATGGAGACGATCCCCATGTTTATCCGTGAAGGAGCCATCATCCCGATGGCGGCCAACCAGCTGATGAGTATGGAGCGCGACCACATGACCAGCCTGCATCTGACGCTGGCGCCGGGGCAGGAGAGCAGCTATGTGCTCTATGATGACGACGGCGTGACCAATGCTTTTAAAGACGGCGTATACCGGAAGGTCCAGATCCAGATGTCTGGAAAAGACGTTGTAAACGTGGAGTTTACTGCTGAGGGTGTTTATGAAGACTTTGTGGAGGATGTGGTCGTCGAGATGATCCGCAAGGACAGAAGCCCCTTCTGGGTGGCTCTTGGCGGCAGAAAGCTGGAGCATTTCTTAAACAGGAAAAAGTTTGACGATGCAGCGGAGGGCTGGTATTACAGCCAGACGAAAAAAGCTGTGGAAGTGAAATATGCAAATCCTAAAAAAGATATTACGCTGACTGTGTCATTTGAAGATTTTGACCTGATTGGGATGTGAAAATACTTGATATTGTTGTAAAATGAGTGGATAATACAACGCAGAGAGGTAAAATATTATGATGTTAAATCGATTTCAGTCGGTAGAAAAGACTGATAACGGATATATGATCCATGGGGACAATGCAGATGTAATGCTGGTATTTTTAAGCGACGACGTGATCCGGATCCGTACCAGCTTCAGCCGGAGCTTCGAGGAAGCGTCCTACGCGCTGGTCACTACGGCGTGGGAGGATGAGCTGGATGAGCTTTTTAAGGAAGAGCGCACACGGATCACGGCACTTTCTGTCCCTTATGAGGAGACGGACAAAAAGATCACATTTACAACTGCTACGTGTAAACTGGTACTCCGCAAGGAGCCGTTCAGCTTCCGCCTGATCGACAAAAACGGTGCGGTGATCTACCAGGATCTAAAGGAGCGGGCTTTCGACTGTGACCAGCTTGGCAGATTGACCCACTACAGCCTTGTAGACCGGGAACATGACCATTTCTATGGATTTGGGGAAAAGACCGGGCATCTGGATAAGAAGGGCAAACGCCTCCGCATGTCTCCGAAGGATGCCATCGGCCATGATCCGGAAAACGGGGAACCGCTGTACAAGCATATTCCGTTCTATATCCGGATCAATGACCAGGTCAAAACTGCGGTGGGGCTGTTTTACAACAATTCCCATGATTCCGTGTTTGACATGTGCAATGAGATCAGCGGTTACTGGGACCGTTACTGTTACTACCAGACTGACGGCGGCGACCTGGATCTGTTTCTCATAAATGGTCCGTCCGCATCAGAGGTCGTCAGCCGCTATACCTGGCTGACCGGGCGCAGCGCGATGCCTACCAAGCAGTCTTTAGGGTATACGGCTTCCACCATGTACTATGCGGAGCTTGAGAAGGACTGTGACAAGGAGATTTACAAGGTCATCCAAAAGCATTTTGACGAGAAGATCTATATTGATAATTTCTGGCTTGCATCCGGATATTCATCGGGTGAGGAGGACAACCTGCGCTACATTTTCAACTGGAACTACAAGCGGTTCCCGGACCCGGAGGGCTTCTTTGAGAAGATGAGCGGCATGGGCATCAATGTGATCCCCAACATGAAGCCGGGAATCCTGAAAAACCATCCCTACATGGATGTGTTTAAAAAGAATGATGTATTCGTAAAAACGCCAGACGGCAGCGAGGATTACATCGGACGCTGGTGGGGCGGCTACGGCAGGTTCGTGGATTTCACCGGTGCAAAGGGAAGGGATACCTGGAAAGAGCTGCTTAAGGAGACTCTGCTGAAGAAAGGCTCAATGACGGTCTGGAACGACAACTGTGAATTCGACGGCGTGGAGGACCGAAACGCCCTCTGTGACTGCGACGGCAGGAAGAAGACCATGGCGGAAATGAAGATCATCCATTCCAATATGATGGCTTACGTGGGCAAACAGGCGCTGGCGGAGATGTACCCCAACGAGCGGCCCTACATCATCAACCGGGCGGGTTATGCCGGAATCCAGCGGTACGCCCAGGTATGGGGCGGAGACAACTTGACCGACTGGCGCACCGTGAAGTTCAATATTGCGACGATCCTGGGTATGGGCCTGTCCGGCTGCGCCAACATGGGCTGCGATATCGGCGGCTTTGCGGGACCGGCGCCGGAAGGGGAGCTTATGCTGCGCTGGATCCAGAGCGGGATCTTCCAGCCGAGATTCTGCATGAACTCGGCCAACAGCGACAATACGGTGACCCAGCCCTGGATGTATGAGGAGCATATCGAGGATGTGCGCGCGGCCTATGCGCAGCGTTACCGTATGATGCCGTACCTCTATTCCCTGATGCGCCAGGCCTATGAGACCGGTATGCCGGCCATGCGCCCGCTGTTTTTAGAGTTCCCTGAGGATGAAGCGTGCTATACAGACGAGAACCTTACCTTTATGTTCGGACCGTCGGTGCTGGTGGCAAACGTGGTCGAAAAGGATGCAAAGACCCGCCGGATCTATCTGCCGAAGGGAACCACCTGGTATGACATGAACGACCGGTTCCGTGCATATGAGGGCGGACAGACCATAGAGCTTCCGGTGACGTTGTCCTCGATCCCGATGTTCCTGCGCGGCTCCGCTGTCTATATGACTACGGAGGATGTGCACCAGGCTTCTACGGATATCATGAAACAGCTGGATCTTGTGATCAGCGCAGAAAGTGACTGTGATTTTGTATTCTATGATGATGACGGTCACACGAAGGATTTTGAAAAAGGCATCTATTCCCGCACGGATATCTGCGTGAAGTCCGGGGACCGCACTGTGATCTCCTTCCATAAGGAGGGTGATTATAAGGATACGGTAGAGAAGCTGACCCTTAAAGTAGTGAGCAAGGAAAAGGGCGCTTATTGGGTGACTGTAGACGGCGAGCAGATCCCAAGATTCCTTGTGAAGGAGAATCTGGATGAGGCGGAATGCGGCTGGTATTATAACTTAAGCGACCGCACGGTTATGATAAAATGTCCGAAGCCGGATAAAAAGGATTTTGATATTGTACTCAGCTGTGAAAAATTTGATCTGATCGGCATGGTACTTGACCAGGACTTATAAGTCTGGTATGATGTGTAGCTGACCGCGGTCTGCCAGTGGCGGGCCGCGGTCATTTGACTGCGCGGAGTGCGTTGTATGAATAACCAAAGCGATTGGTATAAAAGATGGGGATATGGAAGATGAAAAGCCGGAACACACAGGATCTGACGACTGGCCGTCCGATCACTCAGATATTTTTATTTGCAATTCCGCTGGTGCTGGGGACCCTGTTCCAGCAGCTCTATAGTTTTGTTGATACAGTGATCGTAGGGCGGTTTGTGGGCGTGGATGCGCTGGCAGCCGTCGGGACCACCTATTCGCTGAATTTCCTGATATTGGGGTTTGTGCAGGGTTTGTGCGTGGGATTTGGCATATTGCTGGCTCAGAGCTTCGGCGCCCATGACAAGAAGGAGCTGGATCAATATTTCATGAATGGAACGGGGCTCAGCGCGATCATAAGCGTAGTGCTGGCGGCAGTTACATTTCTTCTGGCACGGCCTCTCCTGATCCTGATCCGGACTCCGGAGAATATCCTCGATATGGCGGTGGTCTATATCCAGGTTATCTTCATCGGGATACCCGCAGCTGTGCTGTACAACTATTCTGCCTGCGCGCTGCGGGCGGTGGGGGATTCCAGACATCCGTTTTATTTCCTGGTGTTTTCAAGCGTGCTGAATATTGTGCTGGATTACGTATTTATCGTGCCTTTTGGCTGCGGTGTGGCGGGAGCGGCATGGGCGACGGTGATCAGCCAGCTTGTCAGCGGTGTGCTGAATAGCTGGTGGCTGCTGAAGCGCACAGGCGTTATCGAATGGCAGAAGGATGTGCGGGGATTCTCGGGGAGACATGTGAAGAAGCTCTGCCAGATCGGGATTCCCATGGGATTGGAATATTCCGTCTCCGCAATTGGCGCGGTGGTGATGCAGGGCGCGATCAACAGCCTGGGAAGCGTTGCGGTGGCAGCTCAGACGGCGGGAGAGAAGATCCGGCAGATGTTCACGCTGCCGATGGAGAGCGTAGGTATGGCGATGGCGACCTATGTTGGCCAGAACTACGGCGCAAAGCGGATGGACCGGATCAGGCAGGGGATTGCCAGCGGCCTGACGATCCAGTACCTTTACTGTATTGTGATCTGGTTTGTTATCTTCCTGCTGAAGCGTCCGCTGGTAGGCCTTGTGCTGGGGGAGACGGTCAGCGAGATCGCTGCGGGGGCCATCCAGTATCTGTCCCTTATGAGCCTGCTGTTCTTTATCCACGGTTCCCTGATGATCATGCGCAACACGCTGCAGGGCCTGGGATACAGCATGCAGGCGATCATTTCCGGAGTGGGAGAGCTTGTGGGCCGGAGCCTGGGGGGAATCCTGGCAGTGGAATATTTTGGATTTACCGGTATATGCTTTGCCAATCCGCTGGCATGGGGGCTTGCCCTGTGCTATTGTATCGCGGCGGTGACGTATTATATGAGGAAGCATGAGAAGATGGGCGGAAACGCCGTACAGGAATGCAGGATGTAAATAGGGCAAAATATGAATGAAGTAAAAACAGTGCCATGGAAACGAATCATTACTCCATGGCACTGTTTTTATCGTTTGGAATCTAAGAATGATTTATGCCGCTTTGGTCTGCGGGGCTTCTTTTCCTGCCTTATGGAAGGACCGGAGCGTTTCTGCTGCATCAGCAGGTCGAATTCGGTGCTGGACATGCCGATATCCTGGAGGCGCTGTTTGCGCCGGTTATAGCGTGCCATCCGCTCTGCTTCCTCCCGCTTCTCAATATGAAGCTTCAGCAGAAGGACTCCGCCGCCGAGAAGGGCCAGTACCACGATCACGATCAGGGCGATCTTGACCGGAGCCGGGATGTGAAAGCCTGGCTTGTCTTTTTCGCCGGCACTTTTTTTGTCCGGATCGGCAGCGGTTCCCTCTGGAGTCGTTTCTTTAAAGGCTCCTGAGTCGGTTCCATCACCTGCGCTGCGGCCAGCCGCAGCCATGGCGGCCCTGTTATCTCCGTTTGCCGCATTGTCTGCGGAGGATTCCTCAGTGGGGGCTTCTGTACTGACCTCTATGGCAGGTTCAGTAGCAGCGGCTCCCAGAATGTTATGGATCAGATAAGTGGCTCCGATCTGGCGTCCATTATACTCATAGGCGATCCGTGCGATGGCATGCTCGGGAGCCGAGGACGGCAGGTCGTAGGATATGGTCGAGACAGCGTCCGTGAAATCTGCGGAGATCGGCAGAGTGATCCGGCAGTTCTCCTGCATATGCAGAATCGATAAGTCTGTGGTCGGCAGCCCTGCAATGGTCATGTCGTTGGTGACGGAGGAGTAGGTGGTATCAACATCCGCCACATTTACCGAGCGGAAGTTGGCAAAGCCGAAATCCAGCAGGGATTTTGTATCAACATAATGGGTCTGATGACCGTTCAGGACCACTGCGATCAGCTTCATTCCGTTCCGTTCCGCGCAGGTCACCAGGGTGTTGCCTGCCAGGGAGGTATACCCGGTCTTGCCGCCGATGATGCCGGGGTAGTACTGGGCCATATTTTTCTTTAACATCCTGTGGCCCGGGTAGATCCGCAGCCCGTCGGGATTCCGTTTGGTGGGCGGCAGATCGTAATACAGAGTGGAATCAATGGCGACAAAGGTCTCATTCTGGAATGCGGCCTGTGCGATCAGCGCCATGTCGTAGGCGGAAGTATAGTGGTTGGGGTCGTTCAGCCCGCTGGGATTGTTAAAGTGGGAATCGGTACACCCCAGAGACGAGGCCCTGGCATTCATCATGGCGGCGAAAGCCTCCACAGACCCAGCCGTGTGTTCGGCGAGCGCATTGGCTGCTTCATTGGCCGACTTTAAGACCATGGCATAGAGACAGTCACGAACGGTCAGCGTATCGCCCTCTTCAAGGTTGGCATTACTGCTGTCAGTTTCCACATTGTATACTGCATTATGGGAAAAGGTGACAGTATCGTCCAGGTTGCAGTTTTCGATGACGATCAGCGCTGTCAGTATCTTGGTGATGCTGGCAGGGAAATAGGGCACGTGGATGCTCTTTCCATACAGCACTGCGCCTGAGTCCGCGTCCATCAATATGCCGCCTTCCGCAGAGATCGAAACATTGTCCGGCCAGGCCGGAGCAGCAAATGCGGTCTGGGCGAAGACACCGGTCATAAGCGCCAGGCACAGCAAAAAGGATAAGATACGTTTCATATGGTTTCTCCGATTTAAATGATGGGAGTACAAATTAAAGTGCTACCTTGTAGTATAATGGAAAATACGGGACAAGTAAAGAAAATATTACAAAGATGTTACGGATTTGGGCAAAAAATGGAAAAAATATCCTGCGAAGATGCTAAATCTCCGCAGGAATGCGTCATGACGGGCTGTTTTTGGGCCTATGCCGTCTTAAAAGCAGCAGGCAGACAACGGACACAAGGATCACGGATATCCCGTAGGTCACAGCGATCCGGGCCGCAGTATCCACAAAAAATGGCTCTGGCACGATATTTATGAGCAGGTCAGTGCTGGGGTCCAGCATCCACAAGTCGTTGCTGAAAAATATTTCGTGGAAAATGATAAAATATTTCGTAAAATTTGTGGATATGATCCCCGCCAGCGCAGCCAGCACAGCAAAAAACAATCCGGTCCCAATGCAGATCATCTTTGGCAGCACCCGCCGGATATCGGCCTTCAGCGCCATAAGAAGCGCGATGCAGGCGGCAATCACAGCCAGGCAGCCCCGCCGGAGTGCGATCGCTGCCAGGAACAGGCCCCTCACATCCTCCATGTGCGCGATCTCCCGCTCATTGAAGAATTCCCGGGGCTGGCCGTCTACGATGGTGGGCACATGCAGATCCGCCCGGTCCCCGCGCAGAAAAGCCATCATCTCATGGGTAACGTCCAACAGGTCGTCCATCTCCATTTTGACATCCTCCAAGACGTTATATTTGGCGTATTCTTTTTCATAGTAACCGGGCGTCCAGTAGGTGACAGCCTCCACAGAGGTGATCAGCAGCGTGATCATCAGGGCGAAGGCGCACAGGACGCCCAGAAAGTTGTGCAGCAGTTTCATGGGTGAGGTACTTCCTTTCCTGTATAGATTCAGTGCATGTTTTTATTGTAGTTGCAGGAACCGCAAATGTCCAGCATTTTGTGAAGCCTCTCGCTTGCCGCCGCTGTAAAATACTAAAACTGGAAGTGGCTGCTTTCGATTGACAAACGTTGGTCAGATTATTATACTGGGTTAGAGTTGGAGCATTTTAAGCCATATATAAGGGAGAGAAGAATGGACGGTTTAAGCGTTTTTTTCGTGATAGAGATTATTGGGACGGTGGCGTTTGCCTGTTCCGGGGCCATGGTGGCGATTGAGAAGCAGCTCGACCTTCTGGGTATCATCGTGTTAGGCGTCACCACCGCAGTGGGCGGAGGTATGATCCGGGATCTGATCATCGGGATCCAGCCGCCCACGCTTTTTGTTAATCCGGTGTATGTGCTGATGGCATTTTTGGCAGTGATGGTGATCTTCTGTATCGTTAAGTTCCGGCGCATGACCATACTGATCTTCAGCTCCCTCACTTACGAACGGGTGATGAACCTGCTGGATGCCATCGGGCTGGGAGCATTTACGGTGGTCGGGATCGATACTGCCATCGAGGCCGGGTACGGAGAGTACCGTTTCCTGATGATCTTCCTCGGCGTGATCACAGGCGTGGGCGGCGGCATCCTGAGGGATATTATGGCGGGACAAACGCCTGCGGTGTTAAAGAAGCATGTCTACGCCTGCGCCTCCATCGCCGGGGCGGTCTGTTATGTGCTTTTGATGGAGCGCTGCGGGACGGATGTTTCCATGATCGTCAGCGCGATCCTGGTAGTGGCGATCCGGGTACTGGCGCGGCATTATAAGTGGAATCTGCCGAAGGCGATGTAGACTGGATGGCGGAGGGAAGCTATCAACCCAGCGCTTTCTTCAGATCCGTTATAAATTGTGCCTGTTCCTTTTGCAGATACTTCTGCTCAAGCACGTTTTTACCAACCGGTCTCATAGAAAGCTGTTTTGCTGTTACACTGGCCGTAAAGTCGATCTCGGTTTCGCTGCCTTTGGACGCGAAAACGAGAGTCCAGTGTCCTTTTGCGTTGTCGTTTTCCATATCAAGCTCTAAACGGCTGTAGGGTTCGATCACAGTGACTGTGTACGTGGTTGAATAGCCGCTTTTGGTATACTCTGTGAAATGTTTTTCGTCGATCACATCGGTTCTGCTTACGTCATTCCGCCACGCAGGATAATGCTCAGTCGCAAGTAAGGTTTCCCAGACTTTATTAATATCGCATGGGATAAGGTCTTTGATATTGGCTGTTGTCATACTCGGTTCTCCTTTCGAAAGCCTGTTTTTGTTTCTGATCTGGCTGAAACTGTCGATTCATTTATTGCACCGCAGGTCATACCATATCTCCATTGAATCCCGATTTTCTGTCCGCTGCCCAATAAAGAGCCGTTAGATTGATACTTATTAAACCTCTGTCTTATTTATAAAGTCCAAATTATAACGCACAGCACCGTGGTCTCTAAATATCGTCGCGCTTGTAATATGGATTGCTAAAATAACGCAGTTTTCATCCTGCTCATTGTTTGCATCGTCGTACCAGTCTGCAAATACTTCACGAAGTTTCGCTCTTAGCGCAGCGTTTTTGGGATCTAAAATCCATCCGAGGTTTTCTCCAATCCCATGTCCGTATATTCCCTCAAAACAAACTGAAAATGCAACCTCTTTGTTTTGAGCTATCTGTAGCATTTTATTTGATTTTGCAGACGTTGTAACATAAAACACGCCATCTTCATAATAAGCGCTTACATCACGCACACTGGGGCGAGGGAAACCATCCGCTCCCGGTTCTATAGAAATGGTTGAGAGCGCAAGGGCATTATCTTTCTTGTTACCGCAGCTTTCTTCGATTAATTTCATACCTTCTTCATATCTGTTCATTGTCTATTCCTCCGTAAAGCCTAATTTTTCCAGTTCTACAAGCTGGAATGGCATTTATTGTAAATCACCTTTAGAAATTGCTATTGATGGGTAATGGGAAAGCGCTGTCAAATCAACATTCAGTGGCACACTATAAACCATATAGTAATGATCAGGATTGGCTGTCATAAGTTCATGTAGTTGTTGCTCTGCTAAGTCTTTATCAGTTGTAGCATACACAACGGATACGACACCTACTTTATCATTTTCCGTACCCTGTACATTTCCACATAGTATCAATTTTAATGGGGCATCCCCATTTATCCCTTGATTAATATAATCCTTATATTCCATAGTTTGTATCTCCATCAATTTTCATTTACACACCCTTATTCATGCAGCCCCTCAAAAAACACCGCCAGCTCCCGGCTTTTCAATGTCATTGCACTGACCCGTCCATTCTCATCAAACTGCACCTGGCCGCTGACATTTACGGCGACATTTTCTTTATCACCTGCTTTCATCGTCAGTACCGCATCATACGTCAGCGTATTTTTCTGCTGCGATTTTTTGACAGTTAGTTCCTGAAGCTGTGATTCCACACCTCCCATCACAGCATATTGCTGCAGGGTCATGATCTCATTTCCCAGGAGACAGCTCTCCAGAAATCCATCCGCTCCCTTGCCTTCCAGCATGTCCGAAATGGCCTTACGGACTTCTTCTGAGTCAAGAACGGTAAGGCTGGATGGTCCCTTTGTGTAAGCTTTGCTGGTCTGAGGGCTGGACTCTGCGCTGTCAAACATGCTGTCATAGGCCGCCATCAATTCCGCATTTGGGGCGTTCAGGAGATTGGTGAGGATCTTTTTTGCGGTCTGTTCCTGCCGCACTGAAGGCAGGTTCCTGCTGACAAAGATGCCCAGGATGACTGCAAGCACAAGGACAGCCATAAGAACAATTGTGAAATGCTTTGCAGTCTGGCTTTTTTTCAAATTCTACACCTCCCGCTGGCTTAGATGAGTTTAATTACTGGATCGGCCAATATAGGTTACAATTTCATTTTGACTGAAAAATATAAATATGTCAAGAAAAATAGCGGCTAAAAGACATATTGTCTTACTTCAGCCGCTATTTGCATTCATATACTATATTTTATTTCTGTTTTATTCAGGCATCCGCCTTCGACCGCTTGATCACCTTCAGACGTGTAAACTCCTCACGGTCCTTCTCCTCCAGCGCATTGCTGATATCGGTCACAAGGCCCTGATAGGTGGGGATCGTGATGTTCTTTAATGCATTGGCCCGCTTCTGGGTCTTACGGATACTGCTGGCAAGCCGGTAAGCGGAATTTTCCACCATGGAAAGCTTGATGGTCAGTTCCTTCACCCGTTCAAAATGCATCCGCGCCTCGTCTAAGGATTCCCTGGTGCTGTAGAATGCGTAGTGCAGGGTGGGCGGCAGTGGGTCGTGCTGGACCAGCGGGATCTCTGTGCCCATGATACTGCGGGTTTTGATGCGGATCGCGTCGTCCTCGGGAATACCGGTGGCGATGTCCTGCACAAAGTTGATGCCCAGCTCGATGTTGGCCTTCTGGAGCGCCTTGTAGGCGGCTGTGAAGGTGGAGTCGATCTCAGACTGTATCCCCTTGGCCTGGTCGATCAGCCCCATCAGCTCCCGGAGCAGGATGTTCCGTTTCTTGTCCATCAGCTCGTAGCCCTGGCTCGCCAGAGCCAGCGAGTTCTTCGCCAGGATCAGGTTGCCTTTGGTAGGGAATGTGTTTGGGTTCATGGTATCCCTCCTTATGCGGTGGCGGTGTCGGCCGGTTTATAATACTGGTCGAGGACCTTCGTATCGATACGATCCAGTTCCTCCCGCGGCAGAAGTCCAAGTAATTCCCAGCCGATCTCCAGCGTCTTTATGATATTACGGTTGTCGTGGGGGTCCTGCCCCACAAAACGCTGCTCAAATTCTTTTCCGAAGATCAGATATTTCTTATCCAGCGGAGACAGCTCATCCTCGCCGATAACAGACGCCAGCGCCCTTGCGTCTCCAACCTTTGCATAGCAGGAGAAAAGCTGGTTCGCCACATCCTGATGATCTGCGCGGGTGAAGCCCTCGCCGATGCCGTCCTTCATAAGCCTGGAAAGGCTTGGCAGCACGTTGATAGGCGGATAGATGGACTGGCCGTTTAAGGAACGGTCCAGAACGATCTGCCCTTCTGTGATATACCCGGTCAGGTCCGGGATAGGATGGGTGATATCGTCGTTTGGCATGGTCAGGATCGGGATCTGGGTCACCGAACCGTTCACGCCCTGCACGATGCCGGCCCGCTCATAAAGAGCTGCAAGCTCACTGTACAGATAACCCGGGAAGCCCTTACGGGAAGGGATCTCGCCCTTGGAGGAAGAGACCTCACGCATGGCCTCCGCAAAGGAGGTCATATCCGTCAGGATCACCAGGATATGCATATTTTTCTCAAATGCCAGGTATTCAGCCAGGGTCAGGGCCACCTTTGGGGTGATCAGACGCTCCACCACCGGGTCATTTGCCAGGTTGATGAACATGGCAACGTGGGAGGAAACGCCGCTCTCCTCGAAGGTCCTGCGGAAGAACTCCGCCACGTCGTGCTTCACGCCCATGGCGGCAAACACGATAGCGAACTCCTCATCGGAATTGTCCCCCAGGGAAGCCTGCTGTACGATCTGCGCCGCAAGCTGGTCGTGGGGCAGGCCGTTGCCGGAGAAGATCGGAAGCTTCTGCCCGCGGATCAGGGTCATCAGGCCGTCGATGGCGGAGATGCCGGTACGGATATAGTTTCTTGGGTATTCACGGGTCACCGGGTTTAAGGGTTTGCCGTTTACGTCCAGCATCTTATCTGGTATGATCTCCCCCAGCCCGTCGATGGGGACGCCGATGCCGTTCATGGTCCGGCCCAGCATTTCTTCGGAAACGCCCAGCTCCATGGGATGGCCGGTCAGCCGGGTGTGGACATTTTTAAGGCCCAACCCTTCTGTGCCCTCAAAGACCTGGATGATCGCCTTGTCCTCGTAGACCTCGATGATGCGGCCCAGTTTCTTCTTCGTGCCGTCCACGGTCATTTCCACGATCTCGTCGTAAGCGGCGCCGGAGACGCCTTCCAGGACGACCATGGGGCCGTTTATGGCGCTTAAGCCCAAATATTCAATTGCCATAGCTTTCGTCCCTCCTTACGCATTCCGCTCTACAACACTGTCATAGAACGCGTCAATCTGTTTCTTATAGTCGTCGAGCATTGCCAGGTTATCATTGGGCACATCGTATTTGATGGCGATAACCTTATCGAAGATCGGGTCCTCCTTCAGCACAGACATGGGCATGCCCATGGAGATTAAGGACCGGGATTTCTTGTATAAATACAGGATGATGTCCATCATCTTGAACTGCTTTTCCATGGGGACGCAGGTGTCGTCCTTGTGAAATGCGTTCTGCTGCAGGAATCCTACGCGGATGACCTTGGCGATCTCCAGGATCAGCTTCTGGTCGTCCGGCAGCACGTCGCCGCCGATCAGCTTGACGATCTCCATCAGGCTGCTCTCCTGGGAGAGCAGGTAGACGATCCGGTTGCGGTAATCCACAAACTTTTTATCCACATTCTCCGTGTACCAGGAACCCAGGTCATTTAAATACTCCGAGTAGCTGGTCAGCCAGGAGATGGCCGGGAAATGCCTTGCATAAGCCAGGTTCTTATCCAGGCCCCAGAAGCAGCGGACAAAACGCTTGGTGTTCTGGGTGACAGGCTCGGAGAAATCTCCGCCCTGCGGGGAAACTGCGCCGATGATGGTCACGCTGCCCTCGCTTCCGTTTAAGTTCTGCATCATGCCGGCCCGCTCGTAGAACGCGGAAAGCTTGGAGGCTAAGTATGCCGGGAAGCCTTCCTCAGCGGGCATCTCCTCCAGACGTCCGGACAGCTCTCTTAGGGCCTCGGCCCAGCGGGAGGTGGAGTCCGCCATGATCGCCACATGATAGCCCATGTCACGGTAATACTCAGCCAGTGTCAGGCCTGAATAAAGGCTGGCCTCACGGGCGGCAACCGGCATGTTGGAGGTGTTTGCGATCAGGGTGGTCCGGTCCATCAGAGGATTGCCGGTCTTGGGATCGATCAGCTCCGAGAACTCCTCCAGAACCTGGGTCATCTCATTGCCGCGCTCGCCGCAGCCGATGTATATGATGATGTTGGCGTCAGACCATTTTGCGATCTGGTGCTGGGTCATGGTCTTGCCGGTGCCGAAACCGCCGGGGATGGCGGCAGTGCCGCCCTTTGCCAGTGGGAACAGGGTATCCAGGATACGCTGTCCGGTGATCAGCGGCTGGGTGGCCGGGAACCGTTTGGCGGTTGGCCTTGCCACGCGGATCGGCCATTTCTGGGTCATGGTGATCTTTTCCTCTGCGCCGTCGATTAGCTGCAGGGTCAGGATCGGTTCGTTTATGGTGTACTCGCCGTCCGGGACCACATCCAGCACATAGCCTTCCTTATCCGGCGGGATCATGACCTTGTGGACGATGGCCGGGGTCTCGGGAACCTCGGCAATGATCATGCCGCCGTACACCAGGTCGCCCTTCTTCACGGTCATATGGGTCTGCCATTTCTTTGTTGTGTCCAGAGAGTCCACATTGACGCCGCGGCTGATGTAGGCGCCGCCGGTCTTTGCGATCTCGCTCAAAGGACGCTCGATGCCGTCAAAGATATTGGTCAGGATACCGGGGGCCAGGGTAACGGACACAGGGGAGCCGGTTCCGGTAACCACCTCGCCCGGCTTGATGCCGGTGGTCTCCTCGTATACCTGGATGATGGTATCATCGGATTTTAAGCCGATGACCTCGCCTACCAGGTTTTCTTTGCCGACGTAGACCATCTCATTCATTGTAAAGCCCGAATCGCCCTTTAAGTGGACGATGGGGCCGTTGATTCCATAGATAATGCCAGTCTTAGCCATTTGCACGACCTCCTTCTGTCAGACTCAGATCGAAGTGGAAGTTTTCCCTCGCTTCCTCCAACTTGGTCTGGAAGGAATTATCGATCAGGATATGGCGGTTCGGGATCACCGCCCGGCAGCCCCCGGTAAAGGAATATTCGCTGACCTTGATCTGCGCTTTTCCGTTGTGGAGGGCAAGCCTGCGCACCTTATCTTCGTCGACAGGGTCTAAGTATATGATGATGGGATCGCTCCCGGCAAACTCTACGGCCTTTGCTACCTGAACTTCCAGAAGCTTTTGGTATTCCGGGGTTTCCAGGAAGTTAGCCAGCATATCTTTTAATTCCACGAATAATTTGTCTTTCAGTTCCTCCTGTTTTAAGCCCAGGGTCCGTTTGATACTGATCTGTTCTATGGAAAGCTTTTTGTTGATTTCCCGTTCGATTTTTTCCGTTTCCTGGCGGAGCTGCATGTCGGCGCGGCGGCGGGCATCGGACTTGTGCTCCTCAAAGGTCTGTTCTAAGGCCTTTTTGTATTCGTCCAACATCCGGTTGCTCCGGGTCCGCGCATCTTCCATACAGGTGTCCAGAAAATGCTGTAATTTTTCCTCTGTGGTCAAAGGGATCACCTACCTTCCTTCCTATAACTTGAGTCCAATGGCTTCATTTACATAAGCGGTGATAAAGTCCGGCTTGCGGCCGGTACCATGGCGGTCTGGGATCTCCACAAACAGAGGAAGCTTATGGTTCAGCTTCACATCGTTTACCAGGTCGGGAAAATCCCGCCCGAACTTCTCTGTCAGCAGCACGATTCCGATCTCCTTATCGGCCAGGACCTTTGAAAGCTCCGCTTTCAGTTCCTCTTTTTCATGGACAACGGCGCCCTCCACACCGGCGAGACGCATGCCGGTCCAGGTGTCCACGTTGTCACTGATCAAATACATTTTCATAGGATTAAAGTTTACCAAGGATCATAAAGGAAATGATCAGTCCGTACAGGCACACACCTTCGGCAAGGCCTACGAAGATGAGGGATTTACCAAGGATGGAACCGTCTTCACTGATGGCGCCCAGAGCTGCGGACGCTGCAGCGGACACGGCGATACCGCCGCCGATACAGCTCATTCCGGTGGAAAGGGCAGCGGCTAAATATCCCCAGCCGGCTGCGCTTGATGCGGCGGTGGTCTCGGCAGCCACTGCGGTGCCGGAGAACATCATGCCGCCAGCGACGATCAGAGTACCCATAAAGAGCAGGGTGTTGATGCCCAGCGCGGTCTTATAGCGGCCTTTTGTCTTTTCCCCGGCTGCAAATACGCCAAACGGGATGGCGATGCTTAAGATAAGTGCTGCAGATAATGCGATTTTTGCTAATACTGTCATGATTTTACTCTCCTTTTATTTATAATATTTGTATATGTCTTACTCCGCCTTGCCGTAGGGCTTAAACTCCCGCCCGGTGCCTTTGTAGAACCGGCTGAACAGTTCATAGTATTCCAGACGAAGTACCTGGATTCCTACAATAAGCCCTTCCATACCGCAGACGAATAAGTTGCCCAGGATAATGACAAGCCAGTTGGGGCTTCCCGCCTCTGCGCCTGCCAGCATCAAAACCACCTCCATCATAGCCGCGTGGCTTACAGCGAACGCGCCCACACGGACGAAGGAAAGGGTGTTAGAGAAGTAGCTTAAGCATACCTCGAACAGCTCAAAGAAGCCCTGCACAAAGAACATGCCTTTTTCCTTCGGCATGACCTCGGCTTTTTTCTCCACCATGGCGGTCAGAGGCTCCTTGAAAAAGATCACGCACAGCGGGATCAGGAACATGATCACCAGCACGATCGTCGCCGGAAGCGCGTGCCCGCTCATATAAAGGAAGACCGTGGCGGTCAGCGCGCCGTAAAAAACAATGCCTGCAACGCCGTTGGTGTCAAAGTAGGCCTTCTCTGTGTCATGGGAGCGCAGGCTGTTGATGACATTTAATACCATGGTCATCAGTACGATGCCCATACCCATGGCTACAGCCACCACGAACACGGTGTTTAAGTTCCCTATAAAGGGAAGCTGGGTCATAGCCTCCTTGGGGCGCAGCCATATGGGCTCCAGGATATTCTCAAATCCGAATACGCTGCCGAACAGGAATCCGAATATGGTGGAGAAGAAGCCGCAGCAGGAAATGATCGCTGCCAGGTTCATCTTTTTAGCCCGGTATAAAAGGTAGCCTCCGATCATCAGGCACAGCCCCTGGCCCACATCGCCGAACATGAATCCGAACAGGAAGGAATAGGTCAGGCCCAAAATGACGGTAGGGTCAATCTCATCGTATGCCGGAAGGCCATACATCTTGATAAACATTTCAAAGGGTTTAAAGAGCTTTAAGTTCTTAAGCTTGGTAGGCGGCCTGCTCACGATGTTGGCGTGGTCGTCTTCCACGAAGCAGAAGGTTTCCTCCTCATCATCCAGCTCTTTTCGGAAAGCCGCGGCGTCGGACTCGCTCATCCAGCCGCACAGGATGTAAAACGTATGGTCCTCCTGTTTGGTGCAGGCAGCCAGCTTGCGCACTTCAAAGTTGGTGGAGTAGGTATTGAGCCGTGCATAGGCCGCCGCCAGGTCTTCCCTGCGGGAGCTTATGATATCTGACACCTGTTTGTCAATGTCCCGGATCTGGCCGCAGAGGCTTGAGAGTTTTTCCTCCAGCACATGGGTGGCTTCCACCGGAGTGCCTTCATATTCATCTGGAAGGAAGAACCGCTCAAAGTGCAGGGAGGCGTAAATAGCGTCAATCTTGTCGCTGAGTGCCTCCGGCACGAAGTATACCAGCCAGACATATTCTGCGTCTTCCTGGCATTTGTGGACCACCGTATCAATGGTATCGTACACATAGTTAATAAATTTGTCGTAATATTCGTGGGTCATACGCCCAAAACGGAATTTTACGTAGTTAAAATGCAGGATGTCCCGTACTACGTAGTTTAGATCCGTAAACGGGATCACATTGTCTATGGAGCTGCGGATGGTGTCCGCCTCTTTGTCCAGGGCCTCACGCCGGACAGACAGCTCCTTCAGCTTTTCATCCAGCTCATGGACGATGGAAACCGCTTCATCCAGTGACACCTTTTTGTCCGTAGACGGGGGAATGGTATCGCGGAATCGGGCCACCAGTCCGGAGGCAGTTGTAAACTCTGCTTTGTAGGGATTGGTTTCCAGGTAGGGCCTTAAGCTTGCAACGGACTTAAGCTCCGACAGGGCATTTTCCAGATGGATCTCGTATTTGGAGAGGTACTGGTCAATGACGCGGTCAATGTCGGCCTTCGGTCCGGTGATGCTTAAGAATTTCATTTTCTCTATCACAGGTATGACCTCCTTATTGTTTCGCTACAAGTATATTGATGTCGTTCGCACCGAGTCCGTATCGGATCCCCTCCAGCGTGGTGATGATCTTCTGCATCTCCAGCTCTTTGAAATAGAGGTAGGAATCCAGCACGGCGATGGAATAAGGATACTTGCGGCTGGTATTGTTGTAGATCCGGTTCAGGATCTGGTGGTATAAAAGCTCCACGTCCGGCATCTCATCCAGATTCAGATCCGGCAGCCGGCCGTAAAACGTATCCTTTAACGCCTGGTAGAATTCATCCAGGGTTGCGGATTCCACCAGTTTTTTGACCTGATCCGTCTTCAGTTTATATTTAACCGGGATCAGCAGCGCATAGATGTCTGCCTCCGGCAGGGTATAATACTTTTTCGACCGGTAGATCCACTGGATGTTTGTCAAATCCAGGCGGCAGCCGAAGCATTCGCCGAGGATCTTCTGTTCTGTCTTAGTCAGGACTTTGGTCTTTACATTCCAGATGGACTTAAAATAGAACAGATCCAGCTGAAGCTCATAGTCGAACACCCCAACGCTCTCCTTGTCTGCCAGCCGTGATAAAAGACCGTGGTAGACAGAACCCTCCAGCCTTGAAATAAGGTCCTGCAGGTTTTCGGCTTCGGTCAACTTGGCCAGATCGAGGGCGGAGTGCTTGTCGAAAAAGTCCTGAAACATGGATAAATCCAGAGTGGCGGTCTGATGGGCGGTAACATGCCTCAGAATCCGTTTGATAAGTTCTATCTCGTAATGCATGAAGTAAAGGTCCAGGAATTTGCGCTGGGACAGGCTGGCAAACCGGTAAAGCTTGGTGAAATCCCGGTACTCAGACTGGGTTAGGAGCTGCTCGATATAGCCCCGGTGCAGCAGGGAGTCGTCCAGATCCGTGAAGATCCCGGCATAAGCCGGCTGCTGTCTCAAATACTCGGCGGCGCTGCGCACATCCTCTAAGGCGGCCATGTCCTGGAACTGCCTTTCTGTCAGAAGGCGGCTTTCCATGGCCCTTACTTTTGTGGTGATCCCACTGTAAGTTAAAAGGCTCATAAGCTCACTCCTCTATCAATGACCGGAACAACTGCTTTGCATAGTCCCTGTGATGGTCTTCATAATTCTTCTCCATGCGTTTTAACATGTCTTCCGCGTCTGCCTTCTGTTTTGACAATTTGGAATCCATCTCAATTTCCATCCGTGCCCGGAGTTCGTCTATCTTCCGGCTGGTGCGGTCATCCAGCTCTCGATCAAAGGCGGCAGTTTTGTCAGCCATCTCCTGAGCGAATGCTTTTTTGCTGGCATTGGCTTCATCCATGACAGAAGAAGCGGCGGCCTCGATCTCGGATATCTGCTTTATAACTGTATCCATCGCAATCCTCCTTGTCTTTTTGATCAACTCTTTTTATAAAACCTATACCAACTGTGCAACATAATGGAAGCCTTATATCTGATATAGGAAGTCTCCTTATCATAATACTCCTTTTTTGGAAAAATACCATAGTGAAATCGGAAGAAATACGTTTTCTTAACTGCATACTTTCGTAAAAAGTGATAAGGAACTATCGGCGTGTGAAAATATAGAGGGGAAAAATAGACAAAAAATTCCTCCGGACATGGCATAAAATGTAATTCATGCCGTGCCCGGAGGACATATAAGGAGTGAATGTATGGCAATATTTTTGAGCTACTGTGTGGTCAGGTATTCGCTGGCCACATATGCTTCCTGTCCGTTATACATGATGACTGCCCACTTCTCATCATGGGTGCGGACAAATTCGACCGTGGCGCCGGCTTCGAGCTGGCCGATGCGGTCATCCTGGGTATTGGGCTGAGGACGTACATTCAGGACTGAAGTGGTCTTATAAACAACAGGAGCCTGCGTTGGGGCTTCGGTCTCGGGCGTGGTGAGAACTTCTGCCGTGGTAACCTCCTCGGAGGTGGTGGGGGCAGTGGTCTCTTTGGCTTCCTTATTCGGCTTCACCAGCTTTACTACACAGAACAGCAGGATAATACACAGCACCGGGACCAGAAGCTTCAGCAGGTCATAAACGGTAAAACCGGCGCGCCTCTGTGGCTGTCTTCTGCGGCTGCGGGTGGAAGAGGACGGAGCCTGCCTCCTGGCGTTCTGCGGCTGCCGCGATCCCTGGGCCTGTCTTGTGCCGCTCTGTGCGGAGCGGGCGCTCTGCGCGGGACGGGTGCCCCGCTGGGCGTTGCGGTAGTCGTTGGCAAAGGTATAGACTTCCTGGGACAGCATATGGTACGCCTGGTTGGCGTTGTATGCGTTGGCATCTCCCTCGTGAGCAGCTTTGTTGCCGATGATGCGGATCTTGTGATAGTGCTCACAGGTGGTCTTGTTGATCCAGCGGTGCTGATACAGGGTATCGATCATATCCTTAAGATCGCTGGCCTCTCCCATGCCTGCACGTTCAGACAGGAGCTTTACCATGAATTCCAGGGTCTGGCGGGCCTTGATCATGGAGGCATTGTAATCCCTCTGGCCGATCAGGCGCTCCGTATCCCTGACACCCTGCTGAATCATCTCCCAGCTGCTGTTTATGTTGGTTCCCATAGCCGTCCTCCTTTGTATGTCAATGAAAAGATTGTTAATAATATGTTCAAATGGTATATATAGTAACATTATACTACAACTCCTCTAATTGTGCACTCAAAAAAATATAAATTTATGTGTTGTAAGGAAACTGTAACATTTTAGGATATTTTAATGGAAATGCGGAAGACCTTGCAAAGAATAACCAGGTCTGGTAGAATGAAAATACAGCATGAAAAGCATATCTGGAGGAAGAAACAACTATGAGATTACGCCATATCCGGGGTGCGGAAGCAGCCATTGAAGCCAGTCCCTTCGTGATACAGAAGCCGGCGCAGTGGAGCGGCAGGTTCCATGAGCTCTTTGGCAGTGACCATCCGATCCATATTGAAGTAGGGATGGGAAAAGGAAAATTCATCATGGAGCTGGCGGGAAAGCACCCTGAGATCAATTATATCGGCATTGAGCGCTATCCCAGCGTGCTGCTCCGGGCCCTTCAGAAACGGGAGGAGCTGGAGCTTGCCAACATCTGGTTCATGTGTGTGGATGCAAAGCTTCTGGCAGAGATCTTTGCGCCGGGAGAGGTGGAGCGGATCTATCTGAATTTTTCTGACCCGTGGCCCAAGGACCGCCACGCAAAGCGCCGCCTGACTTCTCCGGAGTTCATGAAGGTATATGACCAGATCCTCACAAATGACGGCACGGTGGAGTTCAAGACAGATAACCAGGGCCTCTTCACCTATTCCCTGGAATCCATACCGGAGGCGGGATGGAGGATAGACGCCTATACACGGGATCTGCACCACAGCGAGATGGCGGAGGGGAATGTGATGACGGAGTACGAAACCAAGTTTTCCGCCATGGGAAATCCCATCTGTAAGTTGATAGCCAGCCGTTAAACTGCATATACTGTAATGATGAAAGCATTGCGGTGAGGAAGTATGGACCTTAAAACAAAGATTACCCGCAGCCTGCGCAGCACCACCAGCGACAAAGAAGCGATGAACCGGCAGATTTTAAAATGGCACAAAGGATTAAAAGAGGTAGAGAAAGTGCTGAACCGGGGACGGGGCTCGGACAAGTGAGCGGGTATCCACCATTTAAGAAAAAGGAGATAACATATGGAAAAGAAATTTACAACCCAGAATTTTGACGCAGAGGTTCTTCAGTCTGACAAGACTGTCCTGGTGGACTTCTACGCGGATTGGTGCGGCCCGTGCAAGATGATGGCTCCGGTCGTGGAAGCCCTTGCGGTGGAGTTGGCGGATACAGCCGTGATCGGCAAGCTGAACGTAGACGAGAATGAAGAGATCGCCATGAAGTACGGCGTCATGAGCATCCCGACGTTGATCGTTTTCAAGAACGGCAAGGCAGTGAACAAGAAAGTTGGCGTGCAGTCCAAAGAAGCCATTGTATCCATGATCGAGAAGGCGTAAACGGAAACTTTAGCCTGACAGGATGAAAGCCTCTTGGTACTCTTTTAGCGCGTTGTGAAAAAGATATGCAAAAAATTTAAAAAAGAGGTTGACATTTTTCGCCGCGTGCGATAAAATAATGTTCGTGCCGCTGAGAAAGATCGGTTGGCACGAACAGAATACGCGCCTTTAGCTCAGTTGGTAGAGCAGTAGACTCTTAATCTATTTGTCCGGGGTTCGAGCCCCCGAAGGCGCACTTGGAAGTGCTGGTTTTGCAGACGGAGAGCTGCGGGGTCGGCGCTTTTTTTGTGTTGTAATACATTTTTATTTGTTGTATCTCAAAATCATGATATGACAAAGACGGCCGGGACGGATCCGGGCTATTAGTTAAAAAGAACACTGAAGATTGATATAATTTGAATGGGGAAACCCGAGCCGGGCGGCTTGCCCTCTTTTTTAGGAGGGCTCTTGACCCTCCAGAAGAAAGGAGGGCTCACAATGTATATTACATATGAGGCCTTGGTCCAAATGGGAATATTTGTTGTTGTCCTTGTAGGTCTCTGTTATGAGATTTTCGAGGGTAAAGGAAAATAGCCGCCATATCTCGCCCATATGACGGCCGTTTGTAACAAAACAGTCTGAGGGTGAGCCGCTTGGTCTCCCCTTCTGATTTCAATATAACATATTTTTTCGATTTTTCAACAAAAAACTCCTTTTAATCCATTTGCCCAGAGTTAGAGTCCCTGAAGGCGCAGTTAAAAAGTATCGATTTTACGAGGTTTCGTGGGGGCTTTTATTTTTGGAGAACCTCTGAGGACTCAAACATGTATTATTTGGTTAACATTGCGAAAATTGAAGTTGATAAATTCTCAAGCCCATTATCAGTTATCAGAGTAGTGCGAAACTGTTGATGGGTTTTTATCGGGTTCTTACGATGGTAGCAGTAGCGATGGCAGTCAACGTAACAACATAGTCAGAATGCAAGCCACAAACCCCCTTTTTATCTCAACTTTTCCTAAAAGTATGAAAGCCTGAAAGCGTCAATAGTCCCTTGGCTTTACTGCATGGTTTCTGCAAGGTCCATCTCATAACCCTTGCCAATTCCCCCCATATTCGCTAAACTAATCATAAGACAACACCACACGAGGAGGTATGGTATGGCGTTTATAATCTATGCAAGAATGAAGCGGGTCGGAAAACAGCGTCAGGCGGAGCTATCCCCTGTTCCCTTTGAGCTGGAAAGGCGGCCGGACACGGTGAGAGAGCTGCTTGTTTCGCTGGTGCAGCTTCTTGTCCTGGAATATAACGGGCGAAGGGAGGAAGGGCAGATCTTAAAGTGTCTGACAAAGGAGGAGATCGCCGGGCAGGCGGCTGCGGGGAAGGTCTCTTTTGGCGTTCATGGAGGAAATGAGGCGAAGCTGGAGGCGTCGGTGGAGAATGCGCTCCAGTGCTTTGAGGACGGAATCTACCGGGTGTTTGCCGGGGAGAAGGAGCTGACTGGGCTGGATCAGAGGATTCCGTGGGCGGATGAGGACGGAAAAGACGGATGGGTGTTCACATTTATCAGGCTCACCATGTTGGCGGGCTTGTAGGAGGGATTGGATGGCGGATTATACTTATGAGACAAGAAGGAAGATGACAGAGGACTGCATTGCCGGGGTAAAAGCCAGGGCGGTGCATTTATCATCCATGGAGACGCACTTGTTGTCTGCGGCAATTCATGATTCTCTTCCGCGGCAGCCATATGAATGGATGACGGGGCTGTTCGACGGCAGGGAGGACAGGAGCTTAAGCGACATATACAGAAATGAGCTTTCCGGATTGACAGAGACGTGTGTCCCGCAAGAGAAGACGGATGAATTTTACTATGCTCTGGATCAGATGAATCAGTTTCAGATGACGGCGGGATGGTATCGGCGCAGTGTGCGGGGGAAAAGCTACCGTCCCTTTGTCAGTCAGAGCCTGCAGCTTCTGTGGGCATATGCAAAGCTGGAATTTTATGGGGGAGATCTGGCGGATCTTTTGACCGGGAATGTAGATCCTGAGATTTATGACCATGCCAGGATCGAACGGTTTCATTATGGGGGGATCCTGGCGGCACAGATCGACCGGGATGACCGTAAGACGATCCAGGCGGTAAAGGATATTCTGCTGGGGGAGGGCAATACCCTGATGCTCAGCTATGAGCTGATCCGCGGGATGGTCATGAGCAAAAGCCGGGAAATGTATGAGCTGCTGGGGCGGTTTTTGCTGGCTGCCCGTCTGCAGGAAGGGGCAAGGCAGGCGGTGTGCGAAACCATGGATGCAGGCCGTCCTGAGGCGTTTCTGCACCTGTTTGGCGTGATTGAGGAAAATGGGCTAATACGGTATTCCGCCGTCCGGCGGGCGGTGAGTACCTGGATCGGGATATTTGATGAGAAAAGCATGGAGAGGATCACGGAAAAACTCCTGCGCCTGATGGGACAGTGTCTGCGCGACGAGGACTTCTGCCGGGAGCAGATCGCATCCAATGATTCCATTGCCATCAGCTGCGGTCTCTGGGCAAAAGGCTTTTATGATGCAGAGAAGGGGATCGAAGCAGTGCTGGAGCTGATCCGAAACGGTACGAAGAACCAGAAGATGACGGCGTCTTATTTTAACAGATCCCTTCAATATAGTCCGTTAAAGCGGAAAGCGGCAAAAGAAGCTATAATGAGCTGTCCGGAGGATCTGGAGCTGATGGCCTGCTTTCTTCCATGCTTTATGGATGACGGATATGAGTGCTTATCAGAACTGATCGGAACGGGAGGCTGGGAGACCTTCGACGAGCTTCGGAGGGGAAAAGCCAGGAAGCCTGGACTGCTGCCTGTGACGCGGGTGTTTGAGGATGAAGCGGAGGCCAGGAAAGTGTATGGCCTGTTTAAAGATACCTTAAACAGGATCCCCAGGAAAGGTCTGGACCTAAATCCCTGTATTTTCCTATGGTACCGGGTGACCATGACGCCTTCCGATATTGCCCTGAGGATGTGTGTGATCGCGTGGATGCTTCAGGATGAGGAATATCTGGATGAGGCGGCCCGGCTGATCCCGCTGCTGGGACAGGGAAGTCTGTATGGATCCATCCGTGCGCTGGCAGCCAGAGTGCTTTTGTACCGCCCCACCACAGCTGTCCGGAAAAAGGCGCTGTTTGAACTGCTCCACAACGCGGAGGAAGCCACGGAGAAATCTGCGTATATCCTGGCAGATGATATGGAGCTTACAGTGGAGGATTATCTTGAAATCGAGAAAAATCTGAAATACAAAAAGGGCAGGGCGGGTGTGCTGGCGCTTTTGAGGAAGCAGAAGCCGGAGGCGGTCCGGGGATCGATGAAACGCCTTCTGGAAACGGATTCAGAGGAATGCCGTATGGGAGCGTTGGATCTGGCCTTGTGGGTGAAGAAGGAACACCCGGAGACATTTGCAGCCGTGAGAGATCTCCTTCGGACGGTTTCAGAACCGACTGGGCGGGAGCAGGTGCTGCTTGAGGAGCTTCTGGGGACCAGGAGCGAGGCGCAGGACATTGTCAATACGCCGGGGTATGGGCTTTACATACCGGGAACGGCATGGAAGCTGCCTCCTGTGAATGTGGATGAGACGCAGGCGGAGAAGCTGTTTACCTGTGGGGATGACGCCTGTATTCACGCTTTAAAGTGTTTGGACAGTCTGATCGAAGAGAATAAAGAGCGGGAGTACCAGGACGCATGGGGGGAAGAACAGATCCTTGGCACGCGGCTGAACAACAGCTGCTGGACGCATGGAGACCCGGAGGCAGAACCGTTGGATGGCCTGCCGTTTAAGGATTTATGGATGGACTTTTACCGGCGGGAGATCAAAACGCCGGAAATGATGCTGGAGCTGTACCTTTTCCAGAGCTGCCGAAGACAGCGGACGTACTATGAGAAGAATATCAGCCTGTACAAAAAGGTTTTTGGAAGCGGGATATTCAAAAAGCCGCCGTTTAAAAATCTGGTTCATGGATATCGGTTTGGGCAGCAGGCCCAAATGGTGATCGAAACGCTGTTTGCCCAGTATGTGCCTGCAGATATGAAAGCGCACTGGGGGCTTGTGGGAACGGCAAAGCTGCTCTCTGTCCTGGATCCGTCCAATGCGTTTTTTGAATATGAAGAAACAAACTGGGATGGAAGGAAGGTGCCGTGTACGAAGCGGGCCGCGGAGTTTCCAGTGTTTGGGGAAATGCGCGGGTGGCTGGGCCTGGTGAGCGACAGCGACTGGGGGAGTTCTTTTACACTCCGCTTTAGGCTTCAGGAACTTTATGAGAAATGGAAAGACAGGGAGAAAATCGTCCGGTATGGCTGCCAGAGGAGCGGATATCTGCAGTTGTCGGATTTTGTCCAGTGCCATCTAAGGGGCGTGTGGGACAAAAACCAGTTCTATCAGGCCGTTTTTACTTTCCTGGATTTAAAAAGCCTTGTGGGACCTGTCAGTACGGTGGAACAGCACGGGGCGGTATCTTCCAGGGATGCCCGGGTAGGGGATCTGAATGCATTTTTTGGATGGAATGTGATCCAGCTTGTGGACGGAAAATATTTTTTTGACCGGATCGGAGACGAGGTACCGGCGATGAGGCTGGCCCATGAACTGTACCGGGAAGTGATCCCGATGGTTCTGAAGGTGGAGCTTAAGAGAGGGGAGCAGGCGACTCCGTTTTCGGAGGTGATCTCCTCGATCTACGTGATCTATGGGATTGATGTGATGATCCAGATCCTGACGGCCCTGGGGAAAGAGACGCTGAAACGGAGCGAGAGTTATTATTATTCCAGCGGCACGGACCGGAAGACGGTCCTCAGCCATCTGCTCAGGGTATGCCGTCCGGGACCGGGGGAAACGGCAGAGGATTTAAAAAGGGCCTTAAAGGGGACCGATATTACGAAAAAACGGCTGGTGGAGCTTGCCATGTATGTTCCGCAGTGGATTCCTCTGCTGGAGGAATACCTGGGGATGCCCGGATTCCAGAGCGGTTGTTACTATTTTATGGCCCATACGGGGGAACGGCTGGATGATTTCATGACCTCCATGATTGCGAAATTCACGCCGCTCACACCAGAAGAGCTGCGGGACGGGGCTTTTGATATCCAGTGGTTTTTTGAGGCATATGAAAAGCTGGGAGAAAAAGATTTCCGCCTTCTGTATGATGCAGCAAAATATTCCGCAACGGGCGCCGCTCACGCGCGGGCGAGGAAATACGCCGATGCCGCCCTTGGGAACGTAAAAAAAGAAGCCATAAAAACCGAGATAGAGGAAAAACGGAACAAGGACCTGCTGATGAGTATCGGGCTGCTGCCTCTTGGCGCTGGGCAGGAACGGGAGGCAGATCTGCTTGACCGCTATCAGTTTATCCAGAAGTTTTTAAAGGAAAGTAAAAATTTTGGCGCTCAGCGCCGTGCCAGTGAAAGCCGTGCTGCCGCTATTGCCCTTCAGAATCTCAGCGTTAACGCGGGATTTACGGATGTGACGAGGCTGACGCTCAGGATGGAGAACCGGCTGGTTGGAACCATGGAGGATTATTTTGAGTGGAAGCCTCTTGATGAGTTGGAGCTTAAGATCTCTGTGAATGAAGCCGGACAGAGCAGCCTTCAGTGCCGGAAGGCCGGGAAAACCTTAAAATCCGTACCTGCTAAATATAAAAAGCATGAGACGGTCTTAAAATACCAGGAGATCCATAAAAAACTGAAGGAGCAGTACCGGCGCACCAGACAGATGATGGAACAGGCGATGGAAGACAGAACGGCATTTGCCGTATGGGAGCTGAGGGAGCTGGCGGCTAATTCGGTAGTCCGCCCGATCGTGGAGCCGTTGGTGGTGATGGAGGCGGCGTCAGATACTGGCTGTGCCTGTATGGATGAAGGGGAGAAAGCAGCAGCTTCCCCGGATGGGATTTTTGACGGAAAAGGGTCTTATGGACTGGTCCGGGAATATAACGTCTGTGGAGCCGGATATGCAGGTGCTTATTGCCCATCCGTCTGACTTGTTAAAAGACGGACATTGGCATGAATACCAGAAGCTTTTGTTTGAGAAAAAGCTCCGCCAGCCGTTTAAACAGGTATTTCGCGAGCTTTATGTAAAGCTTGAGGAGGAACTGGACAAAGAGGATTCCAGGATGTTCTCCGGCAATCAGATTCAGCCGCAGAAGACCGTGGGAGCGCTGAGAGGGCGCCGATGGGTTGCGGATTATGAGGACGGGCTTCAGAAGATTTATTATAAGGAGAATATCGTAGCGAGGATATATGCCATGGCAGACTGGTTCTCGCCAAGCGATATTGAAGCGCCCACCCTGGAGTGGGTGGTGTTCTCCGACAGAAAGACGTTCAGGCCGCTGAAGATCAGGGAGATCCCGGATGTGCTTTACAGCGAGGTCATGAGAGATGTGGATCTGGCAGTCAGCGTCGCCCATGCGGGCGGGGTGGACCCGGAGACCAGCCATTCTACAGTGGAAATGCGCAGGGCTATTGTTGCGTGCAATCTGGAGCTGTTTAAGATTAAGAATGTCCGCCTGGAGGGCAGCCATGCTGTGATCGACGGGAAGCTGGGGCAGTATACGGTGCATCTGGGGAGCGGTGTGGTCCATCAGATGGGAAATGCAATGCTTTTTGTGGTTCCGGTACATTCTCAGCACCGGGGCCGGATCTTCCTGCCGTTTGTGGATGAGGACCCAAAGACGGCGGAGATTTTGTCAAAGATTTTATTGTTTGCGGAGGATACGAAGATTAAGGATCCGGGGATACTGCGGCAGATGGTGGTGAGGGGATAAGAAACCTCCAGACCAGTGAAAAAAGTTTCTGTGTCTTTCTGTCTGCGAACGGAAGACACTTAGAAATCTTTTTTCACTGGTCTGGAGGTTTCTTATCCCCGCTGAGGGTACTGGCGGGTGGGGATGGGGCCGGGCGGGAACGGCTATTTTTTTACCCTGGGTTTGGGGGCGGGTAATTCGTTGTAGGTGGCTTTGATGAATTGTGTCATGAGTTGTTTGTCGTCCATGTTGTCGATTATGATGTGGGGTTTGGCTCCGGTGTAGGGCGGGGCTTCTTCGTGGCCGGGGCAGAGAGCGGCGCCGGCTTCGGTTTTTTTGACAAAAAACTGGTTGTCACAGATCACGCCGATGATCTTGTTGTTGCAATAGATGCCGTATTCTCCGAACATTTTTTTGTAGGTGATCGTTCCGGCGCCGTTTATCTGGTCGCAGACGTAGGTTACAAAATCTGTACTTGATGCCAATGGAGGTACCTGCCTTTCTTTATGTTGTTGAAGGGTTCTTTAAAATAATGGTTTGCCGTCTGAGATATTGATGCCCAGCTCTTTTGCCAGGCTGGTTTGCTTGTAGGGGTTGATTTTTTCCAGGACGCCGTTGTGCCGGAACAGGGAGCCGGTGTTTTTGAACCAGAAGGTTTTGCCGGCCCTCAGGCATTGTTCGCGGATGTTTAAGACCCACTCGTAGCTGCACTCGCGGGCTGCGCGGCTGGTTTCGCCGCCGACGGTGACGTGGTCGACTCCATGGAGGTATGGCGTCAGGTCGATTGCTTCCAGGAGAGGCGCGCAGGCGATGAAGCGGCGTTTGATCGGGTAGGATAAAAACAGCGGGAGGCGGTAGTCGGCTAAGGCCTGGGTTTCAACGGTGCAGCCGATGTTTACGTTGTCATAGCCTTCGCCCCAGTCCGGGGGGAGTGATACGGGGAAACGGTCGATCCGTTTTGTCAGGATCAGAAAATCAATATCGGTTCTTTCATGGATCATAGCCCAGGCCTCGCTTCGCCATTCGTCTGCTTCGGGCAGGAAAAAATCGGTGGCGAAGCAGGTGGCGAGGATCTTGTTTCCTTTGATGTTGTATTCGCCTTTTTTGTTTCGCCGGATCGGCCAGTCGAATTTGTCTGTTTTCTGAATGGTATTCTGACCATAGCGCTTGGCGTAGGGGCCGTAGAAATAACAGTTTGTGCAGCCGTCGCTTATCTTGTAGCAGCCGGTCCATGGTTCCCAGTTCATAGGTGTATTCTCTCTTTCTTTTCTCGCATGTTTCCATGGTGTTTTTATGAAGGATTATACAGGATATTTTTGATTTATTATAGTAAAAATCCGACAGGTTTATAAGGTGTTTTTAAAATAGGGATTTGTGGTGGTGGGGTACGGTTAATAGAGATTTTAGGAAGCAGGAGAAAAAATCGGGAAAAGTTCAAGGAAAATGAAAAAAATGCTTGTCAAAATAGATGGGATGTGATACTATGCGGTTAACAGCTTAATATATTAAGCTAGTAAGTGAAGCAAGTACATAAAAAAGGGGGATGAGGCATTTCGCAGAATCACTGAAAGAATGCAGTGAAACGTGGTGGACTTGTGAGATTTCCGATTGAATGGAGAGGGGAAAACTGATATGATAACAACAGATTATTATATTAACCAATTAAGAAGTCAAAAAGGAGAGGTTCGCATGTCTATTCCAAAATACCAGCAGATAAAACAAAGCTTACTCTATGAGATCAACAACGGCAAGTTCCAGCCGGGAGACAAGTTTTACAGTGAGGCGGATTTAAAGAAAAAGTATAATGTGAGCGGGATCACCGCGATCAAGGCACTGCAGTGTCTGACCAATGAGGGCTATCTGGTCAGGTATCAGGGGAAGGGCACTTATGTGTCCAAGGCAAGAAGAGGCAAGATTGTCAAGTTTTCCGACATTGAGAAGTATAAGGATGCCGTAGAGCGGACGGAAGTGCTTGACATACGCAGGATGAAGGATCCAGCTATAGCGGCGCAGTTGAATCTGGGGTCGGATGAGGAGTTTTATCATATTAAACGTCTGCGTCTGGTGGATGATAAGCCCATCATTATCCAGAACAGCTATGTCATCCGGGAATTCATAAAAGAGGAAGATGTAGCTGACAAGGAGAAATTCTCATCGATCTATGGAAAGATCCGGGAGGATTTCGGGATCGATCTGTATCAGGCAGATTCAAAGGAGATCACGGAGATCGTATATCCGGCTCCGGAGGAGGAGGGGGCGCTCCTGGGACTGAACGATCAGGAACCCAGCGCATTTACCCGGCGCTACACCTATCTGTTTGACGGAAGGACCATTGAGTATATTGAAGGTTACAAGAGATGGGATTATTTCAGTATCGAGATCGAGCCGATCTAATCCCGAAGAATTGGGGCGGACCCGTGCCTGGAGGCTTGGCGGGCGGCGCCGCAGGTTTAGATGGAGGTTAATTATGGAGCTTTTGCTGGTATCCCACAGAGGGATTGCAACAGGGATGAAGTCGGCGGTCAGCATGGTCATGGGTGCGCTGGCAGACCAGATCACAACGATGGAGCTGACAGAGGATGAAGGGATTGAGCAGTTTGCGGCGCGCCTGGAGGAATATATCTGTTCCTGGCTGACGGAAGGGAAGAAGGGCCTTATATTCGCGGATTTAAGAGGCGGTACTCCCTATAACCGGGCAGAGATGATCCTGGGCAAGCACGGACTGAAGGACCGGGCCAAGGTGCTGAGCGGTATGAATCTGCCGATGGTGGTGGATGCGGTGTTAAGGGATATGGATGTGTGCAGCCTGGATGAGATCGCGGCGCTGGTGCAGGCGGCGCGGGACGGTGTTGCGTGCCTGGATCTGGAAACCCAGGCGGCAGATTCAGATGATGAGTGATAAGAGGAGGAGCAGACAATGACAATTCAGTGGTGGCAGATCCTGCTGTTGACGGTATACGCGGGATTTGCATTTTATGACGGAAACAATACAACCTTTGGTATGGTAAAGCCGACCATGGCAGGATTTTTTGCAGGCCTGGTACTGGGCGACATCCAGACGGGCCTGGTGGTGGGCGGTACGCTGAACCTCCTGGTGCTGGGTATCGGTAACTTTGGCGGGGCGTCGATCCCGGACTATATGACGGGCGCGCTGCTGGGAACGGCATTTGCGATCCAGAGCGGGCAGGGCGCGGAGTTCGGCGTGACGCTGGCGATCCCGATCGGCCTTTTGATGATCCAGCTGGATATTCTGGCAAGATTTTCCAATACCTTCTTCCAGCACCGTGCAGAGCGCAAGGTAGAGGAAGGCAACTTAGAGGGCGCAGCGACCATGAACCTGCTGGGCCTGATCCCTCAGTCCCTTTCCCGTATGCTGCCGGTATTTTTAGCGCTGGTATTTGGTTCTGAGTTTGTAAACTTGGTGGTAAACAACCTGCCGATGTGGCTGATGAACGGACTGAAGACCGCGGGCGGCATCCTTCCGTCTCTTGGTATTGCGATCCTGCTCCGGTATCTGCCGGTCAGCAAGAATATAAGTTATCTGATCGCGGGATTTGTTATGGCGGCATATTTGAATGTGCCGGTGCTGGGAGCGGCGCTTGTAGGTCTGGCTTTTGCGATCTACAGTTTCCAGAACGACAGGGATGATGTGGTGCAGGCTGCGCCGGCTGCAGGAGATGCAGGAACAATTGCAGGAGGTGAGATGGGCGATGAGTAAAGTGCAGAGTGGTCTCTCGAAGGAGAGCAAAAGCGTATTCTGGAGATGGTATTTCCTGGGCGGCGCAGGCTGGAACTATGAGAAAATGCAGGGCCTTGGCTATTATTTCAGTATGCTTCCGATGATCAAGAAACAGAAGGACGAGGAGGACCGGAAAAAGCTGGCAAAGACCGAGCTTCAGTTCTTCAACACCAACAACACCATGGCCCCGATCATCATGGGCGTGGACTGCGCCTTACAGGATGAGACCGGCGCGGATGCGGTGGATACGATCGCTGCGCTGAAGACCGGTATGATGGGACCGCTGGCCGGTATCGGCGATACGCTGTTCCATGTGATCCCCTCAACGATCATCGGTTCCATCGCCTCCTATATGGCGCTGGAGGGCAGCCCGATGGCCCTGATCCTGTGGATCTTCTTCGGCCTGCTGCGCCTGTTCTGCATGAAGAACTTTTTTGCAATGGGTTATAAGGAGGGCGCCAAGATCGTAGGCGAGATCGGAAACCGTTTAAAGAAGATCACCAAAGCGGCCAATATCCTTGGTATCACGGTGATCGGCGCGCTGATCCCGTCGGTGGTCAATGCAAAGTTCGCTTACCAGTACAACTGGGGCGAGGTCAGCATCACCGTCCAGGAGCTTGCCGACAAGATCATGCCGTCCCTGGCCCCGACTCTGGTCGTATTCTTTGCATACTGGATGCTGGGAAGAAAGAAAATGAACTCTACAAGGGTTACGTTACTGTTGGTGGTAGTAGGCATCCTTGCTTACAACTTAAAGATTTTCGCATAAGGAGGAACAGAGATGAAAGGATTTGTACACATTCGTATTGACGACCGTTTGATCCATGGGCAGGTGGCTACACGCTGGTCTACCGGCCTGAAAGTAAACCGCATCATGGTGATCGACGATGCGGTTGCAGCAAATGACGCGGAAAAGGCCATCGTGCGCATGGCGGCTCCGGCAGGCATCAATACATCCATTCTGCCTTTTGAGAAGGCGGTTGCAAATATCCAGAACGGCAATTATGACGGACAGCGCGTGATGCTGATCGTGAAATCCCCGGTGACTCTGGTGCGCATGATGGATGCCGGCGTTGCGCTCCTTCCGGTCAATATCGGAAATATGTCCAACCGCCCGGGAACGACCCAGTACAAGAAATCGGTCAGCATGACTCCTGAGGAGCGGGCCGCGGTAGACAAGCTGCTGGCTGCCGGGATCAAGGTGACGGCGCAGATGGTTCCGGATGACCCGGCTGTGGGGATCGAGACATTTTTCTAAAGAAGGTTATCAACCAGCATGAGGGAACGGTTATGAATGCAGAAACAAGGAATTGGATGAATGGGGAGTTAGACCGGATCTGCTGCGTTTTAAAGCGGAACATGGAACGCTACGGCACGGATTTCCCGTCTGCGTGTGCGACAGGCGGGAAGTACCGGATCAAGAAAAATGACGACTGGACCAACGGCTTCTGGACGGGGATGCTCTGGATGGCTTACCTGCACACAAAGGATATGGCTTTTTATGATCTGGCAATGGAAAACGTGAAAAGCTTTGAGGAGCGGCTGGACGCGCATTTTGTGCTGGATCACCATGATATCGGATTTCTCTACAGCCCTTCCGTGGAAGCGGCGTGGAGGCTGACCGGGGATGAGCATCTAAAGGATCTGGTGGTGCGCGCGGCGGATGTGCTGGCGGACCGTTTTCAGGAAAACGGCGGGTTTATCCAGGCATGGGGAAAGAAGGGCGAGGAGAAGGAATACCGCCTGATCATCGACTCCCTTTTGAACCTGCCGCTCCTCTACACGGCGTCTGAGATCACCGGGGAGGAAAGATACCGGGAGATTGCAGAGCGGCATTACGACAATGTGATCCACTGCATCGTCCGGGAGGACGGCTCCACCTATCATACCTATTATTTTGACAAGGAGACGGGGGCGCCGGATCACGGCGCTACCCATCAGGGCTTCAGCGACAATTCCTGCTGGGCGAGAGGGCAGGCGTGGGCGATCTACGGGATGCCGCTCCACGCGCGGATGACGGGACGGACCTTTACCGCGGAGGAGGACGAGATCTACGGCAGGGTACTGCGGTATTTTGAGGAACATCTGCCGGGGGATGGGATGCCTTACTGGGATCTGATCTTTTCGGATGGCTCCGGCCAGCCCAGAGACAGTTCTGCGCTGGCGGTTGCAGCCTGCGGGATGCTGGAGACGGGGAACTTAGCGCGCGCGGAGGAGATGATCACGGTCTGCAAGAGCTTTGCTTCCTCGGAAGCGGAACCGGACAGCGAAGGCCTGCTGCTCCACGGCGTATATTCCTATGCGGAGGGGAAGGGCGTGGATGAGCCGAACCTTTGGGGGGATTATTTTTATATGGAAGCGCTGATGCGGCTTCTGGACCGGGACTGGATCCCGTTTTTGTAACAGGAGAGAGGATAGCATGAGGACATTTGAAGTAAAAGAGGAATTCTATCTGGATGGAAAGCCGGTGAAGCTGCTGTCCGGGGCGGTCCACTATTTCCGGCTTGTGCGGGAATACTGGGAGGACTGCCTGTACAATCTAAAGGCCATGGGCTTCAACACGGTGGAAACCTATATTCCCTGGAATATCCACGAGCCGCGGGAGGGAGAGTTTGACTTTTCCGGCAATAAGGATGTGGCGGCATTTGCCAGGCTGGCGGGAGACATGGGGCTGAACGTGATCCTGCGTCCAAGCCCGTTCATCTGTGCCGAGTGGGAGTTTGGCGGGCTTCCGGCATGGCTGCTCCGCTATCCGGATATGAAGGTCCGCACTAATACGCCGCTGTTTTTGGAAAAGGTGGACGCGTATTACCGGGAGCTGTTTGAGCATATCCGCGACCTGCAGATCAGCCGGGGCGGCCCGGTCGTCATGATGCAGGTAGAGAATGAGTACGGCTCCTTTGGAAATGACAAGGAATATCTGCGGCAGATCAAAGGCCTGATGGAGAAGCACGGGGCGGAGGTACCGCTGTTTACCTCCGACGGCTCCTGGGATGCGGCCCTGACGGCGGGAAGTCTGGTGGAGGACGGCGTGCTGGCGACGGCCAACTTCGGTTCCCGGTCGGATGAGAACCTGGATGTGCTGGAGGCATTTTTGAAACGGAATGGCAGAGACTGGCCGCTGATGTGCATGGAGTTCTGGGATGGATGGTTTAACCGGTGGAGGGAGAAGATCATCACCCGGGATGCAGAGGATCTGGCGCAGGAGGTGAAAGCGCTCCTGAAACGGGCCAGCATCAATCTCTATATGTTCCAGGGTGGGACGAACTTTGGCTTTTATAATGGCTGCTCCGCAAGGGGAAATACGGACCTTCCTCAGATCACATCCTACAACTATGATGCGGTCCTGACGGAATGGGGAGCGCCTACCGACAAGTTTTACGGGATTCGCCAGGTGGTGCGGGAGCTGTTTCCGGAGCTTGCGACTTCGGACCCGAGGGACCGGGCGCGCTGTGATCTTGGGGAGGCGAAGCTCACCGGCAAGGTATCTTTGTTCTCCTGTGTGGATGATCTGGCTGAGTGCCAGGTGAGCGCCTCGCCCATGACCATGGAGGAAGCGGGGAGCGGCTACGGCTATATGCTTTACCGCACTCATGTGCAGGGCTTCGGACGAGTCATGAAGGTGAAAGCGATCCAGGCATCGGACCGGGTCCAGTATTACCTCAACGGCGAATTCGAGGGAACCCAGTACCAGGAGGCCTATGCGGAGGATCTGGAGCTTTATTTTGAGGGGGACAATGAACTGGCGCTCCTGGTGGAGAATATCGGGCGCGTGAACTACGGTTACAAGCTTCAGGCTCCGACCCAGCGAAAGGGGATCCGAACCGGGGTTATGGTGGATATCCATTTTGAGAGCGGCTGGGAGCAGTACGCGCTGCCGCTCGACAACGTGGAGAAGGTGGATTTTTCCAAAGAGTGGAAAAAGAATACGCCGTCCTTTTACCGCTATGAGTTTCAGGCAGGGCAGCCTGCCGATACGTTCTTAAACTGCCGTGGGCTTGGGAAAGGCGTGGCGTTTATCAACGGCTTCAACCTGGGACGCTACTGGTTGGAAGGCCCGGTACAGTATCTCTATATCCCCGCGCCTCTGCTGAAATGCGGGAAGAATGAGATCATTGTGTTTGAGACGGAAGGGAAGACGGTGGAGACGTTGATCCTGGGGGACCGGCCGGTGTATGTGTAGGGATTTAGAACAGGTATAGAGATTTGCGGGATTTTGATACGCTCTTTCCGGGGCGGTGAGTGGGACTTTTTTAGTCTGCCGCCAGGGGAGGGGCGTATTTTTGTGGAGATGGGAAGCTGCAAAGCAGAGAGCACCATTAAATAATCACAAATCCTCTTTTTTAGGAGGGCTCTTGACCCTCCAGAAGAAAGGAGGGCTCACAATGTATATTACATATGAGGACTTGATCCAACTTGGAATATTCGTTGTTGCCCTTGTAGGTCTCTGTTATGAGATTTTCAAGGGTAAAGGAAAATAGCCGCCATATCACCACATATGACGGCTGTTCATAGTAACAGTATAGTATGAGGGTGAGCCGCTCGGTCTCCCCTTCTGTTTTTAATATAACATATCTTTCTTTATTTTTCACCAAAAAATCTATTTATCTCATAATCAACCGTCGTCCCCTGATCTTGAGACGTCAAGTCCTAAATCCTCTGCTCCATCCACCGCAGAGCATCCCCGATCACTTCATCTTTGCAGTATTCGTTAAATATCTCATGGAACAGTCCACCGTAGATCTTCATCTGCTTATCTTCTGAGGCGGCGGCAGCGAAGAAATCATATGTATCCTTCACACTTACCAGCCCGTCCTTCTCCCCGTGAAGCATAAGGATTGGATAGCGGAAATCTTTAACCGCTTCCGAAAACCACTCAAGGCCGTTACAGATCGCGTAGCAGAGACCGGTGGTAAAGGTCTTGGTATTGTACGGGTCCTTTCCGTACCAGTCAACCACTTCAGCCACGGAGCAGACGCCTGCGCCCAGTTCGTTGGGAAGCAGGGTGTGCGGGTCTAAGCCCTTCGGAACGCCAGTGATCAGTCCGCCGTTGTCGTATGTAAGCGCTCCGCTGCTGACAATTCCGCGCAGTTTCTTATCCGGATATTTTGCGCCGTACAGTGCGACTGTGAAGCCGCCCATGCTGTGGCCGATCAGGAATACCGGGATATCCGGATTCTCTGCGATCGCCAGGTCCACGATCACGTTGGTGTCGTCCAAAAGTTCATTAAAGTCCCCGAAATACGTGCGCTCCCCCTCGGAACGGCCATGCCCTCTGTGGTCGAACCGATAAGTGCCGATCCCGGCCTGGTGGAACAGGTCAGCGAAATAATCGTACCGTCCCTGGTGCTCGCAGAGCCCATGCACGATCACTGCAACTGCCCTGGGCTGAACCGGCATTTCTTTGTTGAAATAGAGCATGGTGCCGTCAAATGATGAAATCATCTCTCCCATAGTAAACCTCCTTAGATTTTCACAGTTTTTACTATCTCCATTCTAACACAAACCAGGTCTGCTTGGAAGGTTTTATTCTGCCGGGTTTATACGCGGGAGGCTGGCTATAGCAATTCTGCATAACCTGTATGCTCTTTTATTAATATGCAACGCAGGAAAGCCTTATTATAATAAGACTATCACGAGGATATTTGTGTTGGAAAGGAATATCTATGAGACAGATATATCAATTAGCGGAGTTTGTTTATGAATTAGAACTTAACAGTGTGCCCGAAATGGTAGTCAAGGGGGCGAAATATTGCCTGCTTGATAATATCAGCGCTGCATTGGGAGCGGCGGATAATTCTTTGATCCGATCATCCGCCGATTTATTCTGTGACTGTGACGGCAGTGCCAAGGATTCTTCTCTGTGGGGATATAAAAAATTAGTGCCTGTAAGAACGGCGGCATTTTTAAATGGTATGATGGGACATGTATTGGAACTGGATGATGTACATACGGAATCCAAAGCTCATATTGGCACAGTAGTAATACCGGCAGCCTGGGCCCTGGCGGAGAGATGTGGCTGCACAGGGAAAGAATTGCTGGAGGCGGTTATCTGTGGATATGAAGTTATGGCCAGGATAGGAAAAGGATTTGGGGTGGTTACGCATCGGAAAAAAGGCTGGCACGTGACCAGTACGGCGGGTACCTTTGGGGCAGCCGCAGACCTGCTCCAAGTTGTTGCGCTTAAACCAGGAGAAGATTGTATCTGCATTAGGGCTGGCAGGCACCCAGTCGTTTGGCACGTGGGCATTTTTAACAGATGGAACAACTAACAAAATTTTGCATCCGGGAAAAGCTGCGCTTAATGGATTGGATGCAGCGCTGCTTTCCAGCGCAGGTATGACCGGACCTCCGCATATATTGGATTCACCGGATGGTGCGCTGTATCCGGCTATGTCGGAAGATTATGATTATGAAGCAGTATCAGAAAAGCTGGGTCAGGTATATGAAATCTTAAATATGGATAAAAAGCCATATCCATGCTGCAGAAGCACTCACTGTGCTATTGACGGAGCGCTGTTTCTTTGCAGGGAAAATGCAATTATTGCAGAACAGGTGGAACGGGTAGAGGTGAGAACATATGAGATCGGATATAAGCAGTGCGGAGAAAGAGAAATCAGCTGCAATCCGGTGCTTCCATCGGATGCCAAATTTTCCATACCATATACAGTTGCCTGTGCCATAAAAAAACACCGGGTAATATTGGATGATTTTTTGCCGGAGGCGATTGCCTGTCCAGAAATACGTGATTTAATGAAAAGGATAACAGTTTTTGAGGACCAGATTTTTACAAAAAGATATCCCCGTCATTGGGGATGTACTGTAACTATATTTTGTAAGGGAAATGAAACTTATACTGTGGAGATTCCGGATGCATCCGGAAGCGTGTTTTCTCCTTTGTCAGAGCAGCAGATTTGGGAAAAAGCAAATGCTATTCTTTGTTCTACAAAAGAGCGGCTGCCGGAAGCAGTGCGGAAGGAACTTCTAAAGCTGGAATCAGTGAAATGCCTTCCGCGTCTATGACAAGAAAACCTCCGCTTTACGTACTAAAATGTTTCTATACTATCGTTCAAATACGTTTGGCATTATGTAGTCAGGAAACAGGGTTGATGTGGTCTTTAAGAGTCGGAGAAATTCTTTTGCCGGTTTTGTTAACGGCATATCTCTATAATAGGCCACAGCCATACTCCAGCAGGCATCAAGAGATTCTTCAATATGATAATATTGGATTTTGGCGCCGGTATTGTAGATTCGGGTGTAGATCTGAGGGACAAGAGATACACCCATTCCATTGGCTACCAGACCGATGACTGTTTCTATGCTTTGAGATACCATAAAGGGTTCAACTGCTCCAAAGTGATTCAATACTTTGTCAGCAGCCTGGCGTGTTTTTTTGTGTTTTTGCGTCAAAATAAATGCACTGTCCATCAAATGGGAGATATCAAGATAGGGCCCCTGAACCCCCTCTTTGAAATAGGCATATCGTCCAGCAGGATGGCCTTCCGGCAGAGCGATATAGAGCGGGTCTTTATAAAAACATTCATATGATATGCTCTCTGATTTGATCGGAAGACACAGTGTGGCAATATCGATGGAACCATTGATAAGCTTATCTTCCAGGATATAGGAATTATACTCTTGCAAATTGATCTTGATATTCGGGTATAGGCGGCGAAACTGGGGAAGAATCTGAGGGAGGATCAGTGCAGCGACTTTCTCCGCAGAACCAAGGTTCAGAGTGCCTTTTCGCATATTATTAATCTCGCAAAATTCCATCTCCATATCATTATAATATTTGAGGATCTTATAAGCGTTGTTCAGAAAGCAGGTGCCTGCAAAGGTGAGAGTAAGGCCGGAAGGCGTGCGAAAAAAAAGCTTTTCGCCCAATTCCTCTTCAGCTTTTTGCAGACACCGGCTTAAAGCAGGCTGAGAAATATATAATTTTCCTGCAGCTTTTGATAAACTGCCCTCTTCGGCAATGATAACGATATTGCGCAAATCTCCTTTATTCATAGGCGTTCCCTCCAATGATTTTATTATAGGTCAATTTGTCGTTTATTCCAAGTGTAGATTCTGCTATGGGCGGTATAAATAAAATGCATAACGCTAACATATGACTTTCTGTTATAGCCCTATGACATAATTTGGCATTTGCCTGAGGCTATGGGGGTTGATATACTGTACTTATAAATGAATCCCGTATATGCGCATAGACGGACATCAGCATTTTGTAAAGCCTGGAGAAAGGAGAGTATGATCCTTTCTGCTTTTGCAGAAAGTCGGATTATACAAAATAGTGTTATGAGTCCCATGATTATTACGGTATTGATCCTCTTGTTTGCAGCAGTTGCGTTTATATCCGGAAAAATACCTATTCCGGTGGTCTCGATTTTTATTATAATTGCATTAAGCGTTACAAACGTTGTATCTTCCAGTGCGGCTCTGAGCGGTTTTTCAAACAGCAGTGTTGTACTTACCGGAGCTATGTTTGTGGTGGGAGCGGCAATTAAAAAAACATCTTTGCTGGATTCGATCAAAAATCTGGTCCTCCGATATGGAAACACACCGAATCGAATGATTTTCTGGTCCTGTATAGTTGCGTCTATCATAGGTGTTATTATCAATTCCAGTGCTGCGGTCCTGATCCTGTTCCCGGTGCTCTCATCCCTTCCGGTCAGCAGGCAGAAGCTGTTTTATCCTCTGACTTGTGCAGCCAGTGTTGCGACGGCGATGACCTTTATGGGGTCTGGCGCTATAAACCTGACAATCAATGACATTCTGATCAATATGGGGGGAGCGGTTCCGTTTACCATATGGGACTTTACTCTGGCGAGGCTTCCATTGCTGATTGCCATAATACTTTACATGTGTTTGTTTGGGCACAGACTTTTACCCGATACGCCTAATGATCAGTTAGAGGAGATGGAATTATCTGGGAGCGGAGTTTCAGATACATTGTCCGGAAGCCGCAATCGCCTTGCAATTGTGGTGATCGCTCTGACTGTGGCAGCAATGATTGGTTATCAGATTATAGGTTTGGATCTGTTTGTCATTGCACTCATTAGCTGCTGCGTGCTGGTGATAACCGGAATCTTGAGTGTAAACGAAGCCTTAGGGGCTATCCATCTTCCAACCATTTTTCTTTTTGCGGGGGTATTGCCGCTGTCGTCGGCACTGGCGTCTACTGGAGCGGGGGACTTTATTGCAGATGGTATAGTGAAACTGCTGGGAAACACAACCAATCCCTATTTTATTATCGCAACCTTTTTTGTGGTTCCGCTGATCCTGACTCAGTTTATGTCTAACACGGCATGTCTGACTCTGTTTACACCACTGGCAGCATTGGTCGCGTTAAAAATCGGGGTAGACCCTCGGGCTGCGGTAATGGCAGCTGTCTGCGGATCTTTTGGGAGTTTTTTAACTCCGATGGCTTCACCGGCAGAAGCTATCTGCATGAGTGCAGGACCCTATGCAGTGAAAGATTTTATCAAATGCGGACTGCCGTTGGCCGTGCTTTTGACGGTGATTTCAGTGATTTGGCTGCCAATTGTTATGCCGCTATAGAATAAAGATCGAGAAGAAAGAGGTGGGTGTATGTTGAATGTGATAGGTGAATTGGAAAAAAACAAGCCGACAGTGTTGTTCCTTTCTGGTGGAAATGTCTCGCCCTGTGTATATGATCAGCTGGAATCAGACGGAGTATTTCAGTTTGCAGTGATAGATTATTGTCGTTCTGAACCGCCATGGGATGTAACTTCTCTGGGTAAACGTGTTGCTGAATTTATTGTAACGGCGGAGTTGGGACAGGTAGTGCTTGCTGGCTGGTCTGCAGGAGGAGTGATATCTATGGCGGCAGCATCGATGCATCCAGAATTGATTTCGGGAATGCTGTTGTCCAATACCGGTCCTTGTGCAAAGAACCATGGGAATCCGGATCTGCCTAAACGTGTTTTGGAACAGTGGGGAAATCGGGACTTTTTTGACAGTTTATTAAAGGGATGGTTTTCCAGACCAGTACCTCCGTTGCTTCGGCTAAAACTTCTGGACTATATGGATCAGGTAGAACGGGAATGTGCATTTCAGATCACTACTTCGGTCCGTCAGGTGGATTTTCGGGAAGGGCTGAAACGGTTTCACAAGCCGGTGGTGCTTGCGCATGGATCATTGGATAAAAGCCGTACCATGGAACATGTAAATATGATCCTGGAAGCGATGCCTCAGACAAAGGTATTCTTTATGGAAGCCGGGCACACTTCGGTGGTAGAGAGCAAAGCGGAATGGCAGGAGGCGCTCTGGGCTTTATTGGAACAGGTAAAAATGGATATTTTGTAAAATACATAATAGAATAGTTCTGGCCCTGGGGTATATCGGCTTCAGGGTTGGGGCTTTTTTTTTCTTGCATTTTAGTGTATGATGGATAATAAGAAATGCAAAAAGATCAGGATATATTACAAGTGAAAAGAGGACACTATGAGTCTGTTACAACAAATACCCGACAGTTTCTGGGGCTTATTCCGCTCCTGCAACCGGGAGATCTATATGGAAGCCCTGCTCTGTATCAATGAGGAATACGAATACAGCAACTACTACCTAAGCCGCGAGGTCTGCATCCAGACGCTGAACGAGCATTTTTCCAGGAAGCAGGTAGGGCTTTTGTGGGATGAGTACGAGGGCGAGCTGGATGTGCTGGAGCCGGTGGCGACCCGGATCCTCAACTGGCTTCTCAGGACCGGATGGCTGAGGAAGGTGGAGGATTATAACTCTCTGACCACCAACATCGTCATACCGGATTATGCCGCCGTGATGATTGAAGCGATGGAAAAGCTGATGACCGAGGAAGAAGATACGACGCAGCTCTATATTCAGAATGTCTATGCAATTCTGTTTTCCTTAAAACATGATCCCAGAGCCAATGTAAGCATGTTGGATACGGCGCTTATCAATACGAGAAAACTTAACAAGGCATTGCAGGACATGCTCCACAATATGGACAAATTTTTCGGCAGCCTGTTGGAACAGAGAGCCTACGGGGAACTGCTGCGGGACCATCTGGAAGGCTATGTGGAGGAGGTGGTCAGGCGGAAATACCACATCTTAAAAACCTCCGACAATTTTTATATCTACAAAGCGGACATTAAACGGTGGATCGGACAGATGCGGGAGGACGGCGAGTGGCTGGAAACCTTGTGTGCCCGCAGTCTGCGGGGACAGGGAACTACCCACATGGCGGCAGCGCCGACAGGAGCAGACGATGGCGGGATGCCGGGCGATATGCCCGGCAGGCACCCGGATTTGGAAGCAAAGGTGTTGGAAAAACTGGATCTTATTGAGCGTGGTTTTGACGATATCGAGCACCGGATCGCCAATATGGATAAGGAGCACAGCAAATATGTACGGGCGACTGTGAGCCGGCTCAATTATCTCCTGAATGAGGATGATGATATGAAAGGCCTGGTCATCCAGCTGCTCAACCGCATGGCAGGGGCGGAAGCCGCGCAGCGGGAGCAGCTGATCGCGGCGGTGGGCGCAAGGATGAATCTGTCCCAGGTGGATATTGTTTCCAACCAGTCTCTCTATAAGAGGAGAAAGAAAAAGGCGGATTTCCAGGAGACGCTTGTGCCGGAGGAGGAGCAGGAGGAGCTGTCCAGAGAGGAGCTTCTGGATCTCAACAAGATCAAAAAGCGCTTCAGCCGGGCGCAGATCGAGGAATTCATCACCGGACGCATGAAGGATGGAGTCCTGGAGGTTTCAGAAGCTACGGTGGAGAGCGAGGAAGATTTTGAGAAGCTGATCCTGGCCTACGATCATTCCATCCGCAGGAAGAGCATGTTTCAGGCTGTGCCGGTCCAGAGTGAGCCGGACGGTCTGGAGATGATCGACAACGGCCGTTACCGTTATCCCAAGCTGATATTTATAAGGAGAGGAAAATGATACCATATTACGACGAACTGACGCCGGAGGAGCAGGCAGAGCTGACTGAGATCATCCGGCTGCTTTACAGGCAGACTTTTCTCCTGGAACGGCGGTATGACCGGCGCACGGGAAGATATTTATACAATAAGGAATACCGTTTTTGCAGCAATCACCTGGAATTTATCCAGGCGTATTTAAAGATCGCAGGGATTGAACTTAAGGAAAACAGCCAGATGGGAGTGATCTATATGCAGGGCGAGGGGCAGGTAGGCGACAAGCTGCCGCGGCTGGCAACACTCTATCTGCTGATCCTGAAACTGATCTATGACGAACAGATGGCAAGCGTGTCCAACAGCGTCCACATCATAACATCCCTAAGCGAGATGAACGAGCGTCTGGGGAACAACCTGGGCCTGCTGATGAAAAAGCCGGCGCCGACGGAGATCCGCCGGGCTATCGCGCTGCTGAAAAAATACCAGATCATAGAGCCGCTTGATATGCTGGAGGGTGTGGACCCACAGTGCAGAATGATCATTTATCCCACGATCAACGTGGTACTTTTCGGTGAAGATGCAAGGGGGATTTTGTCCTCCTTCGCGGACGAAGAGGAGGTTTGTGATGACGAAGACACGATTTGAGGCATTGTCCAGGATTGCCCTGAACAACTGGCACTATATCAACCACAGAATCCTTTCCTTTAACGAGGGGATCAACTTTTTTACGGGGCATTCAGGGAGCGGGAAATCTACGGTGATCGACGCCATGCAGATCGTACTCTATGCCAATACAGACGGCCGTGGATTTTTCAACAAGGCGGCGGCGGACGATTCAGACCGCAGCCTGATCGAGTACCTGCGTGGCATGGTCAATATCGGGGATAATAACGAGTTTTCCTATCTGCGGAACCGGAATTTTTCCAGTACCATTGTGCTGGAGCTGAAACAGACCGATACGGGTAGATGCCAGTGCGTGGGCGTGGTGTTCGATGTGGAGACGGCGACCAATGAGATCGGCAGGCTGTTCTTCTGGCATGAGGGGCCGCTTTGGGACAACGCATACCGGACCGACGGGCGGACCATGACCACAGAGGAGGTCAAGGATTACCTTCAGGGTCATTACGGAAAAGAGGATTTTTACTGCGGTTCCCACAATGAGCGGTTCCGAAAGCAGCTCTACGACATCTATCTCGGCGGGCTGGATTCGGAAAAATTCCCTCTCTTGTTCAAGCGTGCGATCCCCTTCCGGATGAATATCAAGCTGGAGGATTTTGTGAAGGAATATATCTGCATGGAGCAGGATATCCATATTGAGGATATGCAGGAAAGCGTCCTTCAGTATGGGCGGATGCAGAAGAAGATCGCGGATACCCGTGAGGAGATTGAGGAGCTTAACCGGCTTACAGGATTATATGAGGAACTGAAGGGCAGGCGGAAAGAGGAGCTGCGGCAGGATTATTTCTGCCGCAGGCTGGAGGTCTTAAGACAGGATGAGGAAGTCCGGGAGCTTCAGGATAAAGCCCATCTGGATGAAGAAGAGCTGGAGCGGAAAAGACAGCTTCTTTCGGCGCTGGAGCAGAACATCAAAGACTTAACAGCCCAGAGCGAGGCCCTTCTGCGCCAGATCATGGAATCCGGCTACGAAGGCCTCAAAACACAGCTGGAGTCTGTCAATGGCCTGGTGGAAAGGCTTTGCACCAGCAAGGGATATTTTCAGCAGACAGTGGACCGGCTGAAGGCGTGGAAGGATGAGGATGTCACTTACAATTCCGTGATCTGGACGATCGAGGAGCTGGAAAAGGGAAAGGCCAGCGAAGGGGAGCTGCAAAAGCTCCAGAGGGATCTAAAGGAGATCCGTGAGGAGATCCAGGAACAGATCCAGGACGCCAAAAACAAGCTGCGGGAACTGAAAAAAGAAGAGAAGCAGGCGTCGGATGAACTGGCGCGGCTGAAGCTTGGCGACCGGGCTTACCCGCCCGAGGTGGAGCAGGCGCGGGCATATCTTCTCCGTCGTCTGGCAGAACAGACCGGGAAGCAGGTGCCGGTGGAGGTCCTGGCGGATCTTCTGGATATCCGGGACGAGCGCTGGCGCAATGCGGTGGAAGGTTATCTGGGCGGCAACAAGCTGTCCCTGATCGTGGAGCCGCGGTATGCGAAGCTTGCAATGGAGCTGTACCGGGAATTGGATGCAAAGCAGTTTTACAGCGTGGCTGTCCTGGATACGGAGAAGGTGGGGCAGGAGGAGCATACAGTACTTGAAAATGCCCTTGCCGGGGAAGTGACCGCAAGCCGTTCCTACATAAGATCATATATCAACTTCCAACTCGGCAGGGTCGTAAAATGCGAGACCGTTGAAGAGCTGCGCCGGTGCCGGATCGGGATCACCGCGGACTGCGTGCTCTATCACAGCTACAGGATCCAGCACATCAACCCCAACAATTATACCCGCATGGCGTACATCGGAAAGAGCAGTGTAAAGCGGCGGATGAAGCTTTTAAGGGAGCAGCTGGAAGCGCTTGAGAAAAAGATGGCGCCCCAGACGGACATGATCAAGCAGGGCAGCCGGATCCTGGAGCTGGAATCACTTTCAAGCCCGACAGAGGTTTATCTGGGCTGGGTCAAGGATATGGAGGAGCTTAAGGAAACGCAGCGGGAGAAGGCGAGGCTTGAGAAAAAGATCGAGGAGCTTAAGACCCGCAATGTGGACCAGTGGGAGCAGGAGCGCCGCGCCATAGACGGGGTCTGCGATGGTAAGAAGGCGGAGTACAAGGAGATTGAGAGGTCTATCTGGAAGCTTGAGGAACAGATCAGGCAGAACCGGGACGACGCGGTCACGGGACAGGAACGGGTATTGCAGCTTCAGGAAGCGCTGAAAGCGTGGATGGACGCGGACCAGACATCATTCTTCGAGGAATGTGAGCGTGAGCTTACAGAATATATATCCGGGCAGAGATCCACCCGCACCGCGCGTCTCCAGGAGAAATGCCAGGCTGCGCTGGATAAGGCGGCGGAGGAAGGCCGGAACGCGAAGGATGCGCTGGTGAGCGCCCGGTCGGAATATCTGAGACGTTATGTCAACCGGAGCAACCTTCCGGTCACCGGCGAGGACAATCAGAAATACGAGGAGCTTTTGGAACGGCTTTCCTGCGACCGGCTGGAGGAATACCAGAAGATCGCGGCGGATCAGGCGAAAGCGGCAGTGGAGCATTTCAAGGACGATTTCATATACAAGATCCGCAATGCCATCACGGAAGCGATCGAGCGCAAGGATGAGTTAAACCGTGTCATCAGCCGTCTGGATTTCGGCAAGGACAAATACCGGTTTGTGATCGGGCGCAACAAGGGCGCATTTGGTCCCTACTACGACATGTTCATGGACAAGAATTTAGAGATCAACCCGTCGCAGCTCAACAACAATATGGATTACCAGCTGAACATGTTTTCCATGGAGCATGAGAACCATTACGGGGAGCAGATGAATGAACTGATCAGCGTGTTCATCCCGCCGGAGAACGCTACCCAGGAGCAGATGGAGGAAGCCCGCCGGAATATGGAGAAGTTTGCGGATTACCGCACCTACCTGTCCTTTGATATGGAACAGATCATTGAAAATGAAGAGGGCACCATGAAGATCGGGCTCAGCCGCATGATCCGCAAGAATTCCGGCGGCGAGGGCCAGAATCCTCTCTACGTGGCGCTGCTTGCAAGCTTTGCCCAGGCGTACCGCATCAATCTGACACCCAGGCTGCAGCGCAGGCCGACTATCCGTCTGGTGGTGCTGGACGAGGCATTTTCCAAAATGGATTCGGAGAAGGTGGCAAGCTGTATTGAGCTGATCCGCGGACTGGGGTTCCAGGCGCTGATCAGTGCAACCAACGATAAGATCCAGAATTATCTGGAAAATGTGGACAAGACCTTTGTGTTTGCCAACCCCAGCAAGAAATGCATCTCCATCCAGGAGTTTGAGAAAACCGAGTTTCGGGAGCTGTCTGCGGGGATGGAGGAAGAATAGCAGGAATGTACGTATTAGACAAGATCATAGAAAAGACAGAGCGAAGCTCCGTTGACTGGAGGCAGGGGGCCTCAGGTACCCGTGAATTTCCGCTGAAGGATTATCACAAAAAGGATTACCGTCTGGTGTCCGCAAGTGAACTGGCGGCGGAGATCCGCAGCCTGGAGCTGGACGGCCTGCTGCACTGCCGCTGGTACCAGAAATACAGCGAGCCGGAAGCCTGCCGTTACCGTCTGAAGGATTTGCCGGAGCTTTACCGGCGTGTGGGGCGGAGGGAGAAGTATGTCCGGCTGGAGCTTCTGCACCAATACTTAAACCGTTTTGGCAGCGGTCTTAAAAGTGCATGGATCCGGCAGATGATCCGGGATCTGTCAGACCAGCTTGCAGACGGCAGGATTCCGTCGGAGCTGAAGGGCGCAGAGAGTTATCTGAGAGACGTGGAGAATCCTGTGGATAACTGGCCGGAAACGGCAGAGTCCTGTGGACAGATGGAGCTGTTTGCCGTGCTGAGGGAGCTGGACTGCCTGGATGCGCCGGTTTACAAACGGGTCTTCAGCAGCAGATGCTTAAGGGACCAGGTGGTCCGCGGCAAAAAAGTAAAATCCTCCAAAGTATTTGAGCAGGTTTATCAGGATACGGTCATATCCCTTGCGGTCCATTATCACCCGGATGTGGATGAAAACATGGACGACACACAGGTCTTAAGCCAGCTGGGGATCGAAGAGTACGCCCAGGCCCTGGCGCTGAAAGGCCCCGCCAGGTTATTGCTGGACGGGAAGGAGATCGACTTATCCGTCTTTGTCTGCGGCGCGGTGCTAAACAGCCAGACCCTGACTCTGGGGACGCCGGTAAAGGATCCGAGGATCCGCAGGATCATCACTGTGGAGAACCAGGCCAATTATGAGGCGATGCCGTATGGGCCAGATACGCTCATCATTTTCTGCCATGGATATTTTACGCCCAGGGAGAGGGCGTTTTTGACGAAGCTTAAGGAATGCCTGGAGGGTCAGCAGGTGGAGTATCTCCACACCGGGGATTTAGATTATGGGGGAGTCTGCATATTCCAGTATAACCGCAGAAGGATATTCCCGGAGCTTAAACCGTTTTTAATGGATGCAGAGCAGTTCGAACGGTACCGGAAGGAGGCGGAGCCGCTGGAGCCGGAGACCCTGGAAAAGCTGCGCAGAGTAGAGGAGCCGCTTTTGCAGCCGCTCATCAGACGGATGCTGGAGACGGGGCTGGGGATAGAGCAGGAGAAGTTTTTATAAGAGGAAACGTGTGGCTGTATGGATCATATCAGGGGATTTCTGCCAGAAACACAGAAACCCGCCCGCGCTGATTGAAAGCTGCCATAAAATATGCTAGAATAGACTTTATTCGACAAAGGAAGCGAGGTCAACCTATTATATGACTGGAAAATATACAGGATTAAAAAGAAAGATGCGGGCGCTTGGTATTGTCCTGCTTGCGGCAGGCGTTCTGGCCGGATGCAACGGTGCGAAGCCGGAGGAGACCACTACGGAGAGCGTGGAAGAGATTGTGCTTGTGAAGGAGACGCTGCCCCAGACTGCGGCTGACGAGACCGTGATGCCCCTGTCTCCCGACGGGCCGCTGCTTCCGTCGGTCGCAGGTGTGGATGCAGAGTATACAGACCCGATCCCGGATTACCTGCGGGTCGGCGAGAAGCATCCCATCGTGGCGAAGCTCCAGCAGCGCCTGATGGATCTGGGCTTTATGGACAATGATGAACCGACCGACTATTACGGGGAAGTGACCCAGAATGCGGTCAAGATCTATCAGAGACAGAACAAGCTGGCTCAGGACGGCGTCATCGGCCCGGAGACCCTGGATGCGATCCTGTCCCCGGACGCCAAGTATTATGCGGCGCAGAACGGAGACCAGGGCGACGACATCCAGCGTATCCAGTCGCGTCTTTATGAGCTGGGCTATATTGCCACCGAGAACCTGGTCACAGGGAATTTTGGCGATACCACCGAGGAGGCCGTCAAGAAGATGCAGAGTGTCAACGGCCTGGAGGAGGACGGCAAGGTCGGCAGAAAGACCATGAACCTGCTCTACAGCGACGAGGTGAAGGCCAACATGCTTTCCTACGGCGAGAAGAGCGACGTGGTCCTGGCGGCGCAGAAGCGCTTAAAGCTGTTGGGCTATATGACCACCGAACCGGATGGCTCTTATGGAAATGATACGATCATTGCAGTAAAACAGTTCCAGTCTAAAAATGACCAGGTCGTGGACGGTTATCTTGGGCCTTCGACCCGGATTGCATTAAACAGTGATACGGCTATCCCCAATGGCTTGAGCCTGGGAGACAGCGGTGAGAATATCCAGCGGGTGCAGAATCTGCTCAGCAAGCTTGGGTATCTGGCTTCCGCCAATGTTACCGGATATTACGGTGAGGTGACGGAGAATGCAGTCAAGCTGTTCCAGAGGACCAATAACCTAAGCGCAGACGGAACCGTTGGCGCTATGACTATGGCGAAGCTGACCAGCAACGATGCAAAGAAAGCGCCGGCCAATGCCCCGCGGAATAATTCCAGCAGCGGCAGGACCCAGTCCGGCGGAAGCTCTTCAGGGGCAGCTCCGGCGGAAACAAATCCGGAGGAAGCACCAGCGTTCCCAATACCGGCAATGCCAGCGGAGGCGCAAGCGCGCTCATCTCCGTGGCAAGCTCCAAGCTGGGCGCACCGTACGTCTGGGGAGCAAAAGGACCGAACTCCTTTGACTGTTCCGGTTTCGTTTACTGGTGCTTAAACCAGGTCGGCGTCCGCCAGAGCTATATCACTTCTTCCGGCTGGCGTAATGTGGGCAAATATACAAAGATCACAAGCTTTTCCAACCTGCGGGCCGGCGATATCATTGTTGTAAGCGGCCATGTAGGTATTGTAGCAGGCGGCGGTACGGTCATCGACGCTTCGTCGGGTAATGGAAAGGTCGTTCACAGATCGCTGAGTTCCTGGTGGGCCAACAACTTTATCTGCGGATGGCGGATATTCGGCTAAGATGGAAAGCGGGAGAGGAGACGCAGGAACGATGAGTGGATTCTCCAATTTAAAGAGCAAGCTGCTGGCAGAGCAGGTGCAGGAGCAGATATATCAGTATATCTTGGAGGCCCCATTCGAGATCGGGGCCAAGCTGCCCAATGAATTCGAGCTGGGTGAGAAGTTTGGCGTCGGGCGGAGCACGGTACGGGAGGCGGTGAAGCTTTTGATCTCCCGGGGGATCCTGGAGGTGCGCAGAGGGTCCGGCACCTATGTGGTCAGCACGACTCCGCTGGATATGGACCCGCTGGGGCTGCGGGCGGTGGAAGATAAGATGGCTCTGGCTATGGATCTGGTGAATGTGCGGATCATCCTGGAGCCGGGGATCGCGGAGATGGCAGCCCTCAACGCGACGGACGCGGATATTGAAAAGCTGCGGGGGATCTGCGACCTGGTGGAAGAAAAGATCAGATCCGGCGACAATTACATTCAGGAGGATATAGCGTTCCATACCTGTGTGGCGGAATGCGCCAAGAATAAGGTGGTAGAGCAGTTGATCCCGGTCATTGATACGGCGGTCCTTATGTTTGTGAATGTAACACACAAGAAGCTGACCGAGGAGACTATTATGACACACCGCGCTGTGGTGGACGCGATCGCAGAGCATGATTCTATCGGCGCCAAGTCTGCCATGATGATGCATATGACATTTAACCGGAACATGATAAAAGAATTGATGAGAGAAAAACAGGATTAAAGAATAGCGAGAAAAGCAGTCTCAAAGGGGGGGTGCTTTTTTCGCTGTTGTCATATGGTCCAACTAAAAAATTTCCTGTTCCAGTGTATCAAAAAGGGGGTGGCTGAAAAATTCCCCTAAAGTGATTTCGAGGCCATCACATATCTTTTTTACTGTTGTAAGAGAGATATCTCTTCGCTTGGGATCAAAGATACTGTAAATCGTTGACGGTGTGATGCCACAGGTATTTGCAAGACTGGCGGTAACCATATTGGATGCGGCATCACAGTCATTTGTGATGGAGTCATGGGGAACTGCGTACACTTTTTTGCAGCAGGGAGAGAAATGGATCTGTGATGCAAACAACGACGGCACATTGCAGGAGTCGGAAATAAATAACGGTAACTATATGACTCTTCTGGAGGATGGCAGAATTTGTGCACATACAGTTATGTCAATCAATTATGAGAACGAGTATTATGGCTGGCCTGTGAATTCAACGTTAATGACGGTGGTGTATTACACAAAGAATAATTAGTAATGAAACACAGCGGCGTAAGCTGTTTTCGTAGTTATAATAAGAATCAAGATAAAGTCAGTGTTTATTTTGATTCTTATTTTTTGCCTAAAATTTTTGTCTGTGCGCGTTTGAAGGAATGGATAACAAGACGTAATTATAAAAACAGGTCAATACGTCAGATGACTTTGCGAGAAAACAGCAAATAGAACTCTAAAAAAGTGGTGGGGAAATAAGATACCCGCCATTTTTTGTGCAAACTACACAACTCAAATCAAATCTTTTCATCACAAAGTAGAAAAGTAATCGGATGACTTGAAGAAAAAACGTAAAAATGATAATATAAACCCATAAGACATCAGATGTTTAAAGCATAAGACGACAGCATGAATATAAGGCAGACAAAACAACCAAATGAAAGAGGAGGTATTGTTATGGAACTGAACAGCCAGAGGATAAGAGGCCTTGCGCCGGAGAATGATCCGCTGAAGATCGGCATGGGGTGGACCGTGGATGATCTGGACAAACCACAGATCATGGTGGAGAGCACATTTGGAGACAGCCACCCGGGAAGCGCACACCTGGATCAGTTTGTAGCGGAAGCAATGCGGGGGATCACCGAGGCAGGCGGAAAAGGGGCGAGATACTACACGACCGATATCTGCGACGGGATCGCCCAGGGACACGACGGGATCAACTATTCCCTGGCACACCGGGACATGATCGCCAACATGATCGAGATCCACGGCAATTCTACCGGATTTGACGGAGGCGTTTTCATCGCAAGCTGTGACAAATCCGTTCCGGCCTGCCTGATGGGGCTTTGCAGGCTGGATATGCCGTCGATCGTGATCACCGGAGGCGTGATGGATGCGGGGCCTGACCTGCTGACCTTAGAGCAGATCGGAGCTTACTCTGCCATGTGCCAGAGGGGAGAGATCACGGAAGAGAAGCTGACCTACTATAAGCATAACGCCTGTCCGTCCTGCGGAGCCTGTTCCTTTATGGGAACCGCATCCACCATGCAGGTCATGGCCGAGTCTTTGGGGCTGATGCTTCCCGGCTCCGCACTGATGCCGGCTACCTGCGAGGATTTAAAAGAGATGGCTTACAAAGCGGGAAGACAGGTCTTGGAGCTGGTGAAAAAGGGATTGAAGGTGAGCGATATTGTGACCATGAAGTCTTTTGAGAATGCGATCATGGTCCATGCTGCTATCTCCGGTTCCACCAATTCCCTGCTTCATATACCGGCGATCGCCCATGAGATGGGATTTGAGATCGATGCGGACACCTTTGACCGGATGCACCGCGGCGCTCACTATCTTCTGGATATCCGCCCGGCAGGCAAATGGCCGGCACAGTTCTTCTATTATGCGGGAGGTGTTCCGGCTGTTATGGAAGAGATCAAGTCCATGCTCCATCTGGATGTGATGACCGTGACCGGAAAGACTCTTGGCGAGAATCTGGAAGAGTTGAAGCAAAACGGATTTTATGATAAGTGTGAAGGTTACTTAAAAAAATGGGGCATCAAACGCACAGACGTCATCCGCACGTTCGAAGAGCCGATCGGAACAGACGGGACTGTGGCGATCCTGCGCGGCAATCTGGCGCCGGAGGGTTCCGTGGTGAAGCATTCCGCAGTGCCGAAGGAAATGTTCCAGGCGGTCTTAAAGGCGAAGCCCTTTGACTGTGAAGAAGACGCGATCGAGGCGGTGATCTCCCACAAGATCCAGCCGGGGGATGCGGTGTTCATCCGTTATGAGGGACCGAAGGGTTCCGGGATGCCGGAGATGTTCTATACCACCGAGGCGATTTCCTCAGACCCGGAGCTGGGCAAAACCATTGCGCTGATCACAGACGGCAGATTTTCCGGAGCGTCCAAGGGACCGGCTATCGGACATGTATCGCCGGAGGCGGCGGACGGAGGCCCGATCGCCCTGGTGGAAGAAGACGATCTGATCAAGATCGATATTCCGGGCCGGGTGCTGGAGATCATCGGCGTGAAAGGGAAGGAGCTGCCGAAGGAAGAAGTGGAGCGGATTTTGGCGGAGAGAAAGAAAGCCTGGAAGCCGAAGGCCCCCAAATACACAAAAGGTATTTTAAAGATTTATTCAGAACATGCGGTATCTCCGATGAAGGGCGGATACATGGTGTAAAAGAGGATTTGGTATCAGAACAAAAGAAAATGATTTATAATTTTAGGAGGGTATGTTATGACGACAGAAGTTGCTTCGCTGGATTCCACCAGGCTGATCATCGCAGCGCTGGTTGGCCTTGTATTGCTGTTGGTTTTGATCATCAAATTTAAGATCCAGGCGATGATCGCCATTTTAGTAGGCGCTATTGCCATTGGTCTGATCGCGGGAATGCCGTTTTCAGATATTATCGGTTCTGTAAATGAAGGTATTGGGAGCACGTTAAAAGGGATTGCGCTGTTGGTGGGCCTCGGTTCCATGTTCGGCGCGATCCTGGAGATATCGGGCGGCGCGCAGACGTTGGCTGTTACCATGGTAAAACGGTTTGGCGATAAGAAAGCTGCCTGGGCGCTGGGGATCACGGGACTGGTCATCGCCATGCCGGTATTCTTTGACGCGGGCCTGATCATCCTGATCCCGCTGGCATTTTCCCTTGCCAAAAGGACCAAACGTTCTTCCCTGTTTTATGCAATTCCGCTGCTGGCGGGCCTGGCAGTAGGCCATGCGTTCATTCCGCCCACACCGGGACCGGTACTGGTGGCTACCATGCTGAATGTAGACTTGGGCTGGGTGATCATGGTTGGTATCTTCTGTGGTATTTTTGCAATGATCGTAGCAGGCCCGGTATGGGGCTCTATCTGCGGCAATAAATATAACGTACAGGTTCCGGAGCATATTGCAAACCAGGAGGATTTTGACGAGTCCAAGCTGCCGGGGTTTGGCACCATCGTGGGTATCATCCTGATCCCGCTGGTACTGATCATCCTGAATTCTATTGCAAAGGTAGTCCCCTCCATGAGCGGCATCCAGCCAATCCTGGGATTTTTGGGCGAGCCGTTTGTAGCTCTGACCATTGCAACGATCGTGGCTATGGTGCTGCTGGGGTATAAGCATGGATACAGCAATACAGATCTGGAGAAGATCATGACCAAATCCCTGGAGCCGACCGGTATGATCCTTTTAGTTACCGCCTGCGGCGGCGTGCTTCGCTTCATGCTCCAGAACTCCGGCCTGGGTGATGTGATCGGCAATGCCGTATCCTCAGCATCCCTGCCCATCGTAGTGGTAGCGTTCGTAGTGGCAGCCCTGGTACGTATCTCTGTGGGTTCCGCGACCGTTGCCATGACTATGGCAGCAGGAATCATTGCGGCAATGCCGGAGATCGCCAGCCTGTCGCCCCTGTACCTGGCCTGCACGACCGCAGCCATTGCAGGCGGCGCAACTGTGTGTTCCCATTTCAACGATTCTGGTTTCTGGCTGGTGAAATCGCTGGTGGGAATGGATGAGAAGACGACATTGAAAACCTGGACGATCATGGAGACGCTGGTAGGCGGCACCGGGTTTATCGTAGCGCTTATCATCTCCATGTTTGCATAAGTCATACCGCCGCACAAAAAGTCAAGATACTTCGACCAGGATCCGTTAAGATAAGATCATACGGAAGGGGGAATAAAACATGGATTGGATAACAGGTATACAGAGGGCGATCGATTATGTGGAGGATCATATCACAGAACCAGTTGATTTTGAAGAAGTGGCAAAGTGCGCATATTCCTCAAGCTTTCATTTTCAGCGCATATTCAGCATCCTGTGCGGTTTCACGCTGGGGGAATACATCCGCTGCCGCCGGTTGTCGCTTGCCGGAAGCGAGCTGCTCAGCTCCGATGAAAAGATCATCGACATCGCGCTGCGCTACGGCTACGATACCCCGGAGAGCTTCAGCAGGGCGTTCACCCGGTTTCACGGGATCACGCCCTCCCAGGCCAAAACCGGTCATGCCGTTTTAAAATCCTTTTCCCGCCTTACCGTAAAACTTATTTTAAACGGAGGGAATACGATGGATTACAGGATCGAGACGAAGGACGCTTTTAAACTGATCATGAAAAAGAAGAGGGTCTCCAGGAACCGGGAGCTGACAGCGGTGGAGATCGGGGAGTTCTGGCAGCAGTGCGGGACGGATGGTACGATCTCTGCGCTTTGCAGGTACATCCCGGAGGACAATATCTTTAAAAACTGCATTGTGGGAGCCAGTTTTGGCAAGGATGCCACCGATGAAGAATTTCCTTATGCGATCGGAGCGATGTACAATGGAGCGCCGGTTGAGGAAAAGGACCTGATCATCGAAGAGATCCCCGCACACACCTATGTAGTGTTTCCATGCGTGGGAAAGATGCCGGAATCATTTCAGAAGCTGTACCAGCAGATCTACAGTGAGTTCTTCCCGGCAAGTGAATACCAGCCCTGCGGAGGTACTGATTTTGAGGCATATCCGTCGTCGGATGTGACTGCGCCGGATTACCGCTGTGAGATCTGGGTGGCGGTTGAAAAGAAATAAAGATGACAATAACAAACCCCGTGGATATGGTGAACAAATGCCATATCCACGGGGTTGTCTTTATTGCTGTTTTACCGGAAATCCAACCCGGACCTTGAATAAATCCCCGTCGATCAGGATCTCAAAGGTTCCGCCCTGAAGCTTTGTCAGGCTCTGTGCGATAGAAAGCCCCAGTCCACTGCCTTCGGTGGTCCTGGACACGTCGCCGCGCACAAACCGCTCGGTCAGCTCGTCCCCCTGTACGTTGAGGGGATTCTCCGACACGTTTTTGATGGTAAAATATACGGTATCGCCTTCCTGTGCCAGATCGGTGTACACCCGGCTGTGTTCCATGGCATATTTAAATGCATTGTTGTAAACATTCTCAAGGATACGCCACAGCCGCCGCCCGTCGGCCTCGATCAAAATGCTTTCATCCGGCAGGCTGGAGATCAGCTCTAAATGCCTCTGGGCGAATTTCTCCTCAAACTCTCCGTTGGTCTGCCAGATCATCTCCACCAGATCCAGTGTGGAGAGTTCCAGCTTGATGGTCCCGGAGCTTGCCTTGGAGGCTTCCACCAGGTCTTCAGTCAGGTTTTTAAGACGCTGGGATTTCTGGTCTAAAACATTTAAATACTCCTGTACCTTTTCTCCGGGGAGCTTTTCCCGTTTCAGCAGATCCACATAGTTGATAATGGAGGTTAAAGGCGTTTTGATGTCGTGGGACACGTTGGTGATCAAGTCGGCTTTCAGCCGTTCGCTCTTGACGCGTTCCTGCAGCGCCTGCTCCAGACCGGTTCCGATGCTGTTGATCATATGGCCCAGACGCAGTTCTTTGCCGGTCAGCCCCTTCAGATCCATCTGATAGCTGGTATCGCCGCCGGCTATCTTGGAGATTGCGTCAGCAATCTGGTCTTCCTGGACGGATATAAGATAAAGCCGGTGGAAGGCCAGATAATCCACTGCGATCAGACCGATCACCAACAGCGCCATCATAACCTTTGCGGCGGGATAAGCCCGGAAATGGAACATGATACCGATCATACCGATCCCAAGGACCTGCATGCCTACAAATGCCGAGTACACACAGAGCAGGCGGCGTGAGAAGGTCCTGTTGGCAAAGTAAAGGCTGATATTTTCCATCATATGGCGGGTCATGCTGTTTGCCCACAGCTGGCGGCTCTTGTAGCGGCGCAGAAGGCTGAATGCGCCAACCATGCAGCAGGTATAGATAATGACAGCCCGGAGCAGCCGCTCTGCGTATTCCCAGGAACGTTCCGCGATCAGGAGATGGATCAGCTTATAACCGATCTTCTCCCCGAGGAACAGGGAAAACAGGATGGATACGCCGGTCAATACCAGACAGCTTTCGGTAGTGATCATATCAAAACCGTGCAGATAGGGATTGGTCCGCTCTTCAGTCCGGTACCCGGACACCAGGATCAGGTAATAGAGCGTTACAAGGCAGCCAATGATCCCCAGAGCTAATCCCAAAAGTCCCTCCAGGAAACGTCCCCGGAGACGCTGGTAGTCAGCTGACTGGCCCGCATAAATATCGTCCGCAGGATAAGCTGTGTCCACAGCAACCATGATATAGTAGTTATCAGCGCTGTACAGGTTGTTCTGTTCCATTGCCACGGTCATGTTCCTGGGGATCTCCTCCAGATTCGTTTCAATGAAAATAGAGTCGCTGGTCAGATAACAGTAACGTCCCAGGTTCCTTAACTGATCCAGGGACATGCCCTCTGCATTGGTATACTGCACGTCCTTATGGTCTTCGTTTTCATATACAATATTAAAGTACAGGTTTGACGGATTGGCCAGCATCCGGTAATAGACCTTGTAATACTGGCTTAAACAGTCCAGCACCTCTTTGGACAGATCCAGCAGGGAAGTATATGCGTCGCCAGGCTCGCTTAAGGTTGCGTTGGGGTCGTAGGCGCGCCAGTTGACCTTCTGGTCCCTGGTGGTGGAAGCGTTGTCGTATATGAACATGTCATTTACAACTTCAAACTGGTCGTTTAAGTAAAATCCCTGGCTTTTGGCGTAGCGCAGGACCTCCTCCAGGGTATAGATGATCTCAGGTCCCTCCCCGCGGCTGACAGAGAACATCTGTTGGGACAAGTCGAGACCTCCGTCGGTTTCAAACACATCCCGGTATGCCACATAGTCAAATATCAGGTCTAAGTCCGCCTGGAACTGTGCCTGGAACTGGGGCGAGTCCTCATACTTCCGGTCCCGGAGCCAGGAGATCCCGGAGCCGATCTGGGTATTTAAGTACATGACGCTGATTCCGCCAAGTGCCAGCGTAAGAAAAATAATGTGCAGCAGTACCGCGATATTTTTCTTGATCCGCATGGAATAATCTTTTAGCTTCATGAATATCTCCTATTGTTTTTCGATCTTGTAGCCCACGCCCCAGACGACCTTTAAGTACCGCGGTTCCCTGGGATTGATCTCGATCTTCTCCCGGATATGGCGGATATGGACAGCAACCGTGTTATCTGCGCCGATAGCCTCCTCGTTCCAGATCTGTTCATAGATCTCGTCAATGGAGAATACCTTGCCTGCATTTTTTACCAGCAGGAGCAGAATGTTGTACTCGATCGGCGTCAGCTTGATCGGCTCCTCGTCCACCCAGACCTCTTTGGTGTCGTCATTGATCAGCAGGCCGCCGCATTTGTATACCTGGTCGCTGGCCTGCTGGCTTAGGTTGCCCAGCTGGGTATAGCGCCGGAGCTGTGATTTGACGCGGGCCACCAGCTCAAGCGGGTTGAATGGTTTGGACAGATAGTCGTCCGCTCCGATGTTCAGCCCCAGGATCTTGTCCGTATCCTCGGACTTGGCTGAAAGGATGATGATCGGGATGCTGCTGGTCTCGCGGACCTTCAAGGTAGTGTGGATGCCGTCTAAGCCGGGCATCATCACATCGATGATCATCAGATCCACCTCCTGTTTCTCAAGGATAGCCAGGGCTTCCAGCCCATCGTAGGCCTTAATGATCCGGAAGCCTTCTCCTGTCAGGTAAATATCTATGGCGTCTACAATCTCTTTATCATCGTCGCATACCAGAATTGTCTGCATAAAATGTAAAATCCTCCTTATTTTTTTGGGCTTTGTTTTGTGGTCTCGTGTTCATCGCTTCTAGTATACATCAAAAGAGGCCTTGCCGCAATCGGCAAGACCTCAACTTTTTGGAACCTATTGATAATCGCAGACATTCAGCCATCTCTGAAGCAAATCTGCCTCTTCAGGGCGTTTTTTTGTTAACTGGGCGGCAGCTACCAAAGGCAGCCACTGCTGCACATACCGCTTGTCGGTGCCTGTCTTTTTACAGAACAGATCCATGTATTTGTCGGCTGTGGCCTGGTCTTCCAGGCAGAACAACAGATAGGTGCGGGCCACATCTGCACTTGCGTTGCCCTGGGTCGCATGAACCCAGTCAAGCACGAACATGGTGCCGTCTTCCTTTACAATGATGTTGCTCGGCTGGAAATCTCCGTGGCACAGCTTGGTGTGCTTCGGTGTGCTGTCCAGTCTGGTGAGAAGATCGTAACGGTTGACAGGATTTAATTCCTCAATCTCGGAGATCTGCCGCGCCATTTTGTCTTTTAACTTGTTCAGTAATGGACAGGTCTTGGAATGAATCGTTAACTGTAAATCAACCATTTGATTCAGATATTCATCCAGCTTGTCAGGATTTTCATCCATGAGCTGTTTGAGTGTCTTGCCGGAAATGAATTCCTTGGTGATAGCCCAGCAGCCATCTTCATCAACTTCTACCGCAAGGGTTGCGGGAATGTTGATACCGCCGATCTCTTCGATCCTGGCACTGATCACTGCTTCGTTGAGTACCTCTGCCTTGGGGAAGCCCTTGCAGAATACTTTAATTGCCTTATCGCCATCACGATAGACACTCTTGGTCGCGTTCTTGGATATTAATTCTCTTGCCATACGAAACTCTCCTTCCTTTTTGTGTTTAAATCGGTTACCCAATAGGTCGATACCTATTCTACTACAAAAGTTTGGGAATGTCACCCATTTTTTTGATAATTTTTTAACAATTTTTTCTCCCCATCTTTTTTCCCTGTTTTAATCAGGAAAATCGGAGGATTGCAGTCCCGTATGCAGGGAGCGGAAGCCCGATGGAATAGGTCTGTCCGTCGCATTCTTTTTTGACAGCTCTGATGGCTTCCGGTTTTTCATATGCGCCGTGGACGCTGTCTAAAAGAAGCGAATAGCTGCCGCGCTTCGGCACGCCGACCCGGTAGTCCGGACGTTCGACCGGAGTGAAGTTACATACAAAGAGCAGGCTCTTTTTCCGGTCCTTCGCATAGCGGATAAAGCTGAAGATACTCCGGTCGCCGTCGTTGGCATTTACCCACTGGAAACCGTCCCAATCGTCATCAGACTCATAGAGAGCCGGGTATTTTTGATAAATATGTAACAAATCTTTCACGTAGCGCTGAAGATCACCATGCAGGTCTTCCTGGGCCAGATACCAGTCCAGGCCAACCTTCTCATCCCATTCATGGAGCTGGCCGAAATCCTGTCCCATAAACAGGAGCTTCTTGCCGGGATGTCCGATCATAAACGTGTAGCCGGCCTTTAGGTTGGCGAATTTTTCCTCAAAGGTGCCGGGCATCTTGTTGATCATGGAGCATTTCAAGTGGACAACCTCGTCATGGGACAGCACCAGGATGAAGTTCTCGCTGTTAAAATAGGTCAGCCCGAAGGTCATCTTGTTGTGGTTGAACTTGCGGAAATACGGGTCCAGCTTCATGTATTCCAAAAAGTCGTGCATCCAGCCCATGTTCCATTTGAAGGTAAAGCCCAGTCCGCCCTTTTCCGGGTCATGGGTGACAAGCGGCCATGCGGTGGATTCCTCTGCAATGACCATGGCGCCCTTCCCCCGTCCAGATACGACGCTGTTTAAGTGGCGGAAGAACTCGATGGCTTCCAGGTTCTGGTTCCCGCCGTGTTTGTTGGGGATCCACTGTCCGTCCTTGCGCCCGTAATCCAGATAGAGCATGGAAGCGACCGCATCCACCCTCAGCCCGTCCACGTGGAATTTGTCCACCCAGTAGAGGGCGTTGGCGATCAGGAAGTTGGAAACCTCGTTCTTCTCATAATCAAATACCTTGGTCCCCCAGTCCGGATGTTCACCTTTGCGGGGGTCTGCATATTCATACAGCGCCTGTCCGTCGAAATCAGCCAATCCATGGGAATCCCTTGGGAAATGAGCAGGGACCCAGTCCAGGATAACGCCGATGCCTTTTTTATGCAGATAGTTGACAAAATACATAAACTCATCAGGGGTTCCGTACCGGGAGGTGGGAGCGTAGTAGCCGGTGACCTGGTATCCCCAGGAACCGTCGAACGGGTGCTCTGCAATGCCCATCAGCTCCACGTGGGTGTAACCCATCTCCTTGACGTAGGCAGCCAGCTCCTCGGCTGCTTCTTTATACGTATAGTAACCGTCCTTTTCCTCGCGGTTTTTCCTGCGCCAGGAACCGATATGTACCTCGTAGATGCTCATGGCAGCTTCCCGCGGATTGCTTTCCAGCCTCTTTTTCATCCAGGTATCATCGCTCCATTTAAAGCCGCTCAAGTCGGCGGTGATGGAGGCGGTACCCGGCCGGTATTCCGCATACCGGGCATAGGGATCTGCCTTAAACAGCAGTTTGCCGGTCTGGGTGGTGATGACGAATTTGTAAAGCTCGCCGCTTCCCAGCCCTGGGACGAAGGTTTCATAGATGCCGGATGTTTCTAGCGGTATCATAGGGTTGGCATCGGGGTTCCAGCCGTTGAAATCGCCCACCACGCTGACTGCGGCCGCGTGGGGCGCCCAGACTGCGAAATAGAAGCCCTGTTTCCCTTTTAAAGACATGGGATGGGCGCCCAGCTTATCATAGATCTCATAGTGGGTCCCTTCCCCGAACAGATAGCGGTCCACTTCAGTGATCACGCCTGTACCTGCTGGTTTTTTCTTCTCTTTGACAGCCATATTGCTAATCCTCCCTGATCTTTAAGACAACTCCGGAGTTGCCTGGTAATGTGATATTTATTTTTCCGTCTGTGATTGGAACGACGGCGCCACCCATCAGATCCTCCGCTTCCGAAGCGGGAACCGGAACGGGGATGGATATGGAAGCTTCTGTATCATCGTTGTTGGCTGCGGTGATGATGACGGAAGGCTTTGCCGGCTGGGCATCCGTCTGATCTCCCGGCTGTGCACTGGTATTTTCTTCCGGTATTCTTGCATATGCATACTGACGGTTGGTCAGCAGAAGCTCTTTATACTGCCCGTTGTGGAATGCCGGTTCCGTGTCATGGATGTGTCCGAGCTGTGCGATATAGTCCGTGAGCTCACAGTGGAGCGCATGGCCTTCTTCCATGGTAATGCACGGCCGCAGGACGGTATCGCTGTCCCGGGTGCGCATCCCCTCCACGCCCCATTCTCCGCCATAGTAGATGGACGGGATGCCGGGAAGGGTCAAAAGCAGCAGGTGCGCCACCGGAAGGTGCTCTTTCTTTTTCAGCTTGCTGGCGATCCGGTTCTCATCGTGATTGTCCAGGAACGTGTAAAGTTTTCGCCCGACGGCCTCCAGCCGTCGTACATTGTGGGCAATCTCAAAAAAGTTGTGGTCATTCAGCCCGGAATACAGGCTCTTATGTAATTCGTAGTTGGTGACGGAATGGAGCATCTCATCGTTTACCCAGCGGGAATATTCCCCGTGGATGACCTCGCCCATCAGCCAGAAATCTTCCTTCATCAGCCCCGTCTCGCGCCGCAGATCTTTCATGAACTGGAAATCCAGCACATTCGCACAGTCCAGACGGATGCCGTCGATGTCAAAGGTATCGATCCAGAATCGGATCACGTCAAACAGGTACTGCTTTACTTCCGGGTTCTGGAGATTTAAGCAGGGCAGTTCGTAATGCCCCTGCCATGCATCGTAACCGAATCCGTCATTCATCGGGCTGTTCCAGCCGAAATTCACGCCCTTGTACCAGCCGCAGTAGCGGGAGCCTTCCCGTTTTTCCTGAATGTCCCGGAAAGCAAAAAACTCTCTGCCGGTGTGGTTGAACACGCCGTCCACCACCACCTTGATCCCGGCCTCATGACACAGCTTTACAAAACGGACAAAGCTGTCATTGCCGCCCAGGCGCCGGTCTACCAGCTTGTAATCCCGGGTGTCGTACCCATGAGAAGAGGACTCAAAAAGCGGTCCGATGTAAACTGCATTGCACCCAAGCTCCTGCATGTGGGGAATCCATCGGTCCAGCTCCTCAAAACGATTTACCACCGTGTCGTCCGTATGTTCGCGTGGCGCTCCCGTCATACCCAGAGGGTACATGTGATAAAATACTGCCTTCTCATACCAAGTGCTCATAATCCTGCAAGTCCTCCTAATGATGTAAAATAATGATCGTAATAATGCGTAATAATCCAGCGGTGCACAGATCACCTGAAGCAGACCGTGCAGGCTTGCCTGCGGCGGGCTGGGGCAGACGATCTGTGCACCGCGTCCCCCTCGCCAGGTTAATACTCAATCAATACAGCCCCTCCAAAATCTTAACTCGTCTGAGGAGGAACTGATACCGCAGCTGTGCTGCGTTCAGCTCATAGATATAACAGTCGATCAGCGTCGGATCCACCACCTGCTCAAACTGGTTTCTGGCGGATTCCATCTTGTGCCGGGTCTGTTCAATCTCAGCCTTCAGTTCCAGATTCTCAAGGGAGGGCCTTTTTTCGCGCTCCTTCTTAAAAAAATGTCCTGCCATAATCTTTTCCATCTCCTGATTCCGTTCCGGCGCTGCCGGTATACTCTTCGTGTTTTCACGGTTACGGAGTTTATTATCCTCGGAAAATGGGAAGTTATGCAGAGACTGGTAAAATCCCTGTTCTGTTTGGCGATCTTTACATTGTATTTGACCGTCCTTAATATAAGTCCTGGTAAAAGCATTCCTCCACCAGATAGCCTAGATTCATCAGCCTTCGCGTGCTCTCCATCAGTGTAAGGCGGTAATAGTTGGAAGTGCCATGCTGACGGACCTCTACAAGCCCGGTGTCCTTTAAGATCTTCAGGTGATGAGAGATAGCTGGCCGCGAGAGGTTGGTCTGCCGGGTGATCTCGTTGACATTGAGCCCGTCCGGCCTGCCGTTTTGGACTGCCCAGGTCAGAAGCTCAATGATGCGGAGCCGCACCTCGTCTCCCAGAGCGATGAACAGAGGCATACAGCTATGGAACTGCTGCTCTAATTCCTTGGCGTCAGCCATAGATCTCCTCCTTGGTTTAAAAATTTGAACTAATCCTATTTTACCACCGTTCCTTGGTAACGTCAACCAAAAGCAGGAATAGGCAAATGACAATTTTCGTCAAAATTACTGAAGCACTATTAAAAAATGAAAAAAACCCGGTGAAAAACATATTGACAGGAATATGTCAAAGATATCATAATGGGCGTAGCACTGAATTTGAGTTTCCGCATTTTACAGCGGCGGCGCCTCGGCAGCAGAGCGGCAGGGTTTTGCTCCGGTTTCGACCATAAGAAGATGTAAGCATTCAGAATTTTCTTAAAAGCCTGTCAGGGGAAGGGGCAACTCGCTGACGCTCAGACAACCCCTTCCCCTGACAGAACAGAAAATCCTGGATGCCAACATCTTCTAATGGTCTGCAAAGTCGCAAAAACCTGCCGCTCTGCTGCCGAGGCGCCGCCGCTGCAAAATGCGGAAACTCAAGTTAAGGTTTAAGGCACACGACAAGATTATTTTAAATGGAGGGTAAGAATATGTCACTTACAACAACCAGAGATATGCTGTTAAAAGCACAGAAAGAGGGCTATGCGGTAGGAGCGTTCAATGCAGAGAACATGGAGATGGTACAGGCTGTCATCGAGGCGGCACAGGAGCTGAAGGCTCCGGTCATCATCCAGACCACTCCCGGAACGTTAAATTATGCGTCGCCGGAGCTGTTTGCAGCTATGGTAGCAGAGGAAGCGAAAAAGGCGTCTGTCCCGGTAGCTCTGCATTTAGACCACGGCAACAGTTATGAGCTGGCGGCGAGAGCGCTGAAGGCAGGTTATACATCTATCATGATCGACGGCTCCAAGGAGAAGTTTGACGACAACGTGGCAATCTCTTCCGAGGTAGTGAAGATGGCTCACGCTATGGGCATCCCGGTAGAGGGCGAGCTTGGTACCGTAGGCGGCAAAGAGGATAACCACTCTGTAAGTGAGAGTGAGAAGTCCTATACCGACCCGGCGGAAGCAGAGGAGTTCGCGAAACTGACAGGTGTAGATTCTCTTGCACTGGGCATCGGAAACGCGCACGGCTTCTATAAAGGCGTTCCGGAGCTGAAGTTCGATATCCTGGAGGAGACCAGGAAACGCGTTTCCATTCCGATCGTACTGCACGGCGCATCCGGCATCCCGGACGAGGATGTGAAAAAGGCTACCAGCCTTGGCATCTGCAAGGTGAATTATGCTACAGAGCTGCGCGACGCGTACAGCAAGGGCGTAAAGGCATACCTGGCCGAGAACCCGGATACCTTCGATCCGAAGAAGTACGGCGCATCCGGCAGGGATTATGTGAAAACGCTGGTTATGCATAAGATTGAGGTCTGCAACTGCGCTGGGAAGGCGTAAAACTTAATTTAGAACAGTTAATAAGAGCGGAAGCCGGTTGATTTGGGGGGCTTCCGCTCTTTTTCATATTATTCCAATTCATTGGGCAAATTGGAACTGTTAATTCTTTCTGCATCATGATTTTTGATTCATCTTTTGCTTAATTATTCAATTAAGAAGAAGCTGCTACTCCATTTCCTGTAACATTTTGTATAGCTCATCTAAATCCTTTTCATCTAACGGTAATTCTAAAGATGTAACCTTCATCAACTTATAATAGTCTGGTTTCTTTTCGGTCTTAGGATATGAGCATAGTCCGATTCTGTCCATTAGTACATGATAATTTTTTGATTTTCTATCCTGGTCAAATGCTTGTAAAGAAATAAAAAGTTCTTTATTTTTAACGCTAACCGTAACCCATTTTCAATTTGTTAAATCATAACTTCTTTGAAGGTTACCGCCGTTAGTATAGCAAGGATAACCCATTCCACCAGTTTGTGAAACTTTCATTCCTTTTTCAATTAAGTAATGGATAATTTTTTTTCGTTCAAATTCACGAAGCGCATTATACTTTTCTTTTGCCTCCATAAAAGGAGATAATTCTTTTTTGTAATACATTATATTAGTCATCTCCATAACTTCCGGTTTTGCCTTATGTAATTTCTCTATAAACGGAACTTTGTTAGCTCACTTTAGTCCAGGAAGTCAAATAAACTTTACTCTCAAAATAAAAAGCTCTCACTGCCTGGTAAAGTGTTTTTTCAGACGTTCTCTTATAAATGCAGGTTGAATAATAACCTCACTATCAATGGGCGAAAACTCTAAATGAACTTTCTTATCTTCAGACAAAACATGTATTCTTTTATATCCTTCGGCATTTCTGCGTACAAACCAATAAAAATTGTTTCCCTCAAATTCAAGCTTACGAGTTCCTTTCTTTGATACCATAGCCACTCTCTCCAATACAATAAAATTCAATTTATAAAAAGAGATTCTTTGCTTGGGCCGCAATATTCGCCAAAGGCATAAAAAAGCAAATCCCAATTCGATAATTTCATCTTATCACACTATGGAATGACCGGCAACAAGGTTTTACAGCCTTCCACGCAAAAGGCATTTCTTGACAATGGCCAGAAGGGATTGTATAGCATAGACGGTTTCCCGCGGGATTTTTTTCCGCGATGGTTTCCGAAATCTTTTGTTATGTGGGTTTAATGGCGGTTCGCCAAAGATTTCCTGGCTCTATGTGGTATATGAGTTTATGCAGTGTTTTTAGTTGGTTTTATTCTTTGTTTCAACGTTTTTACAGGTTTCTGCTGTCGGGACATTTCTTTTGTCTTACGCAGATTTCATGATTGAAAACACATCTAAACCATCCTATAATGGAGGTATCAGCAATGAAGAGAAACAGAAAACACAAAGACAAAGTATTTGTGATGGTCTTTAAGCGGCCGGAGGATCTGCTGGATCTGTACAACGGCTGGAATAAAAGCCACTATGACAATCCTGATGATCTGGAGATCACGACACTGGAGGATGCCATTTACATCCATATGAAGAATGATATGTCGTTCCTGATCGATAATACCTTAAACCTGTGGGAACATCAAAGCTCCTACAACCCTAATATGCCTGTGCGCGGACTTTCTTACCAGAGGAGAAGCATGAGGATGGCGGTAGGGAAACGGCTTCGTGAAAAGCTTTCGGTGAGTGCTGACGTGGCAGAAGAATATTTAGCAGCGTATTGGAAAGAGAATATAAAAGCAGAGCAGGTTATAACCTGCGAAAATGGAGGATGATTCTATGCAATCAGTAGCTTTTGAATACCCCCACGACAAGGCAGCCATGTACCACATTTTAAAAACACAGCTCCAGGGCCTGACAGACGGTGTCCCGCATCTGACTGCGAATCTTGCCAACGCTTCGGCCCTTTTAAACCAGGCGCTTGAGGATATCAACTGGGTTGGATTTTATCTTCTGGAAGGCGAACGCCTTGTGCTGGGACCATTCCAGGGCAAGCCGGCCTGTATAGAGATCCCAATCGGAAAAGGCGTGTGCGGAACGGCTGTGTCTGAAGACGCGGTCATGCTGATCAAAAATGTGCACGAATTTCCCGGGCATATCGCCTGTGACAACGCATCCAATTCAGAGATTGTGATCCCCCTGCATAATGGGGCAGGAAAGATAGTGGGCGTACTGGATATCGACAGCCCGCACCTGGCGCGGTTTGACGAGGCGGACCAGGAGGGTCTTACGGATTTTGCTCAGGTGCTGGAGCAGTTATTTTAATAATAATTATAAAAGGCAAAAGAAACCTCACATTTCTTTTGCCTTTTATATGGATTACTTATTCTTTTTCAGCCACTCTATTGCAGTGTTCGCATATACAGCCGCCCCAACATAGAGAAAATCATCGTTGAATCTGGATTTGGGGTGGTGATTGCCATATTTATATCCGGCCTGTGTGTTTCCCATAAACAATAAGGCGATGCTGGAGGGTACTTTTTCTGATATTGCAGCGAAGTCCTCGGAACCGCTTAGCCTGCGCAGTGCTCCGCCAAACGCAGTGCGTAAGTCTGCCGCATTCTCATTTCCCAAAAGTTCCTGTGTAAACGCAAGGACGTCTTCAGATACCTGGCTGCTGCATTCTGCAACTCCGCAGGAATTGGTGAAATCCACCGCAGCCTCACAGCGCCTGGCTTTAGCGGTATTTTCAACCATTCTGACGAGACTCTCTTTTAAGGTGTTCCTGGTATTCTCATTAAATGTCCTTATGGTTCCGCGCATATAGGCCGTATCAGGGATTATATTTCCTGTACTCCCACCGTGAATCTCTCCGATTGTCATAACACAGTTCTCGGCTGGATTCACATGTCCTGCCACGATTTCCTGGATTCCGCTGTATATTGCGCAGACGGCGGCTAAAGGATCTACTGACAGTTGAGGAGCGGCGCCATGCCCGCCCTTACCCTTGACATTTATTTTAAACCAGTCCGAAGATGCATAAGCCGGCCCTCCGCCAAAGACTCCGACCATGCCATCCGGTATTGGCGTTCCGATCATGGTATGAAGCATCATGGCTGCGTCTACTGACGGGTTCTCAAGTACACCAGCGTTTACCATCTCCTTAGCGCCCAAAAGCGGCTCCTCCCCGGGCTGGAATAAAAGCTTTACGGTTCCTTCGATCTCATCTTCATGCTCCTTTAAAAGCTTGGCTGCACCCAGCAGCATGGCTGTATGGCAGTCATGCCCACAGGCATGCATACATCCCTCATGTTCCGACGCATACGGAAGGCCGGTCTCTTCCTGGATTGGGAGCGCATCCATATCGCCTCTGAGCAAAAATACTTTTCCTTCTTTTCCACCGACAGTGACTACGACCCCGGATTCTCCGTATTCTTTTGGCTCGTACCCGTATTCCCTGAGCTTTTGGATCACATATTTTTTAGTGACCGGAAGCGAAAGGGAAAGCTCCGGGTGGCGGTGCAGGTACCTTCGGTTCCCTGCCAGTTCGCTGTTGATCCTTTTTGCCTCGTCAATCAAAATCTTCATTTTTAATTTCCTCCATGTTTTCTATAACAGTACCGCTGCTTCCGGTTTTTTATTCTTGATATGAAAGAGCCTGATCTGCATCACTATGATGATCGCAGATATTACTGCCATGGCAATCCATGCCGATCCATATCCGCCGGTGGCGTCAAAGAGAGCGCCGCAGAAAATAGCGCCTATCGGGTTTCCGATTCCGGTTGCAACATTGATATTGCCAATATATCTGCTGAATTCCTTATCGCCAAATATGGCGGATACCACCAGAGGGGCAGCTACGGTTGCCACAGAGCCGCCTATGGCATAAAACACAACATACGCATATCCCATAAAATGTACGCTTGCACTCATATAGATCAAAAGCATGGAAAGCATCAACATAGTATTGCCAATAAAAACGCCCTTTTTTATTCCAATACGGTCACACATTGCACCCAGCAGGACCTTGCCAAGTGTCAGCGCGCCCAGGGCAATCGCTCCAAGGCTGGCCGCCTTTGACGGGGAAAAGCCGGCGTCATTAAAATAAGGAATCTGGTGATTCAAAATGCCGGCATTGACAAAGGCCAGCAGGAAAAAGGAACCTAACACAAACCAATACGCCGTACTTTTGCGTCCTGCGGAAAATGGTATTCCTGCTTTTTCGCACACAGCGCCGTCAACCAGGACATCCCCGATACGCTCCAGTCCCATTTCCTTTGGGCTTCTGACTGCCAAAACCGCAATAAATGGAACCACTGCAAGGAAAATCGCGGCATTTGCGTAGTAGGCGGCCCGCCATCCGTAATTTTGGCAGAACCAGTTGAGGATCATGGTCATAAACATTCCGCCAATTCCAGATCCGGCCAATGCGATACTCATGGCGAGACCTTTTTTCTTCGGCCCAAACCATGCATTGATCAGAACCGGTACCGGTATCATAGTCGCTCCCGCAAATCCAAATCCCGTAAGAAGGCTGATCGCGTAGAACTGCCATACTTGTGTGCAGAAGGTACATCCTATTACGCAGAGTATCAAGATCATGCAGGAGCCGATCATCGTCCGTTTGATATTATGCTTTGCAATAAACCGCCCGACTGTAAAAGAACCGATGATGGTACCCGCTGATGCAAAAAGCGACCTTCCGGAATATGCAGAGCGCGAGAACCCCAATTCCTCCGTTATCGGAAGGGTGAATACCCCTGCGCTGGAAATCGCTGAGTAAACAAGTGCATAGACTAAAAAACCTAAAAACACGATCCACCAGCCGTAATAAATCTTCTTCTTTTCTTTCATCCTTTCATCCCTTCATCTTTCATTTTTGGTATATTTATCGCATATGCTAATTATATACTAAATTTAAGTTGCCGCAATGTCAAGGAAAATTGATATTTTCGTGGATTATCACGAATGTACCGCTTATTTTTGTGCATTAGTAATAATCCATAAATGCTGTAACTATGCGAAAAATGAGGTAATCTGCGATTAATAGTTTACTTCCGATTGAAAACCATGATATACTAAATAAAAAACCAGAGGGCGGAAATGCAGATGAAATTAGCAATATTGGCTGCCGGACAACTTTTGTCTTATATAAAGGCAAAGCTGCAGGATTCTGTTTTTAAGGAGCTGGAAGTTTCCATCACGGCTCTTGACTATCGGAATTTTTCATATATATCACAGCTATATACAGAGATTGAGCTTGATTATGATGGTTTCCTGATCTGTGGGACAGCCGCTTATCATGCGTTGGAGAAAGGCGTTCCTTCTTTGCGCAAGCCGACTGTCATTTTTGAGGTAGGACTTGAAAGTATCTATTACAGTCTTTTAGATTTATTGCGGAAGAACCGCTCGCTGGATCTGAAACGTGTCGTAATCGATATCTTTCTTCCTTTCAATACGCGGAATACAGCCGAAAGCATGATAGAGCTGGATGAACCGGGATTTAAAATTACAAAGGCGGAGGTTTTCTGGAAGGATTACTCGCTGGATGAACTGAAATCCATAGAAGATCATGTTTTTAATCTGATCCTGGATAAATGGGAGCATGGTGAGATAGATTATGTGCTTTCGCGTTATTCAACGATCTACCCCAGGCTGGTGGAACGGCAAATCCCCTGTACGTTTGTTTATTCCAGCGTATACCAACTGCTTCGTGCTGTAAAAGACTGTATCAGTGCTATCGATATAGCAGGCATGAAAGAATATATGCCCGGAGTGATCGCAGTGTTCAGGGCGGCCCGGCCTTCTTCGGACATTGCCCCTGACGACATGGATATGGATGTGCTCACACTGCAGAAAGCATTGCTGGAATTTAATAAAGAGTATTTAACAGATTATCAACTGCAGAAGCATTTAAACGGGTTTTATATTTTTACCAATTTAAAAACACTTCATCGCATTACCGGGCACTTTTCCGGCTCCAGCTTATCCGTGTTTTTAAGTAAACATTTGGATTTTAAAACAGATATAGCCTACGGCTTTGCCCAGGATATTGCGCAGGCCCGGTCAAATGCTTCTGCCGCGCTGAGGGTTTCGGTTCGGGAAAAGCATGTATATGCCATGAACGAGTCTGGTACCTTGCTGGGGCCTTTGGATCTGGACACCTCGCTGATACCAACCTGTGAACTGACTCCCCAACTGGAGCTTCTGGCATCCCGTTCCCGCCTGTCGACTCTGACCATACAGAAGCTAAAGACCATCGTTGACGCCAATGCCTCCAATGAGATCACCATTGCAGAGCTATCAGAAAAGCTGGGCGTTAAGCAGAGAAATGCAAACCGTATCCTTACAAACCTGCTGCAGAGCCAGGACGCCGAGATCATTGGCGCCCGCGCTTCCGGCACGAAGGGGCGCCCTACAAAGGTATACCGGCTGCTGTCCCTTACCCCTGACGCGAACCGGAAAAGCCTGTAAAAACATCATGTTTGCTGTGAGCGGTCTCATCCTTTTAAAGATTAAAAATGCCCATCCTGTCAGTGCCAGGATGGGCGTTTCCATAAGTACATTTCGTTTACAGCGCTACGGCATACTCATAATCTTCCATAAAGTTCGCAACCCCGTCCATAGCAAGCTCCTTCGGGTCCAGCGGCAGCTTGCCGTCGCGGACCTTCACGTAGGTGACCGGCATATACTGGTGCAGCATGTTCATGGGAACCGGATATTCCTTTAAGTTCTCGAACAGTTTATTCATGGAATCAACCACTTCCGGCTGTCCGATGTAGTAGCGGCAGCGGTCGGAAAAGCTGTACTTTCTGGCAAGGGCAAGCTGCTTGTCATCGCCATGGTAATGCTTCTTCCAGTTGCCCGGGTTGTCCAGCATAACTTTTTCCAGGGTCTCGATGAAGTGGGCCTGCTTTTCTTCCGGTACCAGCTCTCTCTCCATAAAGCTTAAGGCGAACAGTGCTTCGCGCAGACCATAGGTCAGCGCCGGGCCGACCTTCAGGATAGCGATGCCGTCCTCAACCATAGCCTTTAAGCATTCCGGGCTCTGGTAGTCGGTGGAATGACCCTCGAAGCATACCTCCGGGAACTCATTAAGTGCCGCGCACAGCTCGGTGGCAGCGTCATGGTCATAAAGGAACACCTGGTCGTCGCCGAACTCCACGCCCGGCTGAACTACTACGGCCACTACGTCCTTCATGCCGTCCTCAACGCCCTCTTCCTTCCAGACGCGGCGGTAGGTTGCCACGGTGTCGCGGAATGCGTCAGGGCTGGTAACAGCCAGGGTATCCTCGGCCTCCTGTGCGCCGCCCGGGATCGGGACTTCGCTGCCGATGACGAATACCGGGCGGATGGCGTCGGGCTTCTCAGCCTTTAACTCCTCGTAGCCCTTCATGGTGGACTTGTAGAGGATAGCGCCTCTGCGGGCAATGGTCTCTGTGGAGAGCAGCCCTTCCGGATCGTCCGCCACCTTCATGCTGGTGTCTAAATGGATCTTGGTAAAACCGGCGCGGGCATACTGGTAAACCAGCTCCATGGAATTCTCCATGGCTTCCTTTTCCGGCAGGTTCTGCCAGGTCAGCGGCCCCAAATGGTCGCCTGCAAGGATGATCTGATGCTCCGGAACGCCGATCTCCTGTGCCATCGTGAGGACCATCTGGTAAAAGTCTTTCGGAAGCATTCCGGTATAGCCGCCGAACTGGTTGACCTGGTTGGCAGTTGCCTCGATGAGCACTGCGGTATCCTGGGCCTTTGCGCGGCGCAGAGCGGTCTCAAGGACCAGTTCATTGGCACTGCAATAGGAAGGAATCCCACACTTGATGCCCTGGCGGCGGTTTTCCATCATCTGCTGAATCGGATGTTTCATAGTTATATATCCCCCTTTTATTTTGTTTATAACTGTGCTTTGCCCTTACAGTAGGTCTGGCGCACCTGGTAATCATTCTCAAGAACAACCAGGTCGGCGTCGCATCCGGTGCGGATCTGACCCTTGCGGTTTTCGATGCCCAGGCAGCGGGCCGGGTTGATGGTGCAGGCGTTGAGTGCATAGTTGAACGGGATCATGGCTTCCTCGACCAGGATGCGCAGGCCCTCGTTCAGACGCAGTGTGGAACCTGCAAGCGTGCCGGTGGAGGTTAAGTGAGCGCTTCCATCCGGATAGATCTCGATCTCATTGCCGCCGAAGATATACTTGCTGCCAACCGGAGAACCTTTTGCCATCAGCGCGTCGGAAACCATGATGGAATAATCCGGGCCTTTGGACATAAAGTAGTTGTTCAGCGCAGCGGTGGTGGAATGGTTGCCGTCGCAGATGATCTCGCCGTACATGGTGCGGAAACGGTACGCTGCGCCTACCAGGCCGTTCTCACGGTGCTTGAACGGAGTCATGCCGTTGTATACGTGGGTCATGGAGCTGGCGCCGTTGGCATAGGCCATGGCTGCCTGCTCGTAGGTGGCTGCGGAATGCCCGATGCTTACCACAACCCCGCGCTCTGCCAGGTAATGGGTCAGGGCAAAGTCTTCGTCGGTCTCAGTAGCCAGGGTGATGTAGCGGATATTGCCCTTCGCCGCATTCTGGTAACGCTCAAACTGCTCGATGGTAGGCTTCACGATGAACTGCTCCGGCTGTGCGCCCTTGTAAACCATGTCCAGATACGGCCCCTCAAAATGGATGCCCATGATCTCGGCGCCCTCATAGCCGTCCTCCATGACCTTTGCCACGTTTGCAACAGCCGCGGTCAGGACCTCCTCGCTCTGGGTAATGGTGGTGGCAAGCAGGCCCGTAACGCCCTCGCCTACGATATTCTTTGTCCAGTTGCGCAGGCCTTCCTCATTGGCATCGTTGGTGTCAAAGCCATATGCGCCGTGGCAGTGGATGTCCAAAAATCCAGGAACGATCCGCAGATCCCCATAGTCCTCGTCTGCCGGTTTGCTTCCATATGGGAAGATGTTGGTGATCCTGCCGTCCTCTGCTTCGATTTCAGCAGCAATAAACTGGTCCGCGATCCAGACCTTTTTACTTTGTATCAGCATAGTAAATTTCCCTCCTTTACTGTTTTAAATTCCTGTAACTTTATTATAACACCCGGATTTAAAATGAATTTGCATTTTTTGAGCCAATCATTATCTGTTTTAGTTGCTGTATTGTTTTTTATAAATACGTTGCGCTATAATGAAACCATGATACCAGAAAAAATCAATACAGGGGGTAGAAAAGATGGATATTTTTAAGTTTTCAGAGCAGAAAATGCAGGAAACATCATCGACATTTACATTGAACGAGATTTATCAGCAGCCTTCCACATGGAGAAAGACCTGCGCCCAGCTTGCAGCATGCAGGGACGAGCTTCAGGCATTTTTAGACCAGGTGCTGCTGGCGGATGATTTTGATGTGGTACTGACCGGCGCGGGAACCAGTGAATTTGTTGGCAATTCCCTGTTTCAGGCATTGAATAAAAAATACAACTACAAGGTGAAATCCTATGCGACCACCGATATCGTACCATCACCGGAGGATTTCCTTTCCCACACGAAGCCTACGATCCTTGTGAGCTTCGGGCGTTCCGGCAATTCACCGGAGTCCATCGGCGCTGTAGACGCAGCAGAGGTTGTGTGCCAGAACCTGTATCATCTGTTCGTGACCTGCAATCCTGACGGGGCGCTGTCCAAGATGGCCAAAGACCGCAAGAACTGTTTTGCACTGAACCTGACACCGGAGACCCATGACCAGTCCTTCGCCATGACTTCCAGCTTTTCCAATATGTATATGGCAACCTACTTGGCGTTCAATCTGGACCGTTTAGAGGAGATCACCGCCCAGATCGAGAAGGTATGCGCAGCAGGTGAAGCTTTCCTTGACAACACCTGGTCTGTAGCGCAGCAGATCGTTGAGGAGTTTGATTTCAACCGTATCGTATATCTGGGCAATGTGGCGCTGAAGGGCGTTTCCCAGGAGTCCGCACTGAAGATGCTGGAGCTGACTGCCGGTAAAGTGGCGACCATGTTTGATTCACCCTGTGGTTTCCGTCACGGCCCGAAATCTATTATCGACGACCGTACCCTGACTGTGGTATACTTAAGTGACGATCCGTACAGACGTCAGTATGAGGTTGATCTGATCAAGGAAATGAGCGGACAGAGGAAGAAGAACCGCATCGTGGCTGTTGTCAATACTCCGTGCGACGGCTTAAAAGAGCTGGTGGATTACACCGTAGAGCTGAATGTAGGCGCGTCTCTGGAGAATGTACTGCTGGGCTTCGATTATATTCTGTTTGCACAGACCCTTGCCGCGCTGAAGTCCCTTTCCATGGGCATCACGCCGGACAATCCCTGTCCGACCGGTGAAGTGAACCGCGTTGTTAAGGGCGTTACCCTGTACCCATACACGATGAAATAACAGGTACGGACCATATACAGGATCAGAAAACAAACAGGAGGATTATTAAAATGGTAGGATTATTAGTTACCGGACATGGTCACTTTGCCACAGGTCTTGGCTCTGCGCTGCAGCTGATCGCAGGTACCGCAGACAACCTGGCTTTTGTAGATTTTGAGGCGGACCACTCCACAGAGACCCTGACAAACAATCTGAGCAATGCGCTGGACGGCCTTAAGGGCTGCGACGGCGTGCTGGTGCTGGCAGACCTTGCAGGCGGTTCACCGTTTAAGGCAGCCGTAGAGTGCAAGTTTGCAAGACCTGACCAGAAGATCGAGGTAGTGGCAGGCACGAACCTTTCCATGCTTGTAGAGGGCTTCGTGATGATGGGCGCATTTGAAAGCCCGCTTGACATGTCCGAAGCATTGATTCCGGCAGGCAAGAATTATATTGTACGCTTTGAGCTGGAAGAACACAAAGACAACGAGGATGAGGACGGTATTTGATTATGCAGATCAACTGGGAAGTGATTGTTTGGACCTGTGTGACCCTGGGTGTGATCGCGGGCGTGATTGGCATCGTACTCTCGGTTGTTTCCGCGAAGAACGTGCGTAAGCAGCGGGAGAAGCTGGGAAAAGTACATACGGAACTGCACATCGGCAGCCAGGTTATGTTTGCGGGCGGAATCTATGGGCGTGTAGTGGGGATTGAGGCAGATACAGTGAACATCGAGGTCGCCAAGAGCACAGTCATCAAGGTTTCCCGTTATGCGATTCAGTCATTAATTTAGGGGGCGAGGGGGACGCAACCGCCGATAGATGTGTTTCCGGAGAGAACGGGGATTCGGCAAACCGGCGGTCTGGCTCCCGTTTCGGCTATAAGCGGCACTAACATAAAAAGAAGCAGATATCAGGGCAACGCTCCAGCTACGGAATATTCTTGATGAATATTCCTCCGCGGTCGCGCTGCGCCTGGGAGTTGTGCTCCCAGGCTCGGCCCTGATATCTGCTTCTTTTTATGCAAGTGCCGCTAATAGCCTGCAAATGTCGCCGAACCGCCGGTTTGCCGAATCCCCGTTCTCTCCGCCCGCCAGGCTGTGAGGCGGTTGCTGTGCACTGGCGGGTGGGAGGGTGCGGGAGCTGGGGGATTGGCAGCGGGTAGGGAGGGTGTGGGGGCTGGGGGCTTATTAGGGTTTGAAGGTGAAGCAGCGGGCGGGGTTATTGATGAAGAAGTCTTCGATCAGGGCTTTTCCGTTGAGGCCGGCTTCATCGGCTTCTTCGATGAAGCGGGGGATCCATTTGGTTATGATGTATTCCAGGCCGGGGCCGTGGTTGTAGTGTTTGTAGTAGGATTTGCGGGCGGTGTCTCCGCTGATCAGGATCTGTTTTTGATGGCCCGATTTTACCAGCTCCAGGATGCAGTGGATCCGCGTGCTTTCTGGGGCGTATTTTATTTTACCGATCCCGTCGAAGCTCAGGTATGCGCCGGTCTCGGCAATCTTTCGGTGGAGCCAGGGGTCTGGATTGCGGTCCATGTGGCCGAAGTTTACGTATTCTAATGGTACCCCTTCTTCTTTTATGATCGCTATTTGTTCCAGCGCCATGGTGCCGCTTTCGGTGTGGGAATGGACGGGGGCTTTTGTGCTGTGGTGGGCGCGGCAGGCAGCCCGGATGGTTTTTTCCTCCAGGGGCGAGATGCTGTTGTAGCCGGTCCCGAACTTGATCTGGCCGCAGCGGATGCCGGTATCTGCGATTCCTTCCGTGACGTCTTTTATGATAAAGTTGGCCAGCTCTTCTGTGGTGCTTTTTTCAATCCAGTCTTTGAAGGTGATCTGACAGCCGGGGATATTTGCATCCCAGAGAAAACCTTTGTTGAATCCGGCTGTGGCTATGACCTGGAGTCCGGTTTCCTGAGAGATCTTTTTGACGGCGGCAATGTCTCTTCCGTAGTCGATACAGGTTGCGTCAACGATGGTTTTGCCGCCTGCTTTTAAGTAATCCAGAACGTCCAGACTGGATTTTTCCGGGTCGTCTAAAAGAAGGTCATCCATGCCGCGCTCTTTCCAGTAAGGCGGTTCGCATACCAGGTGTTCGTGGGAATAGGTAAAACCCATCTGCTCGGGAGATATATCTCCGTCTATTGTTCGTATAAACATTATGCGTTCTCCTCCTTGCTTATATTGCCGATGTTATGGTAGATTTCTTTTAGGGCCGGGTAGATTTTTTTGTATATCTTGTAATTTGTTTCGTAGAACTCCGCCATCTTCTGGTCCTGTTTTAATTTTGTTTCCCGTACCAGTTTTTCTACAGCTTCATCCCATGTTTTATATGCCTGGATTCCCATGCCTGCCAGGATCGTGGCGCCTACGGGGGCGCTGTCTTTGTTTTTCATCACGCTGCAATCCGGGATATGAAAAGCGTTGGCAATGATCTCACACCAGAGCTGGCTTTTGCTGCCGCCTTCGCCAATCTTGCAGCAGTCAACCTGGATTCCGGCTTCCTCCAGGACTTTATAAATGTCTTTGCAGGCGTAACCAACCCCTTCCATGATCGCACGGACCATGTCTCCGGTGGTGCTGTTTAAGGAGAGTCCTACAAAGGAGCCTCTTGCTTTGGCGTCAGAGTGTGGGATCACGGTTCCTGCCATATAAGGAAGAAAGAAGATGCCGGAGCTTCCCATACCTGCTTTGTCGGCCAGCGTGTCTAACTGGCTGAAGGTCAGATTCTCGGATACTTCCATAAACCGCTCCCGGAACCATGCCAGATTGATCCCGCCTGAGAGGATCGGCCCAAATGCATAGTACTGGTTGGGGACTGCATGGCACATTTGATAGTAGTTGCCGATCTGCTCAGGGTTGACCTGATCCATGGGGATGATAATGTGTCCGGCAGAGCCGATGGTCACACTCATGGTTCCGGGTTTAATGGCCCCGGTCCCCAGCGCCGTACATGCCATGTCTGCTCCGCCGCAGACAACCGGTGTACCTTCTTTCAAGCCGGTGAGCATCTCTACCTGCCGGGAGGTGGAGCTGACAATCTCTGCGGATTCACAGATCTTCGGGAATTTGTCCAAAGAGATACCAACCTGCTCGATCTCCTCCATCCACTGGTGTGTTGCGTAGTCCATCATGGAGGTACCGGAGGCGTCGCTGATGTCAGTTCCAATATGTCCAGTCAGCTTCATCCGGATATAATCTTTGGGCATAACCCAACGGCAGGTCTCTTGCCAGACCTCCTTTTCATTGTGGGCTAGCCAGAGCAGCTTGGGGGCGGACATCATGCTGGTCAGAGGGTTATAGCCTCCCTGCTCTAGCCGGGTCCGCAGATCATCTGAAAAATATTTCAGTACGCTGTCGCCTCGGGAATCATTATACATGATGCAGTTGTATAGCTCCCGGTTTTTCTTGTCTATGGGGATGACCCCATGCATCTGTCCGGAAAGGCCGATTGCTGCAATCGCATCTGTTTTCTTCGGATATTCGGAAAGACATTCCCGGATTGCCAGGATTGCAGCGGTCCACCAGACGGTGGGGTCTGATTCGACCCAGCCGTGATGTGGGGTATAGAGGCAGTAACCCTGTTTCCCTTTTGCAACAATCTGCCCGGTGTCAGAATCAGTTACAGTGACTTTTACACTGGAGGTTCCCAAATCAATAGCCATTAAATCCATAATTACCCTCTCCCTGTTTTGTTCTTTTTTTGAATCCCGTACAAGATCAAGATAACAATAATGATCGTTCCGCGTATGATATCCCTGCCAAAGGTAGGAATGTTGATAATGTTTAGAGCATTTAAGAGCACTGCGAGGATCAGCGTTCCTCCGATCGTACCCAGGTAGCTTCCGTGTCCTCCGGACAACATCGTGCCGCCGATCACGACGACAGCAATGGAATTCATCTGATAATCCGTTCCGGCTCCCATATAGCTGGTTCCGGTGTAGCCCACCAGCAAAAGCCCCGTCACTGCAGCAAATATTCCCGAAAGGGTATAGACCCACAGCAGGGTTTTTGTTACGGGAACACCGGAATAATGTGCGGCAAGCTGATTCTCCCCTACGGCATACACATTTCTCCCAAACACCGTTTTTGTAAGTAAAAATACCATGAAGATCCCAAGGGCTGCCCACAGTACTAAAAGCGGCGACAGTCTTCCGATGAGCCGGCCGCTGACCATCCACCGCATCCAGGGGGCCGTATTTCCTTTCGGCGCCCCTTTGGTGTACAGATATGCCAGTCCCTGCAGTACGCTGCCAGTACCGAGGGTCATGATAAGGGATGGTATATTCAGGAGTGCAACCCCTATGCCATTGATGAATCCTACTATGATACCAATGATAAGTACAAGACACAGTGCGCGAAGTACATGTTCATCCTGCCCGGCCATGATCTGGGCGCCGGCCAGATTCCCCATGGTGATCAGGTAGGAGACGGACAGGTCGGTTCCGGCAGTCAGGATCACAAGGGTCTGTCCTGCCGCTACAATACCGAGGAATGCCGCCTGCCGGAATACATTTGACAGGTTGTCCGCCTGAAGATAGCCTGGCGACAGGCAGCCTACTATGGCGAGCAGAACAAAAAGTGCGCCAAAAACCTTCCATTCCGGCATTGATAAGATTTGTTTTTTCATGCGATCTCCTCCAATCATCCGGCATTCCTTTTTTTGCCGGACGTAACGGCTATGGCAAATATCAGGAGCAGGCCTTGTGCTACGTATTGATAAAATGTAGAGACGCCGGCCAGATTCAGAATATTGTTAATAATAGAAAACAGCAGCGCCCCGGCCAGGGTGCATTCAATCCGGCCTTTGCCGCCTGAAAAACTGGTTCCTCCTATGACAGCCGCTGTTATGGAGCGCAGTGTCAGCGGTCCTCCTGCCGTCGGGTCTCCGGAGTACATCTGGCAGGACATGACGATCCCGGCTATAGAGGCCAGAAGCCCTACCATGGCAAAGGCGGTGATCTTTGTTTTTTTGATGGAGATGCCGGCGCTGAAAGCCGCATTTTCATTGCCGCCCACGGCATAGACTGCTTTTCCCAGTTTTGTCCGGTTTAATAAAAGCCAGAGTGAAACGGAGACAAGGATCAGGATCAAAAATGCCGCGCTGTTTTTGGAAACTGTTTTTGCAAGTCCCATATGTATCCTGCCGCCGGGTTTTGGCAGCATAAAAAGAGCCAGTCCGCCAATGATCAGTGAGGTGGACAGAGTTGCGATCAGCGGCTGGATATGGAATACTGCAGCCAGTGTACCATTAGCTGTCCCGATCAGGATACCTGCAGCTATAGCAAAAAATATCCCGGGCAAAAATCCCCACGGTGTATCCGGTCTCATTTTGGTTGCACATATGGTTGTGGCAAAAGAGATCATTGCGCCCATGGACAGATCCACTCCCCCGGAGATGATCGCAATAGTCTGTCCATAAGCGGCAATGATGAAGGGAAGGGATGTGACCACAACATTAGTCAGGTTCTTTACCGAGAGAAAATCACGGTCCAGGGCAGATGCCGTCAGAAGCATTGCCGCCAGAAGGCCGTAGATCAGAATCGTGTCTTTTCTGTTTTTTAACATGGCCTGGTTCCTCCTTGCAGTCCAACTGCGCCGCGCATGATCTCTACCTCGTTTATGTCGTCTCCAGTCAGTTTCCGGGTGATCTGCCCTTCATACATGGTATACACCGTGTCGCTGACCCCCACTACCTCGATCAAATCACTGGAATATAACAGGATACATACGCCGCTCTGCGCCAATGTCCTGATTTTTCGGTAGATATCCTGTTTGGTCTGGACATCGATGCCGCGTGTGGGTTCCTGGAATAAAATAACCCTGGGTTTAATACCCAGTATCCTGCCGAGGACAACTTTTTGCTGGTTTCCTCCGCTCAGACAGTTTACGGGCTCCGAGTCAGAACTGCATTTGACGGACATATCCTGCAAAGCTTCGGAAACAAAAGCTTCCTCCGCGGATTGACTGAGGATGCCCGCCTTTTGCCTTAAGAACAGGCTGGAGACACCTAGATTTCTCAATATGCTGTGATTTAAAAATAAAGCCTGGGTTTTCCTGTCCTCCGGCACCAGGATGACGCCGTCCCGGACAGCGTCCCGGGGCGTCCGGTATCTTCTTGAATGATCGTCCAGGATCAGTTCCCCGCTGTCTATACGGGTGATGCCGGCGAGACAGGAGAGCAGTTCGCCCTGCCCATGGCCTTTTAAACCGGCGATGCCGACAATTTCACCTTCATGGACGGACAGGGAGATATCCTTAAGCCGGCCCTCTTTTGAGGACAGATGCCGGACTTTCAATACGGCCCTTCCCTGTTCCCGGCATTTGGGCGGGAATACCTCCTTTATGGAACGCCCCACCATGGATTCCACCAGAGTATCCTGATTCAATTCTGCTGCGGGAGCGGACAATACCGCCTGCCCATCTTTTAAGACAGTCACCCGGTCGCCGATCTCGAAGATCTCTTCCATCCGGTGTGAAATGAAAATAATGATCTTTTTCTCCTGTTTCAACTGATTGATAATGCCGAACAGATGGCGGACATTTTCAGAATCCAGCGCGGAAGTGGCTTCGTCAAAGAGGATTACGTCTGGTTCTGTGATCAGCGCTTTTAAGACCTCCGCCATGCATTGTTCGGATAAAGACAGATTTTTCACAAGGGATTTTTCGTTTACCTGGATACCGTATCGTGCGCTTATGGAATGAAGCCGCTCCTGTTGGCTGCGGGTTTTGATCATATTTGCCCGGTTGACCTGTTCTGTACCCAGAAACAGGTTATCAAAAACTGTCATTTCCGGCTGCAAAGTCAGCTCCTGGTATACCATGGATATTCTGTGCTTTTTGGAATCCATAGGAGAGTGAAGCTCCAGCCTGGCGCCGTCCAGAATGATATCCCCGGTATCCGGTGGATGATATCCGGCTATAATCTTAAGCAGGGTGGATTTGCCTGCTCCGTTTTCGCCCATCAGCACGTGGACTTCCCCTTCATGAAAGGTCATGTTTATGTCTTCCAGAACCGTATTTTGGCCAAAACATTTTGTGACATGTCTGACTTCCAGCGTTTTCATAAATACTCCTTTGCCGTTATAGTGGAACTGCCGCAAAATGGTAAGGATCATTTTGCGGCAGCTTCCTGTTACAATGTATCATTTGAAGATCTCGTTGATCTGCTCATCATTGAGATTGGTGATCACCCAATAGCTCTCCGGCAGTTCGGGGCTATAGTAGGTGTCGATATCGTCCTCTGTAATCGAGGCTGAAGGCAAAGTATACATTGCTTCGATAGTCTCTCCATTCAGTGCGCGGAGCGCCTGGTCCATGGCAACCGTGCTGATATAGGTGGGGTACCAGGGGCAGATGCTGATAAAGCCGCTCTCTTTGTTTTCTTTCCAGACCTTGAGGAAGCCGTTGCTTCCTTCGCCGGACATAGGCACGAGAGCCCACCCGGCTTCGTTGTAAGCGTCTACTGCCGCCTGTGTCATCGCGCCGCCCTGGGACCAGATGGCGTCTATATGCTGATTGCTGCCGATCAACGCCTCGACAGCTACCTTTGCTTTGGCGTAATCCCAATCGGCGTCTGTTTCATTGACGATCTTAATGTCGGGATACTGGTCAAATATTTCTTTTGCGCCCAGATAACGGTTTTCACTGCAGGTAGAACCTGCAATACCATTAAGGATGACTACATCACCTTTCCCGCCGATCTGTTCTGCGATAAACTTGGCGCCAATCCTTCCGAATTCCTGGTCGTCACAGGATACCTTGCCTGTCACCTTATCTGTATCCACCAGGCTGTCGAAAGAGATGACCACGATCCCAGCGTCGATGGCTTCCTCACAGACAGGGGACAGGGCAGAAGATGATGCAGCAGTGATGACGATCGCATCTACGCCCTTCGTCATAAGATCCTTAAAATCCGCAATCTGTTTGGAGACGTCCCCATCTGCGTTGGTGATATAGTATTCTGATAAAATGCCTTCTTTGACCAAAGCCTCTGCACGATATTTAAATTCTGCTTCCATCTGGACCTGCCAGGAGTTGGAGACTGCGTAGTTACAGAAGCCGATGGAATATCCGGAAGCTTCTTTTGGAGCATCCTGGCCGGTCTCGCTGGCGGCCTGGGTATCAGGGGCCTGCGTAGCTGCTGCAGAGCTGCTTTCATTGACCGGCTTTTCCCCACAGCCGGTCAATGAAACCGCAAGAATTACGGAAAGTGCTGCTGCCAGAAGTGAATTATAAACGCTTTTTTTCATATACCTCTCTCCTTCTTTTTGAAACACACCTGTATTCAGTTACGCTTCGGCAGCCGCTTATCCGGTTATTGCTTTAATCCTCCTGAGTCTGACTGGATCTTATGTCCTCCAGGTTAGAATAGAGGGTGAACATGGAGATATCCAGGAATTTTGCCACCTTGTCAGTTGACTTTTTGATCTGGAAGAACCCCCTTTCATCCAGGTAGCGGATAAACTCCTTTTTATCATTTTTGTTCATGTACATAGCGGGTTTTCCAATCATCTTTGAGGCTTTGGAAATAATTAGATCCATCAACTCATTGACATCGGAACATTCCTTATCCCCGGATGGGGCTGCGTAACCAGAAAGGTCCTGAAGCTGATTTTGAACAAAGACGATGTCTGTTACATCCAGATTGGTCGTCACTGTACCCACGATCTGACCGTCTTCATAGATTGCTGCTGTAGTGGATTTGATGAATTTTCCGCCGACAGAGACGGTACCTCCAGTAAGGAATCCATGGTTTTCCTCTAAGAGGTTCATATCCAGTCCATTGAAGATAAAACCCACTTCATGTTCAACAGAAGCGTTGCGGGACATTATGATCTTAAGATTCCTCTCCGCCGTTACCTCACATACAATCAGTTCGCATCTGCTTCCTAAATTACTGTCGAGCAATTGCATCATTGGATTTAAAACCGATTCGAGTTGCTCTTTAAACAGTTGAATCATCTCGTTCTCCCTTTCTTATGTTAAATTTACCATATCAAAATCCAAAAATCAACAATTTTATTAGATAATCTAAAATTATTTTATATTTTAGACCAATTATTGCTGATTTTTGGCATTTTTAAAGAAAAAAACTTAGATAATCAATAAAAATATTTGATTTATGGCACATATCCATATTTTACCATATATTTTTTGAATCGCCTAGTTGTTCACGGGAGAAGCGCTAAAACTGGAAGCGCTAAAACAGGATGTTGGAGATACGCAGGGAAAAAGGAGGCAAAAAAGGAGACCAGAGTATTGGGCAGCTCCGGTCTTCATTGTCAAATGTGTATAATAAGAGTTATTTTATTTTGCCGCAAAGATCGAAAGCCAGCCGCGCGGCGCCGAGGAGCGGCGCTTCGTTTCCTCTGGAGGCCAGGGCCAGCTTCTGGTTTTTGGTATGCAGGTTGCCGGTCTGGTGGTAGTGATCCAGAAATCCGTCCCACCAATAGGAGGCAGTATCGGATAACCCGCCGCCGATCAGGATCAGTTCGGGGTCCAGAAGATTTGCCAGGGTTACGGTAAGAGTGGCGAGGTCCCTCTGGAAGGCTTCCAGGATCATCAGGGCTGTCTTGTCTTTTTCATCGACAAGACGGAAGAATTCATAGCCGGAATGCAGGTGATCCCAGCCCAGCCTCTGATTGCAGCTGGTCCATAAGGCTGTTCCGGACAGGTATTGTTCCGCACAGCCCCTTTGGCCGCAGGTGCAGGGACGGCCGCCGGGATGGAGGATCATGTGGCCGATCTCGCCGAGGCCGCCGAAGGAGCCGGGCAGGAGCCTGCCGCGGCTGATCACTCCGCCGCCGAGACCGGTGCCCAGGATGACTCCGGTGACATCCTGATATCCGACGGCAGCGCCCAGCCACTGTTCCCCTGCCAGGGCTGCCCGGCAGTCGTTGGTGACGGCTGTGGGCAGATGGAATTCCTGTTCGAGAAGCTGTTTGATGGGCAGGCCGATGTAGTCTGTGTAGATCCCAACGGCGTACAATACCTGGCCTTTCTCCTCATCGATGCGTCCTCCGGCTCCAACGCCGATGGCGTCGAGCGGAAAGTCTTTCTTTAGTTCCTTTATGATCTGGCGGTAGGCGTCCATGATAAAGGGTCCGGTCCGCCCGGTATTTTCAATCCGTATTTTCTTAAGTATGGTTCCATTTTCATCTACAGCGGCTCCGCCTATCTTGGTGCCGCCGGTGTCGATTGCCGCTGCTATCATGGCGTTCTCCTTTATAAGTACGGCTGGATGTTGTCTACGATCTTTTTGGTGATGATCTGCGGGCGGGTGATGCCGGCTCCGATGACCACGTTATGGGCGCCGGCCTGGAAAGCCGGGATCGCCAGGGTGTCGTCCCAGTACCGGCCCTCGGCGATGACCGGGATCTTAACGCGGGCAGTCAGTTCCCCAACCAGCTCGATATCGGGCTTTTGGAGTTCGATGATCTTCATGTCATCATGGTTCTTTGTGTAATCTGTGTAGCCGGAGAGGGTAGTGGAGATCAGGTCACAGCCTTCATCCACGGCGGCCAGGCCCTCCTCCAGGGTGGAAACGTCCGCCATTAAAAGGATATCCGGGAACTTTTTTCGGATCTCACTAAGAAGCTGGTGAGTGGTGCGGCCTTCTGGCTTCGGCAGTTTGGTGGCGTCCACTGCAATGATCTCAGCTCCCGTCATGTAGACCGTTTCCACGTCTCGCAGAGTAGGCGTGATGTAGCTCCAGTAACCGGGGTAGACATGTTTTACAAGACCGATGACCGGGACCCGGACAAGCTGTTTTGCCGCCAGGATGTCACAGATGCCGTTGATCCTGACGCCCACGGCGCCGCCCATTTCCGCGGCTAATGCAAATCTTCCAATGATGGAACTGTCTCTCATGGGTTCTTCTGAGGTGGCCTGGCAGGAGACGATCAATCCTTTTTTCAGTTCTTCTATCTTCATAATATAGTTCCTTTCCTCTATGCTTTTTTCGTGGCCCGTTTCTGGCTGATCTTGTCGTAACTGATCGCCAGCAGGAGGACGCAGCCTTTTACTACTCGCTGATAATAATCCGGTATGTTCATCATGACCATGCCGTTTAACAGGACGCCCATCAGCAGCAGGCCGATGATCACATTCCGGATGCGGCCCTCGCCGCCGCTGGTGCTGACGCCGCCTAAGACAACGGCAGTGATGATGTCCATCTCATAGCTCTCGCCCGCCTTGGGCTGTCCGCTGTTGACGCGGCTTAAAAGGACCACGCCGGCCATGGCGGAGAGCATACCGCAGAGCCCGTATACTCCGTAGATCACTTTCTGTACATTGATACCGCTTAAGCGGGAGGCTTCGATATTGCTGCCGACCCCGTAGACATAGCGCCCGAACGCGGTCTTTTCCAGGATAAACCATCCGATCAGAAAGCAGATGATCATGATGATGACCGGAACAGGGATCGGCCCTACGTAGCCCTGGCCGATAATATTGAACTTTTCCGGGAATCCATAGACCGGAAGCCCTCCGGATATAATGTAGGTAATGCCTCTCAAAATACCCATGGTAGCGAGGGTGGTGATCATGGGCGGCAGGCTGACGTTGTGAACAAAATATCCATGGCACAGGCCGATGATCATCCCCAGTATCAGAACCATGATAACGGCAAAAAAAGGATGGATGCCGTTTACCATTAAGGTGGCGCAGCCAACCGAAGCAACACCCATCATAGAACCGGCGCTGATATCAATACCGCCGGTAATGATGACCATGGTCATGCCGACAGCAGCGATCCCATTCACAGCCACCTGGCGCAGGATATTGAAAATGTTGGTGGAACTTAAAAATCCTTCTGTTGTCACTGAAAAAAAGATCAGCAGGACAAACAGCGCGATCAACATGGCAAACTGTGACAATACGTCGGATACACTGCCATTCTTTTTCTTTATCATTTGAGGTACTCCCCTTTCGTAATTGAAATCTGTCTTATCAGAGCGTGGCGTACTCCAGGATCTTTTCCTGGGTAACCTCTGTACTGTCCAGCTGGCCTGTGATGCGCCCTTCATGCATGACCAGGATCCGGTCGCTCATACCGATCAGCTCCGGCATCTCCGAGGAGATCATGATGATGGATTTCCCTTCCTCGATCAATCTGCGCATAAGCTGGTAGATCTCTGATTTTGCCCCCACGTCGATGCCGCGGGTCGGCTCGTCAAAGATCAGGATTTCGGAATTTGTAGCCAGCCATTTGCCCAGCACTACCTTCTGCTGGTTCCCGCCGGACAGGGTTTTCACCATCTGGGCAGGGGAATTGGCCTTGATATTCATGGCATCCATGTATTTTTCCGTGACCTGCTGTTCCTTTTTTGCGCTGGGGACGCCAAACTGCCCCATGCTCTTTAAGCTCGCATAGGTGATATTGTAATCGATCCCCTGGTTAAGAAGCAGCCCCTGGTTTTTTCTGTCCTCAGTGATCAGGGCGATCCCGTGTGCGATCGCGTCCTGGGGGCTTTTGATATGTACTGGTTTTCCGTGAAGGGTCAGCTCCCCGGATAAAAGAGGATCGGCCCCGAAGATCGCCCTTGCAAATTCCGTGCGTCCTGCGCCCACAAGACCAGCCAGGCCAAGGATCTCCCCTTTCCTCAGTTCCAGGCTGCAGTCTTTTAGATGGGCGTTGGTAAAATGGGAGGCCGTGAGGAGCACCTCCCCGATCCCGGTAGTCCGTTCCGGGTAGACCTGTCCCAGCTCCCGGCCGACCATGTATTTGATCAGGGTGGTGCGGTCGATCTCACTGGTGGGAACGGTGATCACATGTTTTCCATCCCTTAAAATGACGGTCCGCTCAGAGATCCGAAAAACCTCTTCCAGTTTATGTGAGATATAGAGGATGGCCACGCCGCGTTTCTGCAGCCGTTCCACGATGTCAAACATTTTTTCCACTTCGCTGTCTGTCAGGGGAGCGGACGGCTCGTCCATGATCAGAAGCTTGATATCCTCAGAGACCGCTTTTACGATCTCTACGATCTGCTGTTCCGCGATGGACAGCTCGCTCACTTTTCTGGACGGGTCGATGCTTGATCCCAGCTCCTTTATGATCTGCCGGCTTTTCTCCAGCATTTCTTTCTGGTTTAATATGATTCCCTTTTTGATCTCTTTTCCAAAAAAGATATTTTCCGCGACAGTCAGCGACGGCATCATGTTCAGTTCCTGGTAGATCACGCCGATCCCCAGGGCCTTGGATCTGGACGGGGAGTTGTTCTCGATCTTTTTACCTTCAAACCAGATCTCACCCTCCGTAGGCTCATAGGCGCCGGTTATGATTTTGATCAGGGTTGACTTTCCGGCTCCATTTTCGCCAACCAGAGTCAGGATCTCCCCGGGACTTAAGTCTATGGAAACGTCATCCAGTGCGGGAACACCGGAAAAGCGTTTGGAAATGTGCCTAAGCTCCAATAGTTTTTCTGTCATTGTTTCCCTCCAAAAAAATTTCCCCACTATTAATAAAGCAACAGTGGGGAAATAAACTTATTTGTAATCGCTGATGTTGGAAGAGTTGACTACTTTCATCGGAATGTTGATGGTCTCTTCTAACGGGCCGTTCTGCATTACTTTGATCAGCGTGTCCACGAACAGTTTGCCGGATTCAAAAGGCTGGATATCCACGGTAGCGCGGAAGATCGTGCCGTCCTTTATCTTGTTCAGGGCCTCGTCGGTGGCGTCCAGTCCGCCGATGAAGAACTGGTCGCTGTCCTTATGGGCGGCCATGACCGCTTCATAAGCGCCCAGAGCGCCGGCGTCGTTGACACAGGCCAGGACCTGTACGTCAGGATTGGCCTGAAGGATGTTCTCCATGATCGCCATGCCTTTTTCCGGATTGTTTGCGCTCTGGCGGGCCACGATCTCAGCTTCCGGCGCCTGGCTTAAGATGCCCTCCTGAATTCCATTGCCGCGGGCAATGATGGATTCCAGCTCCGGATAGTCAAAGATAGCGACCTTGGCTTTGCCGTCTAATTTTTCTTTGATCCATTTGCCTGCTTCCTCGCCGATGGCAAATCCGTATTCATATTCAGGAACGGTGATGAAGGCGTCGCTGCCTTCCACAAGCTGGTTGCCTGAAATAACCGGAATCCCGGCCTCCCTGGCAGCTTTGACGGAAGGGATCAGGGCGGTCTCATCGATCGGGCTGATGATGATGCCGTCCAGTTTTTGGGAAGTGAAGTTTTCAAATGCCGTGATCTGATTGGCTACGTCCGCTTTTCCGTCCACGATATTGACTTCGATGCCAAGCTCATCACAGCGGGCCTGAACGCCTCTTGATACTTCTACGAAGTAGGTATTGGTCAGATCCTGGCAGGTATAGGCGATCCGGAGTCCCTCTGTCTTAAACTCCCCGCTCCCGTCCTCAGCTTTTTTATCATCCTGTCCGGCTGTATCCGGTGCCGGGGTATCTGCCGCATTCTTGCTCTGCTCTGCCGTGGTCTGGGCAGGCTGAGCGGCCGGAGCGCTCTCCGGCTTTGTGCTGCAGGCGGTACATGCAAGCGCCGCTGCTAAAAACCCTGTTGCTAACATTATATTTTTTTTCATAAACCCTTTCTCCTTTGCTGCTGCCGTTGTAATTATTTTACGTTCAGTTCTACGGTATAGCAGTATTGATTCCCTCTGTAAAAACGGTAGTTGTATTCGATCAGCCGGTCCTTGCTGTACGTCTTTCTGCATACTTTGAGTGAAGCCGTGCCAACCTTTTCCCCCAGCAGGTCAGCTTCCGTCTCATTAAGCCCTACGGCTAAAAAACACTCAACCGCTTTGTCCGGCACCACGCCCTGCATGCTGAGCATCTCATAGAGGGAATGATTGGTGAGATCTTCCTTCGTCAGATGCGCGCACAGAGAGCACGGTATGAAGGAATGATCGAGGACGATCACCGCATCATTTGCCAACCGCAGACGTCTGATATAATAAACCTTCTCATCTGCTCCCAGATTGAGGTTTTCTTTCACCTCATCATCGGGAGTTATGATCTCTGCATTCAGAATGACCGAACTCGGGGTCATTCCCCGGGCCTTCACCTCCTCTGTAAAGGAATAAAAATTCGTGAGCCGGTGGTCGATCTTAGGCCCTTTGACAAAACTCCCCCGTCCCTGAATGCGGTAGACATAGCCATCTGTCACCAGATCGTCCAAAGACTTTTTGGCTGTGATACGGCTGATGCTGTACATGTCGCATAATTCACTTTCCGAGAAGATCCTGTCGCCGGACTTAAGCTCGCCGGATTTGATCATTTGCTCCAATTCGTTCTTAACCTGCAGGTACATTGGGATTGGATTCGTTCTGTCAATCATAATATTCACCTCATACATTTAATGGTTGTTATGTTGACATACTTGATATATCAACATAATAGACCAGACTTTTTCTTTTGTCAAGAGTTTTCTTGTTAATTATAAACTTGGGAGGTTGTCATGTCAACATGATATGCTGGAATCGCCAGGAGGACTTCAAAGTCTGGCAGTAAGACAGTAAGGCAGTATCCCGCGACCGGCCTGGACATTGCGGAACACTGCCTTACTGAATCTGTTATGATTGTTTCGTTTCTTATGCTTTAAACAGCGTTTTCGAATATTCGCTGGGTGAGATGCGGTATTTCTGTGTGAAGGCCCTGGAAAAATAGTGGATGGAGTTGAAACCCATCATCAGGGCGATCTCACTGATCGTATACTTGTCCTCACAGATCATCTGACGGCTTTTCTCCATCTTCAGTTCATTGATATACTTCTTCGGGGACTGGTTTAAGTTCTCTTTAAACAGGATCTGCAGCGACGAGCGGGACAGGGAGAACTTCTGGCAGATCTCCGCAATGGTCATGGGCTTGCAGATATTTTCATCGATATAGGCGAGTATCTTTTCCAGGAATTCATCCTGGTAATGCTGGCGCGCGCCGGTGACCAGGTGTTCATTCTCCATATGGCTGCCTGTAAAATCATTCTGAAGCAGACGGATGATGGTCTCCTGAAGAAGGCAGAGCATCAGACTGTTCATGTAAGGGAGCTGGGAGGTGCTTTCCAGGATAAAAGTCTTGAGCAGTGTGTGTATTTTTTTCTCATAAGGAAAGACCCGGTTTAGAAGCGGCTCAAACTGGCTGCTCTCCATATCAAAAATGATCGTAACATAAGAACAGGGACCTTCCGAGGAGATCTCCTGGGTATGGAACTGGCCAGGGCCATATATCATCAGTTCCCGCTCCTTAAGCTCGTAGCGGACGCCGTCCACTACAGTCGTCATGGCGCCTAAATCTACATAGGTAAGTTCGAAATAATCATGGGTCTCGCCGTCAAAATGGTAGTCGTTGCTGCGGATGGAATAATAATAGCCAAGGATCTCGCGGATCTTGATCCTTGGAAGTATCCGTCTGAAGTTGTATGGAGTGGCAAGAGGCTCCACGGAAGATGTGTATTTTGCATCAAGGATCATCTTGCAGGTAATATCAGAAGAAATAGCAACCAGGGCAAAATACATATGTGGCTTAAGCCGGACCATCCGGTGGACGGCGAAGATCTCAAGGCTGTCGGCATCCGGGGTCTCGCCTACCAGCAGCGCAGCGATGCCGGACTGCATCTCCAGGCAGACCTCACAGTCGTAGCGGTACAGCTGGGTGACTTTTTTCTCCGCATTTACATGCCAGTCGCGGCTGATCATACCGGAGTGAGCCAGATCGATGGGATCTTTGTAAATGGTACCATATTTTTCAAACTGAGTACTGGATGTTTTCTGCTGCATTCTCTAACCTCCATTCGGGTTACATTATACCATTTTTTTCGAATGATGTCCATGAATCTTAAATACCTTATATAGGGAAAATAGATAAGAAAAATCTGAAGATAAAAGGAGTTGTTTGTCGTAACAGGCAGAAATCGACATTTTTGTCTAAAGTTTTTGTGAAAAATATAAAAAAACTATAAAGAAAAACCAAAATTGAAATGAATAACTTTTTCGCTAAAAATTATAAAGACGAAAAGTGCAAACCCGGACTATAATAAATTAAGATTCTAATTAGAATGTAGGGGAGCATGAAATTAGAGAAAGGAGAGAAAGAGATGCCAAACATTGTATTAACAAGAATTGACAACCGTTTAGTCCATGGACAGGTTGCAACTCAGTGGTGTGGGGCCATCGGCGCAAACTTAATCCTGGTTGCCAATGACGAAGTAGCCGGCAACAAGCTTCGTCAGGGACTGATGGATATGGCTGCGCCCAGTTACGCTGCTATGCGTTACTGGACTCTGGAGAAGACTATCTCCACGATCCACAAAGCGAGCGACAAGCAGATGATCTTCATCGTGTGTGAGAATCCGCAGGATGTGCTTACACTTGTAGAAGGTGGCGTTCCGATCAAAAAAGTAAACATCGGAAACATGCATATGGCGGAAGGGAAACGTCAGGTTGCAGGCTCTGTAGCCGTTGACGACGCTGATGTTGCCGCATTTGCAAAGCTGCGCGAATTAGGTGTGGAATTGGAGATTCGTCGTGTTCCGACAGAAGGCGCAGAGAACATTGAAAAATTGTTCAAATAACCAGGTGTAGCGGACCGAGATGACGTAGACAGTTTTCTCTCCACTAGAACTTAACACCCGGAAAACAATTCTGGAAAGGAGATTCACAAACCATGAATTTTAACGCAATTCAGATTTTGCTGGTCGCTATTTGGGCGTTTATCGTAGCAATCGACCAGTTCGATTTCCTGGAGTCTCTGTACCAGCCAATCGTAACAGGTGCTGTGATCGGTGCGATCTTAGGTGATCTGCAGACAGGACTTATCGTTGGTGGTACATATCAGCTGATGACAATCGGTAACATGCCGGTCGGAGGAGCTCAGCCCCCGAACGCAGTTATCGGTGGTATCATGGCAACCGTATTCGCTATTTCTTCCGGTCTTGACACGACTGCAGCCGTAGGACTTGCAGTTCCGTTCGCACTGATCGGCCAGTACATGGTAACCCTGCTGTTCACTGTTATGTCCCCGGTTATGGGCGTAGCAGACAAGATGGCAGCAAAGGGCGATGCCAAAGGTATCGTTAGACTGAACTGGATGGCAATGGGCGCTCTGGGTCTGTTGTTCTCTCTCGTATGCGTAGCCGGCCTGATCGGCGGTACTGCGATGGGCAGCACTCTGACCGCTATTTCTGAGAAATATGCATGGATCATGACTGGACTGGGAGCAGCAGGCGGAATGATGCGTTTCGTAGGTTTCGCAATTCTGCTTCGTATCATGCTTTCCAATGAGCTTTGGGGCATTTATTTTGCAGGTTTCGCACTGGCAACCATCATCGGATACATTCCGGAGTTAAGCGGCTCTGCACTGCTGCTTATCGCATTTGTTGGTGTAGCAATCTCTCTGTATGACTTCCAGACACGCTGTGCAATGAAGTCTGCAGGCGCAGGAAACGCAAACGGAGGTGACGAAGATGGCATCTAATGCAACTCAGTATAATAATCTTACACCGGCTCAGCCGCTTGACAAAAAAACTCTTAATAAGATGGTATGGCGTTCACTGAACCTGCAGGCATCTTTCAACTATGAGAGAATGCAGGCAGCAGGCTGGCTGTACTGTATCCTGCCGGGTCTTGAGAAGATCCACGGCGATAACAAAGAAGATTTACAGCTTTCCATGGAGCACAACCTGGAATTCTTCAACACCCATCCGTTCCTGGTAACGTTTGTTATGGGTATTGTATTATCCATGGAGCAGCAGAAGGCTGATATCAACACCATCCGTGCCGTCCGCGTTGCAGCAATGGGCCCGTTAGGCGGTATCGGTGATGCTATTTTCTGGTTTACCCTGGTTCCGATCACAGCCGGTATTACGGCTAACATGGCGATAAACGGATCGCTGGCCGGACCTATTTTGTTCCTGTTGATCTTCAACATTGTGCAGTTTGCCCTTCGTTTCTGGCTGATGAACTGGTCTTATAAGTTAGGTTCTCAGGCTATCGAGATGCTGACTGCTAATGCTAAAGAGTTTACGCGTGCAGCTTCCATGCTCGGTGTATTCATCGTAGGCGCATTGACTTCCAACTATGGCGGTACCACCGTTGCTCTTACCATAGCAAACGGCGAAAGCCCCATCGTTATCCAGAATATTCTGGATGGAATTCTGCCGAAACTGATTCCGTTGTCCATTACCTTAGGCCTGTATTTCCTGATCAAGAAAAAAGGCTGGACTCCGGTTGCCTGTATCGGTATGCTTCTGGTTGTCGGCCTGTTAGGAGCCCTTGTTGGAATCTTCTAAGCCACGGCTTATGAAAGCAGTTATATTTGATTTTAACGGTACGCTGTTTTTCGATACCGACTTCCATCTGGATGCCTGGGCGGAGATTTACAGTGAATATCACAGTGGGTCCGATGAGGTCCCCGACCGCAGTTTTTACTGCGGCCCCTGCAATGATGTGATCATCCGGCGCATTGCGCCGCAGCTGTCACAGAAAGAACGTGCACAGTGTTCTTCCCACAAGGAAGCGCTTTACAGGAATATCTGTATGCAGAACCCGCAGAAGCTTCACCTGGCGGCTGGAGCAGAGAAGTTGTTTGATGCTCTGGAAGAGAAGGGGATTCCCTTTGCGCTGGCGACGGCGTCTATCCGCGCCAATGTAGATTTTTACTACAAGGTGTTTGGATTGGACCAGTGGTTTGACCGGGATCTATGCGTTTATGACGATGGTTCATACGCAGACAAAGGTCAGATGCAATTGGAAGCGGCGAAACGTCTGGATATCAGATTCTCAGAGTGCGTCGTAGTGGAAGACAGTATGGCGGGGATTGGGTACGCCCGAAAGAACGGTGCTGGACTTGTTGTCGGCATTGGAGAGGTCGGAACCCATCCGGAACTGATGGCTGCAGGAGCAGATTGTTGCATCTGTGATTTTACCGGGTTTGACCTTGCATGGATGAGTGAAAACTGATAAAGGCCGTTCCGTTGGCAGAAATGCCGGCGGGGCGGCTTTTTTTGTGGTGAAAAAAGTCTTGATCAGTGTTAAAAAGTGTTGTAAAAAAATTTGAAAAATTTTTAAAATTCGGATTGACAGACCCGCAAAAAATGTGTATGATGTAAAAACAATCATCGTCCGTTCTGGACGTAAGATTCTGAAGATAGTTCGTGTCATCAGACAGTTTCCTTGTGAGACAGTTTGGGGCATCGGTCGTATCGGCAAAGTATTCGTAAGCAGTAAGTAGTTATGGATGACAGAGTAAGTGTTTTTTGCGTGGAAAAGGGGGATGTCTAATCAGGATTGTTTTACTTTATGTGTTCCTGCTGGGAGCCGCAGTTACGGATCTGACCAGAGGGAAGGTCTTTAACACATGGCTGGCGCTGGGCGCGGTTTTGGGTATCTGCTGTGTGGGGCGGGATTTCTTTTGGCCGGCAGCAGTGATGCTGATCGCAGGTTTTTTTCTGTTCTGGTTCCGTATGATGGGAGCTGGTGACGGGAAAATGATGGCTGTTATTGCAGGGTATCTGGGACTGTATACAGGGCTTCGGGCGATCGGAACCGGGTTTTTAGTGGGAGCAGTTTGGTCGTTGTGCCGGTTATGGCGCGACAGGAGCTTAAAAGCTCGTCTTTGGTATTTTTTAGCGTATTTCACGCGCATGTTTCAGGAAAAAGATGTAAAGGCGTATGACGAGCTGTCCGGAATGGATGGCAGGCATCACATTCCCTTTGCGGCATGTCTGGCTGCGGGGGTCTGTCTGTATCTGATCTGTTCGGAGGCGGTTCAGTCTGGAGGGAGGATTTTATGAAGCGGATTATGGCGGTCTATGATGTGGACCCGTTTTATGCGGACCGGTTTGCGGAGTTTGCAAACCATAAGGAGACGACGCCGTTTACGGCGGTGGCATTTACCAGTATCAGCAGGCTGAAGGCATTTGCAGCACAGCAGCCGGTGGAGCTTTTGCTGGTGGGGGACGATGTGGAGGAAGCGGAGCTGGAGGGGATTGAGGTTGGGCAGGTCATACGGCTCAGCGAGACTGGGGCGGCAAAGGACGGCGCGCCGGCAGTGTACAAATACCAGGCATCGGACAGTGTGCTGCGGGAGGTGATGGCGTGCTACCAGGTACAGGAGCGGCCGGTACTGATGACTGCCACAGGAAGAAAAAGCCAGGTCATCGGTGTGTATTCCCCGGTCAGCCGCTGCGGAAAGACCGGATTTGCCGTTACTCTGGGACAGGTGTTGGCAAGAGAGAAAAAGGTGCTGATGCTGAGTTTAGAGGAGTTCTCGGGACTGGGAGCGCTGACTGGGACAGTGCACAGCGGCAGCTTGTCGGACCTGATCTATTATTACCGGCAGGGGACTTACAACAGCCTGCGTCTTGGCAGTGTCGTGTATAACTGGGGCGGTCTGGATTATGTGCCGCCGGTGACATATGCGGAGGATCTGGCGGATGTGCAGGGGGAGGAGTTTGCAGGACTGATGGCGCAGATCGCAGGGGAAAGTGTCTATGAGGTGATCCTGGTGGATCTGGGACATTTTGGCCGTGATGTGGAAAAACTCCTGGCTCTATGTGATGTGATCTATGTCCCGGTTAAAGAAGACGTGGTTTCCACCGCAAAGCTGGAGGAGTGGAAAGGGTATTTGAGCGCTTCCGGCAGGGGGGCGATGTGGGAACGGATTCGTCTTCTAAGGCTGCCAAGACCGCGGTCTGTGGGACCGCGGGAAACTTATCTGGAACAGCTTCTTTGGGGAGAACTTGGGGATTTTGTCCGTGAGCTGGTCCGCGGAGCAGGGAAAGGATGGTGTTAGGAGGATGGCAAAATGGAAAAAAATATGGAAAACCGGGAGATACTGGACCGGATCAAGGGAGAGATCCGGGAAGAGCTGCAAAGCCGAAGCCAGGTTGAGGATGAGGAATTGTATGAATGCATCGACCAGGCGATCGCACGTGAGGCGTCGTGCCGTTACCTGCCGCTGAGACAGCGGCTGGAGCTGAAGAACCGGTTGTTTGATGCATTCCGTAGGCTGGATATCCTGCAGGAGCTGGTGGACGATCCGGAAGTGACGGAGATCATGGTCAATGGCAGAGACAATATCTTTTTGGAAAAAAAGGGCCGTCTGCAGCGCTGGGAACGGGGATTTGATGAAACAGAACAGCTGGAAGATATGATACAGCAGATTGTCAGCCGGATAAACCGGGCGGTAAATGTGGCTCATCCCATTGCGGATGCCAGGCTGGAGGACGGTTCCCGTGTCCATGTGGTACTGCCTCCGGTGGCTCTCGATGGACCGGTAGTCACCATACGGAAATTCCCGGAGCCGATCACTGCGGAAAAACTGATCGCTATGGGGTCTCTGAGCGCGGAGGCGTCGGAGTTTTTGGAGCGGCTTGTAAAGTCGGGCTACAATCTGTTCATCAGTGGCGGGACAGGTTCGGGCAAGACCACATTTTTAAATGCCATGTCCGGTTTTATTCCGGAAACGGAACGGGTGATCACGATCGAGGATTCGGCGGAGCTGCAGATCCGGCAGGTCCCGAACCTGGTACGGTTGGAGACGCGCAACGCCAACACAGAGGGGGAGGGGGCTATCGAGATCAGCGACCTGATCCGGGCTTCGCTCAGAATGCGGCCAGATTGTCGCAAGATGAAAAAGAGAAGATTAAATCATAATGTAATATGAAGAGTCTCGCCATCCCATACGCATTCTTTGAGGATGTCTTTAGCTATTTTGTTCCGTTCTTCAGGTGAAAACAGATCAAAGTCTGAAACGAGCCGACAGATTTCTTCACGCTTGGATATGGCTCTCATCTTGTCATCCTCATTTCTTATTTCTTCAGATTTCGCTAAGAGGAGATCACTTTGTAGGGAAATCAGTTCGGCATCTAAACGCTCTATTTCTTTGATAATATATTTCGTAGCAGTGGACTCGGAGTTAGCGGCCAGCGCAGCAGTAAGGTTATTTACCTGCTCCTGCGTGTTCCGGATGCTGGCGCGGATAGAAGCAGCTGATTTCTTGGACTTTGGGTTCTCTCTTTTTTTCATATATTTGTCAATCTCATTCGGATCAACCTGAATTTTATGAAAGATATCCAAGACCTTGTTGTCTAAAAATTCTGTCTTGATAAAGTGGCGCTGGCAATACTCTTCGCCCTGGCGCATTTGCCTTAAACAGAAGTACCACGAGCCGTATGTGTTGTCTACTTTGCGTTTCCAGCTTATCCTCATAACGGATCCACAGGAGCAGTGCAAGATTCCCTTTAACAACGTAGGAGGATGTTTTGATGTTTTGTTAAAGGTATTCTGTTGTAGCTGACGTATAATCTGAAAGTATCGCTCCGCATCCATGATTGGACGATGCCGGCCAATGCACACAAGCCATTTTTCTTGCGGGTTATGTATATGTTTCCCCTTCTGCTCCGAGGTACGCCCGTAGATTATGATTCCGTGCTTTCCGTCCCAATTCTCACGGGCAGAGCGCGTCTGTTCCATCTGGCAACCTTTTGATTCAAAAAAATCATACATTTCCTGTGTGTTTGCAACGCATTGCGGAGCGGTTAATATTGTGTAGATCTGATTGGTCGAGAAGAATTTCCCATTTTGTGTTTTTATGCCATTTTTTCTTAAATATCGCTCCATCCCGGATAAGCTCAATTGGTTATCCAGAAAAATCGATATAAGATTATTTCTATATTCAACAATTTCTGCCACAGGCTCCAATACTTTGTGTACCTTTCCGTTTTCTGTAACTGGAATGAGTGTGTACCCTATGGGAGGTCTTCCTCCAGACCAGTACCCGTACACGGCCAGAGAGCGTGAGTTGTCGTAAGACCGTATGGAGTCCTGCTTCACTTCATACGTGGCCATCATGGCTGCGATATATGCCATCACTTCGCCGATCAGGGGAAGGGACGAGTCGATGCCTTCTCGTACTGCGATGAGTTGCACGCCCTTTTCATCGACGAGCTTAGAATAGAAAAGAGAAAAGTCTTTCATGTTTCCGCTAGCGCGATCTATTCTATATACACATACCAAATCAAGAAAATGATTGTCCACATCACGCATCATTCGTTGCCAGTCTGGACGGTCTGTATTCCTTCGTGTAAATCCTTCATCCGCATAGATAGTTATGGATTCTATCTCCCCAGGAGCTGGATATTTTAATTTTAGGTGTGCTGTGCAGGTATCAATCTGCATTTTGATTGAATCAGATTTTTCACTATCGACAGTTCTTCTGGCATATATTCCCACGCGGAGGCCAGTCTGTTTTTTGTTTCGCATTATATCACCCTCCTTAAAAATAAGTATAAAAAATACACCCATTGACCGGGGGTGCTCCGAATGATATAATACAGGTGTCGAGCGGGTATTATATGTTGGGAGTGATCCCGGTAATAGTATCTATGTGAAAACCGCTTCTGTTATCAGCAGGGCGGTTTTTGCATTATAAAGCAGCAGTCTATTTTCTGTATTTTTTGGGAGTATACTTTTCTTTGTTGCGTTGTTTGCTAATTATAAAAGCACAATGCATAGCTTTTATTAAGCATTCCTTTGTGTCTTCGTCAAGATCCTGATCATCTAACTTTTGGCGTTCGATTTTTAAGGAATTTTCAATATCGCGCAGATCTCTTTTCGTCAAACCAGTCAAATCAACAGGGTCATTTGAGCAAATTATCATGCCTATGCCACCTCGTTAAAATCCAAATCGTTAATACCCTCATTTACAATTTCAAAAATGTCATTCTTTGCAATGAAGGAGATCCAAGATTCGCGCAGGTCGGATTTGATTTCGTGTTTTAGTTTATTATAAAGTGGCTCCATGGACGCTTTCCACATATCATAGGCAGCTTTCTCCATTTTTTCTTCAGTCCAGCGACTCTTAGGCGCTCGTTTTGCATTTTTATCTGATTGATACCGCCGGGCCTTTTGTATAAATGCCTGGTAACCGTCAAGATTGGATTCCAGATATTGTAAAAAATCTTTGTATTTCATATTTAAAATCCCTCCTACTACATTTCTACTTTGCCAAGAACCTCGCCTACCAGTCGGATATCATCGCTGGCCGCGATATTATTTCTTTTCCGGTTGTGAGACAAAAGGCAATCAAAGCCTAATTCCTTAATAAAACATTCATTCCCCCGTGTGAAAACACCAATATGTCCGGTTGGAATTTCGTTTGCAATTTTAACATAGACCATGTCGCCGTCATAATAAGTAGGCTCCATGGAGTCGCCGTTGACACCGATCACAAAATCAGCTTCCTCGGATAAATTGTTAAGCGGAACCTCGATGGTGTCGGTGGGCACACTGTCAAAAAGATATTCGCCGGTCCCCGCGCTGGCCAATCGCTGATAGTAACTGATGATGCGGGTGGGAGCGGGTACGATATCGCTGGCAGCAGTCAGTTGGCTAAGTCGTTCTGTCTCCCAAGAGAGGACGGCATTGACGTGTGATCTACCTGCATCATCAAGTAAGCGATACTGCTTGATATGGTCATATTCGGAAGCCCTTAGGCGAAAAGAATTTAAAACTTCTTTTTCGTCAGTTAGACCAAGCAAGTAATCAACAGAAACATTAAACATTTCAGAAATCTGTTTTAAAAAAGTATGTCCAGGCTCTCTGACACCGGTTTCGTAGTTTCTGAGAGTGGTGCTTGGAATACCTAATTTATCTGCAAATTCATTTCTTTTAGAATATCCGTTTGAAATTCTTAGTTCTGTAAGTCGTTCTCCAAAATTCATAAGATCAGTCCTCCTGTATGCCCATTATATGTAATAAATTACAATATGTCAATAATTAAATGCTCAAAATGAGCAAAAAATTATAAAATTCCCTTGACAAAAGCTCGAAACGAGTTTATTATATAGCCATAAAAGCTCAATATGAGCAGAAAAGAGGTGAAAAATGCTCAGTAGCATTGAGGCGGAAAGAGTACGCAAAGGCTGGACAAAAGAAGAATTAGCAAAAAAGCTTGGAATATCTATTAAAACTTACTACAACTGGATAAATGAAGAAACGGATGTTCCGAGTACTGCCCTTGTGAAAATGTCAAGGATGTTTGGAACCGATGTCGATTATTTACTGGTAGGAATGGCAGGAGTGCCAGATGAGAAAGGAGCGTGAGAATAGTTGGAATTGACAACAAAAAAGAAAATCAATATTAGACGAGCGGATGTTGAAAAGATAATCGTTACTCTTCAGCAAATTATTACCCCTGTCAAACTTGGGGAACCATTCCGGGTTGTGATTGAATACTCCCCGGAACAGCCTACCGTTGAGATTGTTATTCTGGGAGAATAACGGAAACCAAATGCTCAGGAATTCCAATAACTTGAAACAATGGGTCGGATAAATCCCAGAAAACTTCAAATAACCCTATTTTGTCAAGAAAGGGAGAGCACAAAAAAGCAAAACTTTCTAGTTTACGACAATATTGATCTCTTTCTTCCAAAGAGTAAGGCCGTAAATCAACATAATATCGTATTAGCGACATGGAACATCCTCCATATAGTGTATTTCAGTAGTGGCAGTACTGATAACACCATTATAAAACAGAGGAAACAGAAAAACAATCAAAGAGATTTATAAGATATGTACATTCATCCAGCGCATGCGATAAGAAAGGAGCGTGAGAAGTGATCAAAGCACAAGATATAAAAGTAAATGTCACGTTCACCGAGGGCTACCAGCAGCGTTTTACTGAGGCTTGCCTGCGGCAGCTCCGGAACAGGGAACGAAAAGAATGCTTAGAAAAAGAAGAACGGCCAAATCAACCCATGGCGGTGTAGGAGGGACTATGAAATATTACAGATATATTCCATTCAAAAATCTTCGCAGGATGTATCGACGGAGACGAAGAATCAAGGAGGAAGCAAAACAGGCAGCGGTCCTTATGACAATCATGGTTTTTATAGTTGTTCGGGCGTTGTTATGAAAGAGGTACAACATGGCGATCGGAGGGGCAAAGACAATCGCGGAGTACGCGATCCGGAAGTGGATGGAGCAGGAAGGATTTTCACAGGAGTGTTTTAACGTGAAAATGGTAGGACCGCATACGGCGGATGTCATGGATGCCAGCGGGGACAGCTTGCAGTTGATCTATGACCCGGAGAATCGGGTTGTGGTAATGAGAAATGACTGGGGAGTCGGATCATGATCACTGCAAAAAACCATCAATGTAATTGGGCGAGGAGGATAAACATGCAATTAAAAACAGTTAGAGGTAGAGAAGCAAAATCAAATAAAGTGACCATAATCATCAGGGCGGAGAATCAGGAAAAAGCGAATAAGTTACTCGCAGACATGAAAAAGGCGGTTATCAGAGAAAACCGCCACATGGATCATTCTATTGAGTTTGAGATTTTTTGCATTACGAAATCTTGTAATGAGACAACAACTTTTTTATCTTAGCCTGCAAATTTCTAATGTCGATCGATGCGGATTTAATTTCAGAAAGAACGTCTTTAGAGTAGGATGGGTCTTTGGAACACTCTTTAAGATATTCAAGCGCATTATCGACAGCGTGGGCCAGCGTGAAGATTTCTTTGTAAGTAAAGATAATATCACCACATGGGTCATCAGGGGAAAAGTGACGAGTGGAAGTATTGGAATCATAATCAGCCGGAACAGTGGATGATTCAACAGAATCATAGTCAATGCTGGAATATTCACTTTCTATGGCTTCAAATGATAAGGCAGCAGGACAATCATCATCAGCTTCTATTTCGTAGATATCAATATACTCATAACCTTCTGAAATGATTTGTGTGAGAAGTTTTAACAGATCGGATGTTTTATAAGTTGCCATATTAATTTCCTCCTGGATATGTAGTTTTCTTAATTATATGACTAGAAGAAAATAAAAGCAATCTTGTATTAAAAAAATGGAAGGAGAAACAGCATGCAGAATTTAGAAGATATAGAAATTTGGTTGGACAAGTTGTCCGATGATGACAACCAAATGAGCAATGAGCAGATCGTACAGGGATTTTTAAAATTCTACGCGCTGCATGGTCTGTCACTGGATGATGTGAAACACAGTCTGACAGACAGGGAGAGCAGACCTGAGTATTGTGAAGCAGCCATGCAGAACCTGCGGCTGGCCATGGAACACTTTGCAGACCGGGAGGAGAGCAGAACCCTGACGGAAGTACAGATGATTGTAGATGCGGTCAGGGAAGGAATACCAATCCATGTAGAATATTACGATCCTGACATTGATGATGACCCGTATGTAACGCGGGGATGCTGGTAAGGAGGTGACAACGATGCGGATAAGAGGATACCGATACCATAACACCTGCCGGGAGTGTGGCTGTCCGCTGGATGCAGGCGAGGGAGACTACTGCGAGGAGTGTCTGGAGGAGTTCGCCAGAGCGGAAGCCTATGCGCGGCAGTGGCATTTGACGGTAGAGCAGGCACGCGAACTGGTCCGGGAAGGTCTGGTAAGCGCATGAAAGGAATAAGGCACATTGACAACAGAAAAAAAGCTCCTGCGTTACGGCAAATAACGTTGGGAGCTTTCCTGTACAGCACAAAACTACTCACTAATATTATACGCTGTGCAGGCCGGAAAGTCAAGAAAATACAAGGGTTTTATGGCTTTTCTAACTTGATAAAAGGATTAACTTTAGGGGGACAGCAGGTGCACAGGTATAAGCAGATAGAGTACAAGGCAGGAGCAACGATAGAAGTGATCAAGTGCATCCCGCGGGGGTGCAGGAAGGGAGCAGACCGGGGGCTGGGGAGGAAGAAGACACCGGAGGAGATGCGGGAGGCGAACCTGAGGCAGGCGGCCCGGAAGCTGGCGAGAAAGATAAACGCGAACTTCCGGCCAGGGGACTGGCATATTACCCTGACCTATAAGCGGGAGAACAGGCCGGAACCGAAAGAGGCGCAGAAGGTCGTGGCTAAATTGCTGGACAATCTGCGCAGGGAGTTCAAGGCCAGAGGCTTCACTTTAAAATATGTTCTCGTTACAGAATACAAGCAAAAAGCCATTCATCACCATATGGTTATCAATCAGGTGAACGATGGTAAGGCAACAACTATCGGAATAGTGCGGAAGAACTGGAAGGACCGGGGACATATCCAAGCGGTACCGCTATATGAAGATGGGGAATACCAGACATTGGCCGAGTATCTGGTAAAGGAGACAGAAAAGACCTTCCGGGATCCGGAGGCGCCGTTTAAACAACGGTATTCTTGTAGCCGGAATCTGATAACACCAAAGCCGGAGTGCCGGAACCGGACGGCCAAGAAGGGATGGAAGCTGGATCCGAAGCCGAGGGCGGGGTATTACATCATAAGGGAATCCTTGTATAACGGATTTGACAGATTGGGTTATCCGTACCAGCGGTATGTGATGGTAAAAATCCATCCGACTGACGCGGACTGGGAACCCGCCGGATGAAGGGAGCGATTGACAGTGTACACAGTACATATAGAAATCGGCGCAAGCGCAAGTAATTACTGGGCGCGGCTGAGTTTTGAAGATAAAAAAGGCAAGACATACAAGAAAGAGATTATCAAAAATAGAAGTGCAAGTAAGCAAAGCAATCACCTGCAGGCCCTGATCGATGCCATTGAGGTCCTGCAAAGACCCTGCATGATCGATGTATATACTTCTTCCGAGTATATCATCGAGCCGTTCAAGCAGGGCTGGATCACGAACTGGGAGAAAAGCGGGTGGATGAATGCGAAAGGGAATACAGTGCGGAATGCAGGACAATGGAAGCAGTTAAGGAAGGCCCTGACGCCGCATTCTGCAAGATTTTTATATATAGATGGGAGAGGATAATATGGGAAGTAAAAAGCCAATCGGTATGATCCGGGTGGAGGATATCGCACAGATCAGGAATGAAATGTATATCGGAAAAGTGCTGGAAGAAAAGATCTATTTTGACAAGCTGGGAGAGCGCTTGATGAGACCAAAGGTTAAAGTGGTTGAAGTATGCGGTATTTATCCATATCTGGTAGCTGTGAAGGAAAAAGGACAGCCTGAGAAGCTGCCGGGACAGACGATCACCTATGTGGACCTGCTGCTTCGGCAGGTAAAGGAAGCGAGAGGAGAAGAAGATGTTTGATAAATTCGGGAAATTAAATACAGTTGAGGAACTGAATGCCGCGGCAGCAGGACTGCTGGCAGAAGGAGACACGGAGTCCATAATTGCGCTGGCGCAGGAAAATGGACTGGATGTGGAAGATGCGCAGGATTATGCAGATGGAATGGTGCCGGAGCTGGCAACGGTATATCAGGCCGCGGTCGGATGGCTGGGGATCCAGAGGACGCTGTACGTGAACAAAAGTAAGTATGTTGCAGAGCAGATGGCCTGCCATATCATTATCACCATGCTTTTGACCATGTGCACGGATCCGGAGCTGGTAGCAGCCGTCGTGAATAAGGATAAGAACGTGCTTGAAATTTACAATGCCATGGGGGCGGAGGCAAAAAAACACGCATCCGGCCAGCGGGAAGCCGTATCATGTGGGACGGACGAAGAGCTTAGAAAAATCATAAGGGCCTATTATTTAGACCCGAAATCCCTGAAAAAGAAACTGATGGCATTATATGTGCTGGATGGGGAGGGGTAACGATGCTGGCATACAAAGGATTTCATAAGGACCTGACCTGCACACTGGGAAAAGGAAGATACCAGTATCGGGAAAACGAATGGCATGAGGAGGCGAAGGCAAATTGTATGTCGAATGGATATCATTGCGCCGAAAACCCGCTGGACTGCCTGACCTACTACGGGAACTGGGACGAATCGGCATACTATCTGGTCGAAGCGGGTGGGGATATCGATGAAGATGGAGCAGACAGTAAGATATCCTGCACTAGAATCAAACTGATGAAGCGTCTGGATATCTATGATTTTATAGCAGCAGCCGTGGAATATATATGCAACCATCCGGAGCGCCGGATAAAAGCGGTAAACACAACAAAGATCCAGGTTGCAAGAGATATGGGAAAGGCGAGGGAAAACGGGGGAGTAATCGTATACGGAGAAGCGCCGCGGGCGACCGGCCCGGTAGGAAGCGTTATAGCTTTAGTCAAGATAAGGCAGGGTGAGCTGATAAGCATATCCATACAGCGAATAGATGGGAAAAAATACAAACCGGACAGGTGGTATGGAATATAGGAGGAAGCCATGGACAAAAAAATGATAGCTGCCATGCCGCACGGAGAGGCGGAGGACACGGGGAAGTGGGCAAGGGCATACATGGTGGATAAGACACTGGTTTTGGACTGTTTTGAAAGCCGGAAATACATTGGACGCTATTGTATGCAGAAAAACGGACGTTATGATTTCTTTTCCGAAAGAGAGCAGAAATGGCAGAAGAAGCGGCTTAATGTAGCATACGGTAATCCGTGGTACTACAGCTTAGACGTAACATGGAGCCAGGGAAGTGGAGAGATCATAAAGAGCTTCACAGGTTCTATGCGGGGATATAGAAATGGCGGAATCGATTATATGGAGGAGAATTATAACTCCGAAAAGAGGGATCGGGCGATGACAAGAAAAAGAGACAGGATAAACACATTGATGGATACGGTACCAGTGCTTCCGGATGGGTTTTACAACTGGCTGAATGATACCATTTTTGAAGGCCGGGAGTATATGTTCCGGGAATCGCCTGACACATGGAAATGTACAGCATGTGGAAAGAGGCATACATCAAAGAAACCATATAAGAACAATCAGGAAGTGAAGTGCAACAGGACCGGAAAGATCGTGATGGTAAAGAACCGGAGCAATAGTATAAAAAGACGGGAAAATGTCCTGATATTTCAGCAGACAACAGATCCAAGATGGAGCGTGGCGCGGCATTTTACAGCAGAAAGGATCTGGGAGGGAGCAGAAGGGAAAACAGAGGCTTATGAAAATATAAGATATATCCTCGGAAAAAACACAATTTCGGATCAAATGACTGGAAATACAGTGCCATATGTGGACTGGTATTACGGGCAGTATAACCAGGCCGATGAATTTGAACAGGATTGGTGGGACAGTAACAGGGAAAATAAGCGCTGCCAGTCAGAATACTGTTATCCGGACGGGGTGAAAGAAGCGCTTAAAGACACCCTGTATGAAAAATTGCGTCTTGAGACCTTTGCAGATCTCGGGTGGAAGCTGCAATACAATAAGGTTATGATCAACCATAATCACTGCGGATACATGGAATATTTTGCAAAGGCAGGGTTAAGGAGACTGACGGAAGATGCATCGAATGAACTGTCAGTATGGTCATACCGATACAATGCAGACTGGATCGATGAATCCGGACATAATGCGGCGGAGGTGCTGGGGATCGATATGCAGCGATTCCACCGGCTAAGGCAGAATGATGGAGGATCCAGGTATCTTGAATGGCTCAAATATGAGCAGAAGACCGGGAAAAAGCTGCCGGAGGATACGATACAATTTCTTGATGAAAGCAGGATTATGCCGGAGGATATCAAATTTATCGTTGACAGAATGTCACCGGTTCAGGTGGCTAACTATCTGGCCCGACAGGCGAAGGTATCAAAGAAAACTCCGGGAAGCCTGCTGGAATACTGGAAGGATTATCTGTCAATGGCAGTCAGACTGGAACTGGATGTAAATGACGAGATCATATACCGGGCAAAAGAACTGATTCTACGGCATGATGAACTGGTAGAGCAGATTAGTTGCATGAATGAGGATGCAGAAGCAAACAAAATGAGAGCGAAGTATCCGGATGTGGAGAAGATCCTTGAGAGAATCAAAACACGGTATGAATATGAAAATGAGAAATATCTGCTTGTGGTCCCGACAAGGATAGAGGAGATCATGCGGGATGGGCGGCAGCTCCACCATTGCGCTGCGTCCAGCGAGCGGTATTTTGAGCGGATCAGCAAGCAGGAGACATATATCATGTTCCTGCGCAGGAAGTCAAGGCCGTTGCATGCATGGTATACATTAGAGGTAGAGCCGGGAGGGACAGTCCGGCAGAAACGGTCAGAATATAACCGCCAGCCGGATCTGGATGAAGTAAAGAAGTTTATAACTGAGTGGCATCAGGAACTGAAGGCCCGGTTAAAACAGGAAGATCAGGAGCTTGCCGCCCGCAGCAGGGCAGTCAGGATCATGGAGATGCAGGAACTGAAAGTAGAAAATGAGCGGTTTGCCGGTGTGCTGGAAGCCGACTTGATGGAGGTTGGATAAATGCAGGAGATGAAGGAATATACACAGTATGCGGATTTTAAACAGGCGTTTGACCGGGAGTACAGGAACCAGACAGAAGGATACATAAGGATGGGGTATCTTCTCAAGGTGGCGCGGGATACGGACATATTAAGGGCGAGCGGTTATAAATCCATAGCAGAATTTGCCTGGAATGAGTACAAGATCCGGGATGATGCAGTGTCCCGCATGATCGATGTCAATGACCGATTCTCGGAAGATGGCTATTCTGACAGGCTTGACGAGAAGTACAGCGGATACGGGGCTTCGCTCCTGGCCGAGATGATCACAATGTCAGATGCCGTTATCGATGCGCTCCCTCCGGGGACCACAAGGGAAGTGATCCGGGAGGTAAAGAAAGAGATCCGGGATGAAAGCAAAGTGACGGATCTGGAAGTGCTGATCGAGGGACAGGACGGGCAGCAGGCGGATCTGGAATCAAACCTTGCCAGGATGCTGCACCAGTATTACCGGGAAAACAGTCGGGAATATCCGGGGATGCATAAGGCTATGACTGAGGAAACTGTCGATCGTGAAGCAGCAGTACAGATCCTTGCGCCAAACGGCGTATGCGTGAAATTTGCCAGGGTCCGGGGCGTGGGAAAATTCATGCTGTCGATAAAGGGGCGGGATCAGGATCTGGAACTTTTGAACGTAAGAGAAAACCAGACAGAAGCATACACATGGGAGGCGGCGCTCCGTGTTCTTTGTGGGCTATGCCCGACACCCAAAACGAGGACATCATGGGAAGCTGTATACGGAGAACCATATCCGGAGGATAAAAAGGAATTTGCGCCGGCGCAAGAGAAAAAGGCTGAACCTGTGAAGGAGGCAGAAGAGAAACCGGAAGCCAGGACGGAACCGCGTAGCGAGGACGGAACGGCAGCAGGTAGAGCGGAACAGAGGGACGAGGAAACGGAACCGCAGGAGCCGGAGACAGGAGCAGATCAGGAGAGCGGAGAAGTTATTGAGGAGACCGAGGCACAGGAAAGCACTATAGAACCGGCTAAAATAGAGGAGAAAGAAGATCCGGAACCGGAAGAAACAGAAACTGATACCGAAGAGCAGGATATAGATTTTGAAACGGAGATTCCGGAAGCCAGTGAAGCACAGGAAAGCCAAGTAGATACTAAGGGGGAGCCGGTGCAGCAGGGAATTGAGAGCTACCCGGACACCCTGCCGGAGAGCTATATCAAATGCCATGATGGATCCGAGGTAACAGAAAATGAGGAACACCGCAGATGGAAAGAGGCAGCGGAATGGTCAGAGCGACTGTCAAACACCTTCGAGATTGGGGAGTGGCCAATCGAACCGAAGGTGCTTGAGGAGATGGAGACCACAGCAGAAAACCTGCTGAATGCCATAAGAGCGTTAAGAGAAGCGTCAAAATAATGAAAAGCATCATGGAGCCGACACCAGCAGAGGAGTGCTTCCTCTGCGGTCGGTGCGGCCAGTTGGAGGAGCATCACATATTCGGCGGGAACCCGAACCGGAAGCTATCGGAGAAATACGGATTAAAAGTGCATCTCTGCTGCCGGTGCCATCGGGACAACCGTGAAGGAGTCCATGGAAACCGTGAAAAGATGGATCACCTGCATTGGACCGGGCAGCAGGCATTTGAGAGGACCCATAGCCGGGACGATTTTATCCGGATCTTCGGAAAAAATTATCTGGACGAGGAAAAAGTCGGGAATATGCCGGAGCAGGAGAGTGCGAAGCGGAAGCAGGACGCAAATTTAAACGGAATCATTTGGTTAAAATAATTGAAACGGTGACAAAATGTAGCCGTTTGAGAAAGAAGGCAAGATATGAAAAAAGATAGATGGATCAAAAGAGTGATGGGAATCCGGAAACAGGTTACTGACTGGATAGCAGAACAGGCATATGAATTCATTATCCGGTATTGTACACAGCACTTATGGACGGGGACATGTCGTGGATGTACATTCGAAAAAAGCGGTCACTGCCTGATTAGATTAAGAAAGAAATACGATCCGGAAACCTGCCAATATTCAAGGGAAACAGATCTGTACGATGGATGGGAATGCGGACTAACAGGAGGAGCCTGTCTGCATTGGAGAAGGAAGAAAAAGGACTGCACCATCGGGGGTATAAATACCCTGATTTGACTAAGGATACTGCTTTTGGTTTTTTAACCAGAGGATGTCCGCGCGGATGTAGTTTTTGCCATGTAGCAGCGAAAGAGGGACGGTGTAGCATCAAGGTTGCCAATCTTCGGGAGTTTTGGAACGGACAGGGGAAGATTAAGTTATGCAATTCTAATATATTTGCCTGCCGGGACTGGGAGGATTTGCTGGGGCAACTTGTAGAATCGAGGGCGGTCATAGATTTTACGCAAGGAATTGATGTGAGACTGGCGACGCCGGAGCGGATCGAGATGTTGAACCGGATGCGAATTAAGCGAGTGCATATGGCCTGGGATCAGCCCGATCAGGATCTTACAGAGGATTTTAAGAGATTTTCTGAGTGTTATAGTCGAAAGTCTGAAGCTGGAAAAGTAGTGTATGTGTTGACCAATTTTGACAGCACGATAGAGCAGGACTTACATAGGATATATACTTTGCGGGATCTTAAGTTTGATCCTTATGTGATGGTATACGACAAGGAGCACGCAGCGCCGATCTACCGGGATATGCAGCGTTGGGTAAATAACCGGATTATATGGCGGTCATGCAAATTTTTTGAGGATTATGTAGCTTAACAAATTAACATTTTCCGGGATTCTGAAGAAAGGAGAGACAATGGGACTGTTTAAAAAGCTGGACCTGTGGTCCGTAGATGATGGTTTGCAGAAAATTATAGATTATTATTATGACGGCAACGAAAGATACAGCCAGTATTGGGATCATTACAGTGACCAAATTAATGAAATGGGTGAACTTGCAGCCGATATGATGGGTGAGATGCGGGACATTAGGCAAAAGTTAAGCTATCAAATGCCCTGGAAAGAACAGCAGCAGTTTTGCGAAGATGATGAATGTACTTATACGGAGGTTGCCTGGTGGAATACAGCGGCCTGCATGTTATCGGATACGGATATGATAGAGTTGCTGGAAGGTGAAAACATCTATGGAAGCGACATCTGGGAAGAAAAGAACAAGCGGATAAAGGCGTTGGAGCGGCTGACGAAAAAACAGCAGATGTTTTTATACACAGAGGTAATCGGTTTTATATTCCGTTATCAGGAATTGGTTGCGGCATTTGAAACTATCACGGCGGTTATCCGGGAGCTGGAATATCATCAGTCGTTTGTGATTGGAAAATACGGCGTGGTTGCACCGGATGCAGCGTATCTTTAATCCTCTAAACTGAAATTTTCATAAAGAAGGAGAATTATGAAACAGACAACAAAAGAACGCCGGGAAGCCCACGCCGCCCAAGAGCGCGCCAGGCAGACCGGCTACGAGAAGATGCCGACCGGGCCCAAGCCGAAGACGTGGAGCGCGAGGATGCCGGCGTATTGCTTCACCGCGTTGTGTGCGGTACCGGAGTTGCGGAGGCCGCCGGGAGAAAGGAGTAAGGATGGAGAAGGTGAATCTGTTTGATGTCAGAAAGGAATGCAGGGTGTGCGGCCGTAAGTATTCGGCGGACAGCAGGCAGCGCACCTGTGAGTGCGGAGGCTTCTTGTATGCGGTCGGGGCATATTGGCAGAGGAGGACGGGAGGTGGTGCCGATGGGAAACGTAAGGCCATTGAATCATAGTAAATATGGAATCAGCAAGAACCGGTTTAAAGAGCTATATTACTGGTGTCTCCAGTACAATGAGTGGAAGGATGAATTGAAATACAAGACAGATACCGTAGGCGCAATGGAGATTACAGATATGCCGGTATATCACAGTAATGGAGATGCCACACAGAACCTAGCGATGAGACGGGCACAGTTGGAGCAGAACTGCAAGCTGATTGAGCAGGCGGCGATTGATGCGGATCCGGACATCTACCAGTATCTTCTAAAAGCGGTGACGGATGACAATGTTACATGGCGTTATTTAGAGATGATTATGGGGATTCCATGTAGTCGCAATACATATTACAGCCGAAGAAGAAAATTCTATTGGCTGTTGAGCCAAAGAAAAATTTCTTAAAGATTGGGACTCACGGGACAAGTCAATATGGTATTCTTATATTGTGCAAAGGTGGGAAATTACTGGAAGCACAGAAAACTCCATTTTAACGGATGTGAATAAAGCGCCGGAAAGAGGCAGTCTACTTCAGGGGACAACAGCCTGTGTGCTGATGTTACTGCCATACCAAAATGGCTCGTAGGAGCTGGAAACCCTCATGCAGTTGGTACGTTGCGGCGGCGTATGGACTGCATCTTCCCCAGTTTGAATATGCGACAGCCGGGGGTCACAGCTTGTCTGGCGATTATGTGGAGCATACCATCAATGGCAGATGGACAGGACAGTACCCTGGGTTCCGGTTCGATTCCGGATGCGGTCGCTCTATATGAAAAAATACTCTCCTCTGGAAAGGTGCCTGTCGTAAGATGGGTGCTTTTCTTTTGTAGGATTAAAAAAGTAAAAAGAAAAACATTGACATACGGTGCACCGTATGTTATGATATATACAAAAGGAGGTGAAAATCAGATGAGAGGCGGAAGCCGAAAGAAAAAGCCCGATAGCAAATTCAAGACTTGGCTGGTCGGAATGCTAACGGACTTAGTAGTAGGAATCATCCTACTGATTGTTTCAAAGCTACTGGAGTAGCGGGGAGGGGCGCAAGCCCTTCCCTTAAGGATAGTATATCACACTCATCTGTAAAAAATCAATATGGTAGAAGCGTTGAAATTTTTGGGAATCTTCTTTATTGCCATAGCTATAGCAAAGCTTGGAATAGGATTATTCTGTATGTGGAGGGATAGCCGTGGAAGAAAAGAAGATTAGGCCGCAGGACAAGTGGAATGCCAAGGCGGGACTTGTGAGTAAGTCTTACAAGCTAAAGCGCGAGCTGGTGGAGCAGTTTGCAGAAGCCTGTGATAAAGCAGGGGTGAGTCAGGCATCACAGCTCACAAAAATGATGACAGCATTTGCATGCAAAAGGGATGTAGAGAGAGAATATGTCGTGCAAAAACAACAGCTTGATAATAGCGTGATTCAGATACAAAATGCAGTAAGTGCTTTGAGGAAAATGCAGAGTGAAGTTGCAGAAGAAAGCGTACAAGATGAAATGGGCATTATTATTGATAGTCTATTAGACACTAAAGATAAGGGCCTGAAGGCTATGATGGAATTGTATGATATTTACAACGAGGCTTATCAGAATACTCATGAGTGATTACAAGGCATCCGAGCAGTCGGGTGCCTTTAATGCTGTCTCGAAAACACAAAATATTCAGACAACCACTCTTAGGTACTTCCTAAGGGGTGGGGCGGGGTGCGGGGCGAGGAACGCCCGGTATTTCCCTCTGTAAAAGAAAAAATTTCAGGGCACTTCCTTCCGCTTTTGGGGGAAGGAACGTTAACGGGAGCGAGATATGATCGTAAACCAGAAAGAACTGGCGCAGTGCTTGGGTATATCATCACGAAGGGTTCGGCAACTCAAGGAGGAAGGGCTCTTCCAAACTGTGTCCGGAGAACGTGGCTATAACCTGGAAAAAAGCATCCAGGAATATGTTGATTACAAAATAAATGCGGAAACGGGGCGCAGGACATCCATATCGAAGGAAGCGATACAGGCGGAGCATGAGGAAGTGAAGAAACAGATCTCCATTTTGAAACTCAGAAAACTCCGGAGGGAGTTGCATGAAGCCGCCGACGTGGAATGCTATCTTTCGGACATGTTGATACGATTCAAGAACCGGTTGCTGGCACTTCCGTCAAAAATGGCAATGGAAGTTTCCGGTGAAAAGGATGTGAATCGGATCATCGGGATTATCCAGAAGGATATTATGGATGCAATGGAGGAACTGGCAGAATACAACCCGGACGAGATCGACCATAACGGGCCCGATGATTTTGATGAAGATGAGGAGGATGGTGATGGGGAAGATTAAGCGGAGATTGGACTGGAGGGGGAGCGGATGAGCCAGCGGAGCCGTTCGAGGGCAAAGACGTTACGGTTATTCCAGCGCGTGATAAAGCGGACCCTTGAAAAGCCAGAGGAACTGACGGTAAGCCAGTGGGCGGAAAAATACCGTGTACTGGATGATTCCAGTAATATATCCGGGAAATGGTCCAATGACATTACGCCATATCTGGCTGGGATCATGGACGCTTTTAACGATCCATACATCCGGGAAATATATTTTTGCAAGGCGTCACAGATAGGTGGGACTGAGGCTCTGATCAACATCCTGTGCTACCTGATCATGGAAGCTCCGGCGCCGACTATGATTGTTTATCCGTCGGATGATCTGGCGAAGGATATATCAAATGATAAGCTGAAACCGGCTTTCAGGCTGATACCGGAGATACGGCGATTATTTCATGAGAACAGTTCCAAGGAATTACGGTTGAAGTTCAAAACAATGCTGTTATACCTTAGAGGGGCCGGATCACCGGCAAAGCTGGCATCCAAGGCGATTAAATATTTGTTTTTTGATGAAATAGACAAGATGGGCGGAGCCTCCAAAAAAGAGGCATCGCCCTTTAATCTTGCCATGGAGCGTGTAAAAACCTACAAAAACCAAAGCAAAGTCTATGCGTGTTCCACTCCGACTTTGCGGACAAATTATATTTGGAATCTGCACGATAATGCGGATGAAGTACGGCATTATTTTGTGCCGTGCCCCCACTGCGGAACCATGATCGAACTGAAATTCAAGCAGGTCATTTTCGTGGAAGATAAGGAGAAGCGCTTAAGTCCTTATGACAGGGCCAAAACTGCAGTGTATGTGTGCCAGGAGTGCGGGTGCGAGATATCGGACGGTGACAAGCCTAAAATGCTCAGAGACGGCAAGTGGATTGCGGTAAAAAAGCGTGGTGTTGGACACCCAAAGAGCACCGGTTTCTGGATCAATTCCCTGTACAGCGTATTCGTTACCTGGGCCGATGCGGCAGAGGAATATTTAAAATCATATGAGGATCCGGAGCTGTTGCAGAACTTTGTAAACTCCTGGCTGGCGGAGCCGTGGGAAGATACAAAACTGAAGACCACGGAAGATCTGGTGATGGAGAGGCAGACAGAGCTGTCGGAACTGGTGGTTCCGGAATGGACGAAACTGCTGACGGCAGGAGTGGATGTACAGGAAAACAGCCTGTACTATACCATCAGAGCGTTTGGGGACTTCACCACGAGTCAAAACATCGCCCACGGACAGGTATTGTCGTTTTTTGATATTGAGCAGATGATGAACCGGGAGTTTGAAATGGAGGACGGACGAAAGATTGTGGTGAATCTGGCACTGATCGATTCAGGATACCAGCCGGATGCTACATATGATTTTTGCGTTGACAATTCTGATTGGGCGCTGCCGGTGAAAGGTTCCAGCAATCCTATGCGCGACCGATACAAGATCAGCAAGGTAGATAAGGTGAACTCAAAGGCATATGGAATGCAGCTGGTTCTGGTTGACGGCGATCAGTACAAGGATTCCATTGCCGCGAGAATGGGGAGGGACAACGGGTCCGGAAGTTGGATGGTGTATCAGGGGTGCGATGAGGAATACGCCAAGCAGGTTACGTCCGAGCACAAAGTAACTGTTCGGACTAATAATGGGAGCAGCAGGACTACGTGGGTACCGAAACACTCACACGCGGCTAACCATTACCTGGACTGTGAGGTGTATGCCATGGCAGCGGCGGAGATACTTGGTGTTAGGAGCCTGCACCTGCAGCGGGAAAATGAAGAACTTGCGCCGGCGCAAGAAGAAAAAGATGCTTATGCACCGGAGGAGCACTGGATCCAGGAGCAGGAAGCGTGGATTTAAGGAGGACATATGGCGGAAGAACTGGAATTATTCGGGAAGCCCGAGGAACAGCTTGTGGTCGTTAACGAGGCGATTTATGCAGTGCTCAGGGGAGGGCAGTCATACCGGATTGGAACGAGAAGTTTGACCAGAGCTGATCTTACACTTTTATGGGATATGCAGCGTAAGCTCCAGGCCGCACTTCTGGACGATGATGATAATCCCCTGTTCCGCGATACGGTAGTAGCGGTATTCGATGGGAGGTAAAGCATGAATGCATTAGATAATTTAATTGGATGGATATCACCGGAAGCGGGGTGGCGACGGGAGGCATACCGCCGCGCGCTGGAAGAATCCCGCGGATATGATGCCGCAAGTTACGGCAGAGCAAATGCAAACTGGAGGGTCATAAACGAATCTGCGGAGATGACGGACCGATATGACCGCGATACGGTCAGGGCCCGCGCCCGTGATCTGGAACGGAACTCGGATATCATGAATTCCATAACCGGGGCATATAAACGCAACGTTTTTGGGGCGGGCTACAGGCTGCGCGCGAATGTCGGGGATGAGGCAATGAATGCCCGGGTGGAAAAGTTATGGAAAGAATGGTGCAAAAAACAGAACTGCGATGTGACTGGAACACAAAACTTTAATGCCATGATGCGTATGGCGATTCAGAGAAAAAAGATTGACGGCGGGATCCTGTTTTTAAAGCGGTATACGGCCGGAGGTCTCGTGCCATTTAAACTGCAGGCCCTTGAGGTGGATGAGTTAGATATCGTTGCGATTTCACCTAAAACAAAAGGAAATAAAGTTGTTGGAGGCATTGAATATAATGCTTACAACAGGCCGGTAGGATATTATATAAAACAGTATACGATTGATGGAATGACTGCCATGGATTCAATTTATGTTGAAGCCAAGGACGTCATTTTTTATTACACAAAATCACGTCCTTCACAGATCAGGGAAATATCGGATATGACACCGACAATTACCCGGGTTCGCGATGTCAATGAATTTATGCGATCTATTGCGGTTAAAGAGCGTATTCTTGCGTGTCTGTCCGTTTTTATAAAACGGGATCGGCCGGAATCAGGAACGCCGGGGCGCGGAACCGGCTATAAAGACCCGGAAAGCGGGAAGTACAATTACCAGGGAAAAACACTCACGCCGGGCATGATTCAGTACCTCAATCAGGGTGATGATGTGGAGGTGGTAAATCCATCTGGTCAGGCCACGGATGCAACATCATATGTGAAACAGGAAATGCGCATGCTCGCATCCGGACAAGGACTCAGCTATGAGACGACAAGCCGGGACATGTCAGAAAGCAATTACAGCTCGGCGCGGCAGGGTTCGATAGAAGATGATCTGACTTATGCGGAAGACCGGGACCAGCTTATGGAGGTGATGAGCGAAATTTACGAGACCTTTGTGATATCGCTGGTGCTTGCAAAGAAAGTGGATATCAAAGGATTCTGGGAAGATAAAGAGCGATATCTGGAACATAAGTGGATTCAGGCGCCAAAGCGCTGGATCGATCCGCTCAAGGAAGCAAATGCAAACAAGACCGCCCTGAATACCGGGCAAAAAACGTGGGCAGATATGGCAGCTGAGAACGGGAAGGACTGGAAGGAACAGATTAATGAGATGGCCGAGATTATGGACTATGGCCGTGAAAAAGGTATTGATATGGGAGGTGTGATATTTGGAAAGACAAGCAATTCCAAGGAACCTGACAAGGGAACAGGGGGAGAAAAAGCGATCTGAAATGCGTGGGGATTTAAGGCGGGAATTTCTCTTTGCATCCATCCGGGAATCAGATGGGGAGGATCGGACTGTAGAATTATCGTTTTCATCAGAGGAGCCATACGGTCGCTGGTGGGGCGTAGAGATCCTGGATCACACGAAAGGATGTGTGGATTTGGGCAGGTTAAACAGCATTGGTTGCGTTTTGTTTAATCATAAACGCGATGCGGTCATTGGAAAAATTTTAAAAGTATGGGAAGAAGATAAGCGATGCCATGCAAAAATTCAGTTCGATGATGATATGGAATCTGAAGTTATATACAAAAAAGTCAAAAGTGGGACATTAAAAGGCGTTTCTGTCGGATATATGGTTGACGACTGGGAGGAAGTTTTGCCCGGAAAGAAATCTACCGATGGCCGCTTTACCGGGCCCTGTGATATTGCGAAGCGGTGGACGCCATTTGAGATTTCTATTGTTTCGGTTCCAGCCGACCCGACAGTAGGCGTAGGAAGAGACTTAGGAGGCAGACACCCGAGAACAACCGGAAGAACGCTGGATTTTTTCAGCCGGCAGCTTCAAATAAATGCAAACAAATTTAAGGAGGTAACTAAATGACAAGAGAACAGATTATGCAGCGTCAGCAGGAGTTGGTGATTGCTGCGAGGAACGAGAACAGGGATCTGACTACGGAGGAGCAGGCTGAATTTGACGGTTTACAGAAAGAACTGGATAGCCTACCGACGGACGGGCATATGGAACCCGGAGCCGGAATCCGGAGGCTTGATGCGGGTGCTGGACAGACATCTGGAGCGGATCCTTCTGCACAGGCAGCAGAGCGGGCAATCGCCGAGGAACGTCGGCGCGTGTCGGATATTACGGATCTGTGTCGCAGTTTTGAAATCGAGCCTGGTGAGTATATCCGTGACGGCAGCAGTGTTGAACAGGTGCGCGAAGCAGTGTTAAAACATTTGCAGGGCACAGCGGCGCCGGTAAATGCACGGGTGACGGCAGATGAGGGGGATAAGTTCCGGGAAGCCGCTTCGGATGCCATGATGATGCGGTCCGGTATATCTACGGAGAGACCGGCAGAAGGAGCAAGAGAGCTGCGGGGGATGAGCCTGCGCGATATGGCGATTCAGTGCCTGGCCAGGGAGGGAGAGGATGCCATGGCACTCATGCGCATGAGCGCCAACGATGTATATGATCATCTGTGCAGGCAGTTCTACAATCCGACGGCAGCATTTCCTGCAATCCTTGACAGCACGATCCGCAAGAGCATCGTGGAGCTGTATAATCATGTGCCTACCACGTTCCAGGCCTGGACAACGAAAGGAAGCTTGAGTGACTTTAAGGAGACGACAGACCATGAGTATGTCATCGGCGGTCTTGGTGATTTTGGGGAGGTGCCGGAGAATGGGGAAATCAAGTCTGATATTCCAAAAACTGCGGTTTTGCCGACCCGGAAGCTGAAAACTTACGGAAAACAGTTTTCCATGACCAGGCAGGCATTTATCAATGATGATATCGGGTTTCTGACCAAGGTGCCGGGCATGTATGCAACAAAAGCAAAGATGACAATTGACAAGCAGGTTTATTCTCTTTTGTTCGGGAACAGTAAAATCTGGGATGGGAAAGCGCTGTTTGATGCGGCACATTCAAATGTAATGAGCACAGGGGCGAAGCCCTCGCAGCAGGCCATCCAGCAGATCATCCTGCAGATGCAGAAGCAGAAAGACCAGTTTGGCGATGCTATCTATGTAACGCCGAAGTGGATTATCGTACCGGTAGGATACGAGTTTGACCTGGCAGTCATCCTTCATTCCACACAGGTTACCGGAAGCGCAAACAATGATATCAACCCGCTGTACAACTATCCGATCAATATTGTACAGACGCCGGTATTGAATGCTTTAGCCGGGGACAAGGCAGCGCCGTGGTTCATGGTAGCAGATCCTATGAGTGCAAAGTCTATTCAGGTGGATTACTTGAATGGACAGGAGACACCGATTGTGCGCCGCATGGAGGCTCCTGGTACATTGGGATATACCTGGGACATTTACACTGACTGGGGAATCTCGGTACGCGACTTCCGTGGAATTGCTAAAAACCCGGGCGAGATCATCAAATAAGGAGGATGAAACGATATGAAAGCAGGTTATGTTCAGAAAGGCGAAAGCCTGGATTACAAAAACACTGGAAGCACAGTGATCAATGCCGGTGACGTAGTAGTATTTGGAAGCCGGATTGGCGTGGCGGGAGGGCCGATCCCGAAAGGAGAGACCGGGAGCATCCATATGGAGGGCGTTTTCAAAATGGATAAAAAGGCTGGTGAAACGATTACAGCCGGAACGGAAGTGTACTATTCTGTGGATGGCATTACAGCAACTAAGGCCGCGGAAGGAGTAAGTGGAGAACTTCCAAAAGCAGGCTATGCGGTTGCAGATGCCGCGGAAGCGGCGGCTGCAGTAACAGTAAAACTGCTGGGATAATCAGGAGGTACATGATGGCATATACAGCGCATAAGTGGATGAATGGTGAATTGATCACGGCGGAAAGGCTCAATGAATTGGAGGAGGCGGCTGCCCAGGCCGCCCAGCCCGGCCCGGAAGGAAAGCCTGGGATCGGACTGATTGGTGAAGCGACAGAGTTGTTGCCCCTGGAGGAAAACGCAGATACCCCTGACATTCTTGCAAAAGTGAATGAAATCATTGCTGTTTTGAGTGCCAGAGGCGTCAGCAAAGCGCTGGAGGTGTGAGGTGATGCTGGGGTTCAAGGCGCTTCTTCAGAGGGATGTCAAACGGGTGTTCTTAAACCCGGAGGAGTTTGGAGAGGAGCATCTGGTCGGAAATCGGAAGATGACGATCATCATTGACGATATTGAAATGATCGAGAGAGAAAAACGCCAGAAGGGGCAGCAGGAATACCGGCAGGGGATTTACAAAAAGCAGGTCCTGTTTTACGTATCGGGCCAGGAGTTTGGGCGGCTTCCAGCTCTGGGGCGCAGCCTGGAACTGGATGGGAAAGCGTATATCATCACGGACGCGGTGGATGAGGCCGGGATCTATTCTATCAGTCTGGAGGCGGTAAGATCATGAAAGCAATCTTGCTGATTGGGATTAATATGGATGAGGTGAAACGGGTGCTGGGCAAGGTGGAGCCAAAGGAACAGAACAAGGTGTTGAAGAAGGCCTTAAAAGTGACTGCAGAGCAGGCAAGAGACCGGCTGTCCGATAAGGCGCAAAGCGCTTACACCATCAGGAATGCAGGATTTAAGAGGGCAATGAAGATAAAGAGCACGTCTTCCGGAAACCCGTCTGCGACTATCCGTTCCGAAGGGGAGCCCATACCGCTGAAAGAATTTAAGGTAAGACGCGGCCGGGTGACGAAGGTGCAGGTTGTGAAATCAGGAAGCATGAAACCGCTCGTATACCAGCGGAGCGGAATCAAGGCGTTTGTCAACAACATTGCTAATAAGAATCAGATAAGGAAACGAGACACAAAAAAGGGTAAGAAAGGAACACAGGTCAAACATATGGCAGTTGCGCAGCGTGAAGGAGCGGGGAGACTGGGAATCCATGAGAAGTTCAGTAATTCCATTCCGGTCATGCTGGGCAGCGATAAGCATGTGTTTGGCGTTGTAGAGCCATTCATTGCCGGGGATCTGCAGGAGAATCTGCGAAAATTCGTAGACCAGGTACTGGGAGGTTAACATGACGATTAACGAGCTTCAGCGGCAGCTGATAGCAGAAATCGAGCAGCTGGCAAAGGAGGTATCCTTGGTGGATAAAGCGGGGAAGCCAGCAATGCTAAAGGGATACCAGCAGGCAATTCCGATATTCCCGGTTTTTGCAGAAATGCCTTACGATGCGGAATCGGACGGGACTGGAAATTTTCGGGAGGAAACGGATTTGTTTCCGTATTTTATTGTAAGGATTGATACGGTCGAATATCAGAAACCGGTTGATGGGATGACTGAAAATCTTGCCCACGTAATGATCGCCTTCGCAATCTATGACGACGATGAAAAGCTGAAAGGATATTACTCTCTGACGGCCATCATGGAACGGGTTGTGGGAAGATTTCAGAATGATCCTATACTCGGTCAGTTCTGGTGCAATAAACAGATGAACATGGCATATCAGGAGGATGACACTTATCCGCAATTCTTTGGCGCGTTAGAGATGATGTGGAATCTGCCGCAGATCAGTCGGGGTTCAGTGATGGAGGAATTTTTATGAACAAAATGTATATAGGCCCTTCAATTGAAGGGGTGCTTCAGGCGGGATCAACATTCAGCGGGGGATACCCGCCACGGATTAGTTCGGCACTGAAAACTGCGCCGTATTTGGCGGATCTTATGGTGGATACAGGACAGATCGCACAGGCAAAGAAGGAATTAAGAGACCCGGAGAGCAGTCTGAATATGCTCTATCGCCGGGCAGAAAAAGGAGGACATAGTAATGGCATATAAGCACGGAATTGAGGTTACAGAGAAAGCAACGTCTTTCCCCAGCCCGATGTCAACAAAATACGGAGTGCAGGTGATATTCGGGACTGCGCCGGTGAATCTGGCCAGGAATCCTGCGATAAACAGACCGGTAAGAGCGGGAAGCTTTGAGGAAGCGGTGGAGGCGCTGGGGTATAGTGATGACTGGGAAAAATATACTCTGTGCCAGAGCATGGATGCAAGCTTCAAACTGTTTCAGGTTAATCCGGTCATTTTTGTGAATGTACTGGATCCGGAGCGGCATATGCAGGAATTTCCGGAAAAGACCTGCGAGGTGAAAAACCATCAGGCCACGGTAGATGCTGAGGGGATTTTAAAAGGCACGGTGGCCGTTACCGCGCAGTTAAGCAGTGCTAGGACTGGGAAAGCAAGAGCAGGGGAGAACGGACTTCCTGGAGAGCCGTATGCACTCGTGGAAGGGACGGACTACATTGTGGATTTCGATAGCTATGGGCAGTTGGTGATCACATTGCTCAGTGCAGGCGTAGCATATGGAGTGGCCGAGCTGACCGTAACGGGAAAATTCATCGATCCGGATATGGTGACAGAAGAAGATCTGATCGGCGCATACGATGTGGAAACCGGGAAAGAAACCGGGATGGAAGTGCTGCGTCAGATCTACCCGCTGTATGGAGTATCACCCGGAATGCTTCTGGCCCCTGGATGGACGCAGAAACCGAACATTGGCGCGGCATTGCAGGAAAAATGTAGGGATATTTCTGGAGCTTTTCGCTGCACCTGCCTTCTGGATCTGGATACGGAGCTCGCAAAGAAATACAGCGATTGCGAAAAAGTGAAGGAGGATATGGGATACTATGATGAGCACGCGATCGTATTATGGCCCATGGTGACAGCGGGAGGAAAGCGGTACCGCTATTCTGCGGTATACGGCGCCATGATGAGTTACAATACAGTAGCCAATAACGATGTCCCATATCTGTATCCGTCCAATAAGGAACTGAACGCAGATGGGGCTGTCCTTGCGGACGGGACAGAGATCCTTCTTGACCAGACACAGGCCGGAGCTGTAAATGGCGCGGGCATTGTGACGGCCTTCCGCGACGTTACCTGGAAGTCATACGGCAATAATACCGGATGCTATCCCGGTAATACGGATCCGAAGGACCGCTGGATCGGGTGCAGGCGGATGTTTGACTATGTGGCGAACTATTTTGTTGTGGAGTACAGGAAACGGCTGGACGGCAGCATGAACCGGAGGCTTGTGGATGATATCGTAAACAGCTTTAATATCTGGGGGAACAGCCTGACTGCTGCTGGCATGTGCGCCGGACTTTATGCAGACTTCAAACAGAATGAAAACACGCTGGAGGATGTACTGGCCGGGCACTTAAAGTTGCATATCTATTTTGCACCGTTTACTCCAGCTGAGTACATCAACGCCCTGATGGAGTTTGATGTAGCCGCACTGGAGACAACTATGAATCAGGAGGGATAAAGAATGTTCAAACCGCATTTAATGAATCGTTTTAACGTGTACAAAAACGGAAGGCAGCTCATCGGCATAGCCGGAGAGGTGACGCTCCCTGAGGTTACGAATCTGACCGATAGCATGGAAGGGGCTGGGACCGGCGGGAACATGGACATCCCGGTGATTGGACTGATCGAAGATATGGAAATGGAGATCGGGTTCCTGTCGCTGTGCGAGGATATTTTTTCTGTTATGGATCCGTCGGAAGCTGCGGACCTCACGCTGAACGGAGCCCTGCAGGGGTCCGATGCAGGAACTGGGGCGATTGGTTATCGGTCTGTCAGCGTTTCTGTACGCGGACTGATGAAAAAATTTACACCTGGAGTTGCGAAGGCCGGGGCAAAGATGAACTCTAGTGTTACCTTGGGGCTTAGCTATTACAAGCTGGTCTTAAATGGAAAAACTATGCTGGAGATCGACAGGTTAAATGGAGTTTACATTGTAAACGGCAAAGATGTTTTGAAAGATGTCAAAAATATGTGCTAGGAGGAAGGAAATGGATAAGGATAAAAAAGTAGGAGAACAGGAAGCGGAAGCGGTAAAGGATTATCTGATTCTGGATCTGAATACACCAGTAGATTATCAGGGGATGCATATCACCCGGTTGGATATGACCAGGCTGCGGGATATGACTGGGCGGGAGCTCAATACGATCTATAGCTTGTATTCCGCGCAGGGCGGGAATGAGATCGCGCTGCAGGAGAGCACACTTTTATTTGCGCAGGTTATCGCTTCGCGCGTATGTAAGATTCCACTGGAGGCCGTTATGGAGCTTAAAGCCAAGGATTCGGTGTATCTTAAAAACAGGGTATACCGTTTTTTCTTAATGTCGGAATAAGCTGCCCGGCGGACATCCAGAAAGCAAACAGGGCATTCATTGCTGCAGGCCGGTACACAAAGTCCGGTCCGCAGTTTTTTTATGACTTGCCGATAGAACAGTCCTGCAGGTTTATGCGTGAAGCAGCGGATCTGGCCAAGGAAGAACGGTCACAGGCTGGGAGAAGGAGGCGGGGTTAAGTGGCATCTGGAAAAAAGAATTATGAACTGGAAATTATGATATCCGGAGGCACGGATGCCTCGCTTGCCGCATCGATACGAAAAGCCAGGAATGAATTAAACGGACTGGAAAGGCAGGCAGGTTTGTCAGGCCGGAATATCGGGGATTCCTTTGGCGGGATGAGCGTGAAGGGGATTGATGCACTCGGTAGGGCGTCAGACAAAGTCTTTGGTGGAATCGTAAAGGGTGCGAAGCTGGCGGCAGCGGGAACCGCAGCCATCCTGGGAGCTTCTACTGCGGTTGGTATGGGATTTGAATCGCAAATGAGTACAGTGCAGGCTATTTCACAGAGCTCCGCAGGGGACATGGAGAAGCTGACAGCCTTGGCAAAGGAAATGGGCGAAACCACAAAATTTTCTGCGGAGGAGGCAGGAAAAGGGCTGGAATACATGGCGATGGCAGGCTGGAAGACCGGGGACATGATCGGCGGGCTTCCTGGCATCATGTATTTAGCGGCAGCTTCTGGTGAGGAATTGGGAATGGTGTCAGACATCGTGACGGATGCCATGACAGCATTTGAAATGCAAGCCAACGAAGCCGGGCATTTTGCTGACGTTCTGGCGCAGGCATCTTCCAACTCAAATACCAACGTGGCGATGATGGGTGAGACATTCCAGTATGTCGCACCGGTTGCCGGAGCATTTGGATATACCATTGAGGACGTGGCAGTTGCTACGGGATTAATGGCAAACGCCGGAATTAAAGGACAGAAAGCAGGAACGGCAATGCGTACCATGCTTACGAATCTTGCGAAACCGACGAAACAGATGCGGGGATATATGGAAGCCTTGTCAATATCGCTAGTAGATGGAGAAGGCAACATGAAGCCGTTTAGGCAGCAGTTGACAGAGATGCGAGAAGCATTTTCCGGACTATCTGAGGCGGAGAAAGCGGAGTATGCTGCCGGAATAGCTGGAAAAGAAGGCATGTCTGGACTGCTCGCCATAGTCACGGCATCCAATAAGGATTTTGAAAAACTGTCACAGTCAATTGATAACAGCACTGATGCGGCAAAGCGCATGTCAGAGGTGAGAATAGATAATCTCGCCGGAGATCTGACGCTTATGAAAAGCGCAGCGGAGGGGGCTGGGATTGAAATTTACGAAGGCTTTTCCGGAAACCTACGGGAACTCACGCGGGATGCAACCGGGTGGATTGTTAGTTTTACCGGGGAGTTACGGGAAGATATGCCGACAATCCAAAGGCAGCTTAAGCAATTCGGAAAAAGTGCAAAAGAAGGATTCCAGCCGGTACTGAATTTTGGAAGTTGGTGCCTGAAGCATCCTGATGTGGTGAAGGGGACTATTACCGGAATCGTAGCAGCATTTGGAACATTCAAGACGGCGCAGGTGGCGAAAAATGGAATTGCGATGCTGGGGACCCTGTCCGGGATGATGAGCGCATGGCCGGTGGCAGCAGCGGGGCTTGCGATAGGATCCATCGCCGGAATTGCCACAGCGATAGAAAATGCGGAGCACAGAGCGGCGAAGGCGAATCTTGCAGAGCACTTTGGACAGATCGCGCTGTCTGTGGAGGAACTGGATGAAGCGGCCCGCCACATTGTCAGCGGTGGTGGAAATATTTTTGACCAGCTGGACAGTTTTGGCGAAGTTTCCGGAACGGTGCGGGAGTTGGAAAAGTCTCTTGCTTCCAGCTTGAGAGAAATCCAGAAGGCCGAGTGGAAGCTGTCCATTGGCATTGCATTTGACGAGAGCGATACGCAGTCATATGTCACAGCTGTGGAAAGCTATATGAAAAATGCCCAGGAATATATCACTAACAGCGGCTATGAAATGAAGCTGGCAGTGGGGATCGTGTTCGGGGAAGACAGCACCACAGGAAACAGCCTGACTGATGGAAGCGGTGATTTTTACCAGGCATTGTACGACGAATTGAAGCCGCTGCAATCAGGATTACAGGTTGCATTAAAGCATATAACCGAGGAAGGTTTAAGCCTGCCCAGACAGGAGATTGTTGATAGCTATCTGAAGGACATCTCAGAGATCACGTCCATGATTGCTGAGGCGGAGAACTCCGCAGAGCTTCAGATGCTGAAAAACCGATATGCCGGAGCAGATATACTGACCGGAGACACCTTCCAAAATCTACAGGCATCCATACAGGAATACACGGATAAGGCAACAGCGGGTATTGATGAATCTTATAAGCAGATCCTGACAAGCTTAAACGCGCAGCGTCTTGCTGGTGAAAACGGAATGGACGGCGGAATCACGCAAGAAGAATTTGACTCTAAGTCAGCTGACGCTCTGGCGGCATATTATGAGCAGAAAGCTCAGACGATCCAGAACGGCTACCAGGTAATGAAGGATGCGATTTTATCTGCTTATGGAGATGAGATAGAGCCAGCCCTGAATGCAATGAACCAGCAGATTCAGGAAGGGCTCCCGGCCTTGATGGAAAACAGCACAACGCCGGAGAGTTTCCTGTCGGGGTTTGACAAACTCATAACCGATAGCATCGCGGCAGCAGGAATGAGTGCTGACGCAAAGAATGCTGTTAAGATCCTGATGGAGGGAATGCTTCCGACGCAGGAGGATATGGAGCAGCTGAAACAACAGATGGCGGTTTCTGGCTTTCAGCCCTCGGAGATCATAACGGATGCACTGAATGATATGACGGAGATATCGGCTGTAACTGGTGACAAGGAAAGTATCTGGAATATGCTGGGTGGAGTGATCGCAAATGATGCGGATTACGCGCTCTTGGTGTCTACAGTAAGTCAGCAGACCGGGCAGATACCGGATACAGTAATACAGGAGATTAGTGCTAAGAATGGGCAGATTCAAGCAGAAGCGCGGAACATACTGGAAGCAATCCGAAACACCTTTGCGGAAGGTGTACAGGCTGAAATCCCGATCACTTTAAATACAGTTACACAGTACAGGAGCGGGACCCTGCCGGGGGCTGGAGGAATGAAAAAAATCGATCACAATGCAAAAGGAGGCCTGATCAACCGCCCTACGCTTTCATGGTTTGCGGAGGACAGCCCGGAGTACGCCATTCCGATAGATGGATCAAGCCGTTCCATGGCATTATGGCAGGAGGCGGGAGAGGCTCTTGGAGCTTACGAGGCGAATGACTACGGTAAAATGTATGAAAGCTTTTCGACTGGAATCGCAGCGGAGAATTACAACAGCTCCTCTTTTTCCCCGGTATACAGCCCGACAATCCAGATGCCGCCGGGAGGTGGAGATGAAAACCGGTTCCGGGATATTCTACGGGAAGACTATGAAAGATTTGTGGAGTTCATGGAAAGATATCAGAATGAGAAGTACAGGGCATCGTTCTCCTAAAACAATGGAGGAGGGACGGCGCCCTCCTCCTATCAAACGTGGAGCTGCGATTTCAAAGCTTCCTGGAGAACCTGAGAAAAGTTAATATTATGCTCAAGGGCAGCGGCATTAAGCCAAGCAGGAAGCGTAACAGTTCGATTGACGGATCGGTTCATCTGCGCCATTCGGATGGATGGCATATAAACATCGATCAGAACCGCGCGTTCGTTTGGCTGAATCTCAATTTTTGATAACGACGTTGGTGCGGGAATTTCCTCACCATCTTCTTCCAGACCATTAAGGACGCAACCAAGAAGTTCACGAGCGGATAACAGGGCATCATCATCGTTCGTGCCGCTGGTAGCGCAATTCAAGTCGGGAAAGGTTACGGCAATTTCCTGGCCGGATTCATAAGTGAAAATAGCGGGGTAGAAATAACGTTCTGTTTTTTTCATAGCAATACCTCCTCAATTAAGTTGTCAGGAGAGGCCGGGGCTATCTGAATCTTAGCCCCGACTGTGATTCAATGTTATCGAGCGTTTTTCTGGGGATGTCTTTGTCAGGATGTTTGACTGTTGTGCGCCCCTTCTTGGTTGGATGTTTATACTGGTGGTGGCTTCCCACCACATTTACTTCATACCAACCATCTGCTTTTAACATTTTGATCACTTCTCTTGATGAATAGCTTTTCATGTATGATGCCCTCCTGACAATATTATAATAACACATATAATTATATGTGTCAATAGAAAAAACAAATATTTTTGTATTTGTTTTAGAGAGGGTGATTATTATGAAAGCGACTTATCAAACAATCCAGGGAGATACCTGGGATATGATAGCTAAAAAGGTATATGGAGCTGAGAAACACATGGACTATTTGATGGAAAATAATTTTCCATTGTTAGATTATTTTATTTTTCCTGCCGGGATTACGGTGGCAACGCCGGAACTTCCTGCGGATTCACCGGATGATTTGCCACTATGGAGGTGAAGGGGGCCATATGAGCACAACCAGGAACAAACGCGTGAAAATTGCCTATAATGGAACCGTCGTGAATGAAATGCTTGATACATATCTGGAGCGGTTTTCTTATGTGGATTCAGTTGACGAATCCGACACGATTTCCTTGTCAGTCATAGACAGGGATCTAAAATGGGTAAATTCCTGGATCCCGCAAACAGGAGACATCATTACACCAACCATTGTGCTTGAGAACTGGAATTATAGCGGGGAGAAAATGGCATTCCTATGTGGGGCTTTTGTGGTCGATGATTTTGACTTTGCAGGCCCTCCAATAAAAGGAAACATCAATGGAGTGTCTGCCCCGGTAAATTCCAGCTTCAAAGAATCTGAGAACACAAAAACCTGGTCCCAGGCGACCTTACAGCTGATTGCGGGCGAGATTGCCGCCAGGTACGGGCTCGCCCTGGTTTATGATGTGCGAAAGGAAATCCAGATATCCAAGACCGAGCAAAGCCAGCAGACGGACAGCGACTTTATAAAACGACTTTGTGGAAAGTATGGTCTGGGGATTAAGGTATATGCAAACCGGCTGGTCATCTGGGACTATCTGGACTATTTTGCAAAGCCCCCGGTTATGACAATTACGCCAGACCAGGTATCTAAGTGGAGCTATAAAAGCACCATGCAGGGGACATACACCGGTGCGCGTGTGAGCTATACGAATCCGGGAAGCAAACAGACGGTGGATGTGCTCGTAGGAACCGAGGAGCGGCTTTATAAAACCACACAAAAGGCGGATAACGAAGCAGACGCCAGACTGATCGGAGAAGGAGCGATCCTGAATGCAAACCGAAAAGCGGCTACCATGCAGCTTACGCTCCCACCAAAGCTGTCTCTAGCCGCGACGAATACGGTTCGGCTATCTGGTTTTGGGAAGATGGACGGAAAATACTTTATTGAAAAGACTGCCCATAGCATTACAAAAAAATCCTATGGTATGCAGGTGAATTTAAGCAGAATCGTTACCGAAGCTGAAGGTGTGAACAGGCAGACAGGGATCGAAAAAAAGATGGCGGAGATTGTAAACGGAACGCCGGAGGGACCGGCGGACAGCGATACGGAGTGGTAGACAAGATGGATATTGTGCGAGTAGGGATTATATCAACGGTCAATCTGGAACAGGGTACGGCGCAGGTGTATTATCCGGACAGAGGCAGTACGACTGGGCAATTGCAGCTGTTTGCATTCCGGGCAGAGTTTTCTCCGCCGGCCGTCGGGGATCAGGTCGTGGTGTTGCATTTGTCAAATGATAGTAGTTCGGGGATCGTTATGGGACGATTCTGGGGAGAAGCAGATTTGCCGCCGGGCGGCGTGGATTACCGAAAAAATTTTGGCGCAGATGCCTATGAAGCCTTGGAGAATGGTGTATATACAGTCCGGGCGCCGGACATTCAGATGTGTGGAAGCGCTGGGAGCATATCGCTGGCGGAGTTGGTCGACTTAAAGCGTCGGGTAGAAGTGTTAGAAAGGGATGGTGGATAATGGTTGGACTATTTGGGGGGATCCGTTTCAGGGTTTCGGATAACCAGGTGCTGACATTTAAGAATCTGAAGCGTGAAATCTCTTCCACGTGGAACACGATGGATAGGATCGGCATAAAGCCATTGGTGGAATTTGGGGGACCGAACCTTCAAACGGCAAGTCTTGACATTGTACTGGATGCATCATTAGGAGTTCGACCGCAGAAGCTTCTTTCCAATTTGGAACGTATGACGGAATCTGGTGAAGCATACTCGCTGGTTTTGGGGCGCCAGGTGATCGGAAAAAACAAATGGGTGATTACAAAGTGTTCCCAAGCGTATGATATCATCCTGCGCAATGGAGGGGTATATAAGGCGACAGTTTCTCTGATGCTGCAGGAATATGTGTGAGGTGAGAAATGGAACGTTTTAAGATAACGGTTGAAAACACAGAACACGAGGAAGAACTGGTGCGCACGCTCACTGCGCTGTTCGGAACCAAGGCGGGAAGCCAGCCGGCGGACCGGGATTTTGGGATCTCATGGGAATGTCTGGATGACATACCCGAGGTGGCGGAGAATTTATTTTATCTGGAGGCGGTACAAAAGGTGGAAAAGTATGAGCCAAGGGTACAGATAAGGGATATCGTTTTTGCTCGTGATAACGGTGTGGTAACGGCAAGAATTTTCTTTACAGGAAAGGGGGCGGAATGATGGCAGAAGCATTGAAGAAACTGCATGACTTTCCGGACGTCAGCTTTATTGACAATATTAGTTTCACGGAAGTGCAGGAGCGTATGATAAAAAATTTTGAAAAGCGTTACCGGGAACTGACCGGGAAAGATATCAGCCTTGCTCCAGCTGATCCTTACCGGCTGATATTGTATGCCTGCGCAACAGAACTTTATCAGGGATTCCAGTACGAGGACCGAGCAGGAAAGATGGGATTGCTGAAATACAGTACAGGAGATTTTTTGGATAACCTTGCAGCAGTCAAAGGCGTTACAAGAAATGAAGCAAAGCCAGCTAGGACAACGATGCGCTTTACACTTTCTGCGGCAATCAGCAGAGATGCGAGGATCCCGGCAGGAATCCGTGTAAAAGGGCAGGACTTATATTTTGAAACAGTGCAGGAGGCCAGGATCCCGGCAGGAGATCTAACAGCAGAAGTGACGGCGGTGTGTCAGCTGAGTGGAATAACCGGAAATGGTTTTTTGCCTGGAGATATCCATACACTTGTAGATCCGCTTCCCTACACGCTGAGTGCAGAAAATACATCCATGACATCTGGAGGGGCGGACAGAGAAAGCGATGAAAGCCTTGCAGAACGCGTTTATCTCGCACCATCAGGATTTTCAACGGCTGGGCCTGCCGCATCTTATGAATACTGGGTTAAGACATACAGTTCAGCGATCGATGAATGCCGGGTTGTGTCGGAGGCTCCGGGCGAAGTTGACATCTATGTGACAGTGGAAGGGGATTTCCCGACGGATAGTTTTATGGAAGGCCTTGAGACGTATCTGAGGGATGAAAATATCCGTCCACTGACGGATAAAGTCGTGATCAAGAAACCGGAAAAGGTGGAGTATGAAATCGAATTTGTATACTACATAAGCCGCGCTGACCGGGATGTTGAGGAAACGGTGCAGGCAGCAGTGCAGACAGCGTGCGAGTCATATACCGAATGGCAGAAAACAATTGGGCGGGATATCACACCATCCAGGCTCATATATGAACTCATGCGTGCAGGCGCCCAGTCGGTGGAACTTGTAAAGCCCACATACAAGGAACTACTTGCTGGTCAGATGGCCATGGCAAAAACACCAGTGATCACATATGGAGGACTAAGAGATGGTTGACTATAAGCGTGGCGAGCTTTTACAAATCATACCAGTCAACCTGCTGTCACCGGAGGTGATGGCAATCAGTTATGCGGTTGAGGAGGAAAAACGCATATTTTTGCGGTATACAGCAGCAACAAGCCTTTACGCAGCAATAAGCGATGTACCGGAGTCGGTACTGGACTTGATGGCGCTTGAACTTAATGCACAGTATTATGAGCAGAATCTTCCTAGAAACGTAAAAGAACAGCTGGTAGAGCAGACGCTCTTGTGGTATATGCATGCTGGGACACCATCGGTATTGACAGAATTTTTAAAAACAATCATGGCAGGAGGATATATTAAAGAGTGGTACGAGTATGGAGGCGAACCGTATTTTTTTAATGCCTATGCCAGGGTGGATGAGAACATGGAACTCCCACTTGGATATGGCAAAAATGTAAAACAGCGGATCAACATCTATAAAAATGCAAGATCTTGGATGGAGTGGTTTTCCTTTGTGATCAACACGCAGGTTTTGGCTGTGGCCAGAGCGGGAAATCGCATGAAGATGCAGCTGTCTTTCTTCTCCAGGGATAACCAGCCGTTTTCTTTCTTGAATGGGCTCTGGACGCTGGGAGGGAGTCGGTATCTTAACGGGTACGAAGGGGAGGCGCTGGTTGATTTTTATCCGGTTCGGCAATCCCTGCGAATTGCAGCCGGGGCAGTATTCGAAGCCGCAAATATATGGAGTGTAAGAGCAAATACATCATATGTTGAGATGTTGGCGGAAGAGGCTATGCGCTTAAGCGGTTCGAAAAAAATGGATGTCAGTGCAGGCACTGTACTTGAAGTGACGGCGGAACATTCATACAATACTTTGACAGACAGTTATATGACAAAAATGAATCAGATGGATGATAGCTGGAAACTGAACGGCGACCGGAAACTGGATGGCGGCCGTTATATTTTATAAGGAGGGCGAATTATGGCCAACAGTAAATCAGCGATAACGGTAATAGGGAGACAGAAACTTTGTATGGCGCACTCTGGGGACAAAGCACTTCCGAGAATTGCAAAAATGGTTTGGGGTGACGGGGGTGTGGATGAAACCGGACAGCCGAAGACGACCACCGGAAACGAGGTGGGAATGTACAACAAACTGCTGGAAAAGGATATTGAAGGCCATGTTTACACAACAGAGGATAAAACAACCTGTAGGTATACGGCAACGCTGGAAAAAGGCGAACTGACAGGAAAAGAAATTTCTGAAATGGGCCTCGTGGACGAGGAGGGGGATCTGATTGCTTACCGTACATTCATGCGGAAGGGAAAAGATGAAGATATCCCGCAAATTTACGACATGGATGAAATTTTCTAAGGAGGTGTAGGTCATGGCATTTGTAATAAAAGATCCGCCGGAGTTCACTACGGATATCGAACAGTGGACGCGGGAGACATTGGCAGATGGTGTAGAAATGGCTAAGGTGCCAGAGGCGTTGCTGAACAATGATGTGTATTTAAGACAAGGGATTGAACGGGCAGCGGGGAGTCGTTCGGTCGCCCTCCCTGCTTCCGGCTGGAGCGGCACAGCCCCATACACGCAGACAGTCAGTGTAGCCGGTGTGACGGCGGAGGATGCACCGGTGATCGGCATCCTGATCGCAGAAGGCACCACGGCAGCGAATGTAAAGCTTCAGAATAAAGCCTGGGCTTGTGTGGATCGGGCAGTGACCGGGGCAGGGACGATCACGTTCTATTGTTATAATAAGAAACCGGGAAATGATTTTACGGTGAATGTGAAGGGGGTGTAGGAGATGGCAGAGAGTATCATCCAGAAGGCTGGAGGCGGTGCTGCATCGGATGAGTGTACGGCGGGGAAGGCACAGGTTCTTGCCGGGTATACAGCGGTGACGAAGGATTCCGGGGATGAGCCGGTGGCGGGGACGATGGCGCCCAACGGAAGTATGGACGCTTCACTCAATTGCGGACAGAGCAAGAAAATCCCAGCAGGTTATACGCCGGGCGGGACTGTCACGGCCAACAGTCTGGCCAGCCAGACCGGCGGCGCGACCGCGGAGGATAAGTACGTGTTAAACGGCAAGACTTACTGGAAGGACGGCGTAAAGCGGACCGGGAGTATGACGGTCGCATCCGTAGCGTCTTTTAGCGTAGCCCCTTACTCGACCAGCCAGGTCCTGGCGACATGGAAGAACCCAAGTAGGGGGCCATACAGCGGCATTGCGATCTGCGCAAAGGCAGGCAGCTATCCGGCAAATATCAACGATGGAAGGGTGTATACCGGCGTTGGAAGCAACAGCGCGGTGAACGGGACCAGCTCGCAGATCATTGGTGGTCTGGCGGCGGGGACAACTTACTATTTCCGCATCTGGGTTTACTGTACCTGTAGTGCGGGGGATCAGTACAGCGGGTACTTGCAGGCGACCTGTGCACCCACGGCGCATGGCCGACAGGCATTTACTGCTTCGGGGACGTTTACGGTACCGGCAGGAGTAAGAGTTATTAATATCCATTGTACTGGTGGCGGAGGCGGTGGTGACACCTCAACCGTCAGCGCTTTGAGCGGAGGTGGGGGAGGTTATACAGCTTACAAAAGCGGAATATCTGTTATGCCGGGGCAGAAAATAGATGTTGTTGTTGGAGCTGGAGGTGATGCAGGACTTTCTGGAGGGACTTCCCAGGCAGATAGCAATAGTATAACGTTAGTAGAGGCTCATGGAGGAAATGCAAGATACTATACGAATTACAATCCACCAAAATGGATGTATGTTCAAAGATATGGTGGATCAGGAGGTGGCGCACCTGGAGACGGGTACTCCAGCGGTCGAGAGCAATATGAGGCAGCTGGTGCTGGTGGCTCTGATGGAAGCCATGGATATGATAGCTTTTATGTTACAACACCTTCGAGCGCCGGGAACCATACTGCGGGTGGTTCTATGGCAGGAGGTGGACAAAAGACAACAACGCGTGAATTTGGGACAGGAACTCTGTATTCTGGCGGTGGAGGCGGAGGATACAATGGTAATGGCGGATCAAGCATACAAGCACCAGGAGGAGCCGGAGGCGGAGGGCATGGGGCAGCACGCGGCAACAATTGGAATGCCAGTGACGGTTCCGCTGGAACAGGCGGCGGCGGAGGTGGATGTTCTCCGGGAAAAACTAATGGTTATGCAGGAAACGGCGGTTCCGGCAACGTCATCATCACATGGTAAGGAAGGAGAACGATATGATAGTACATGAAGTGTTTGCCCAGGTATTCGAGGGCGAGGTAAAAAATGTAATGGTCTGTGAGAATTATCCAACAGCGGATTATCTCACCAAATGCACCTACGGCCCGGAGGCCTTCGCGGTGGATTGCCTGCAGTACCGTTGCAGCGCAGGAGATAAATACCACGACGGGTTCTTCTGGCATGTGGATCCGGAAACTGGAGAGGAGAAACAGGTCCCGTATGTGCCAACACAGGAACAGCAGGTAGCAGCACTGACAGCAGAGAATATGGAATTGACCCTGGCAATGGCAGAAGTGATCGGAGGTGGCTTAGATGCTTAGTAATATCCAGAAGAACATTATTATCAAGGCAGCGAGAATCCGTATGGAACGCGGTGAAGAACTGGAGGATATCCTGGGATCTTACTCTCGGTTGACCAAAGAGGAAAGGGCGGAGATCCTGGCAGAGATCCAGAGCTTCTGATAATGGTAATTATAGGGAAGCAGGAATGGCTTAAAATATAGCGTTTCAGGGTCCGGATGGAAAAGTGTGTCGGGCGGCAAACGCGTAAGATTAAGTAAAACATGATGGTAAGGATTGGATAATTACCATTATGGGAAGGAGACAGAATGGCAGAATGCGTATTGATGAAATCAGGCGGCGGAGCGGATCTGGATGTTGTGACGGCAGCCGCTGCAGATGTAGTGGCACCGAAAGTGATCGTCGGACCGGATGGCGAACCGGTGACCGGCACCATGGTTGACCGAGGGAACTGGAATTCTACTGAGCTGGCAGCTGGGGCATCGGTAACGATCCCTGCGGGCAGGCATGGAGGCAGCGGAAAGGTAACTGCAAAGAGCCTGGCAGCACAGACTGGAGGGGCAACAGCCACAGACCAGTATGTAAAGAGTGGTATGACCTATTGGAAGGATGGTGTGAAGCGGACTGGTACGATGACAGTATCCAGTGTCGTATCTTTTAGTGTTGCCCCTTATTCTACCTCACAGGTGATAGCAACCTGGAAGAACCCGGGTAAGGGGCCATATGGACATTTTACAATAGGGGCTAAAAAGGGACGATATCCGACCAGTGCAGCTGACAGTGATAAGGTTTGGTCAGGTGCTGGATCAAATTCAGCATTAAATGCCCAGAATTCAGCCATTGTCAGTGGGCTGGAGGCTGGGCAGTTGTATTATTTCAGCATATGGACCGAGTGTGATTGTTCGGGCGGCTGGATGACATCGTCACCATTGCATGCAACCTGCACGCCGACTGCTCATGGGAGGGCAGCATTCACTTCAAGCGGGACATTTTCAGTTCCTGCCAATGTCCGTTCCATCAACATCCATTGCACAGGCGGTGGCGGAGCGGGCATATCCTCAAAGAGAGGTGACAGTAATCATGATGTCTATGGGGGTGGAGGAGGCGGAGGGGGATATACCTCTTATCGTAACGGTATTTCTGTTTCCCCGGGACAAGCCATTATTGTCACGGTAGGCGGTGGCGGAGTTGCAAAAGCAGCTAATGATATTAGCGGAGCAGCTGGTGGTCAATCAAGTGCATCCTTAAATGGATCTATTTTGGTTTCAGCAGCAGGCGGGAAAGAAAGAACTCGAGGGTCCAGTTATTCAGGTCTATGGGGGTCAGATGGAGGCTCAGGAGGTGGTGCAGGGTCCCATTTGTATGCTTATAGTTCTGATCGTTATAGTGGAGGAACTGGTGGATCTGATGGATCTGCTGGAACATCGCCAACTCCAAGCGGATATGAAGGAAAAGGGCAAGGCATTACAACAAAAGAATTTGGAACCGGTACGTTATATGCTGGTGGAGGAGGAGCAGGAGGCGCAACAGCATATAACAGCTCGTCGGAAACTTATCCAATTACTTCTCCCGGAGCAGGAGGAGCGGGCGGTGGAGGAGCAGGAGGAGCAGCAGGTGCTAGTGGAAATCCTGGAACCGCCGGAACTGGTGGCGGCGGAGGAGGTGGCGGATATAATTATGCAAGAATGGGCGGAAGCGGTGGGTCCGGTAATGTCATTATAACATGGTAGTTTTGCACACTTCTGATAATAAGAATTATAGGGAAGTCCCCCTTGTGTTTTATTGGTTTCTGGTACATTTAAAAGTGATAATGCTGTAGTGCCTGCTGAAAAAAGTTGATTTTACGCTGTTTTGCCTCCTGATAATTCTTATTATCGGAGGTAAAGAAATGGCAGAATGTATCTTAATGAAAGCTGGGAGCGGAACAGGCTCTGATGAATGCACAGCAACTAAAGGGAATGTACTTGCTGGAAAGACCGCGGTGACATCCGACAGTGACGATGAAGCAGTTGCCGGGACAATGCCCAATAAGGGAACGTGGACTTCTCGGATCGGCGTAAATGGAAAGGCAGTGATCCCGGCAGGCTACCATAACGGTACAGGTTACGTGGACCAGGCCATCACGAACCGAGGCGCGGTAAGCGCATCTTTGGGTATCAATGGTACATATACGATCCCGGAGGGATATCACAACGGAGCCGGTAAGGTAACACAGAGCATTGCCACCATGGGAGCACAGACCGTAACACCGGGAAATAGCCAGAAGGTGGTATCCTGCTCTGGGAAGTACATGACCGGGAATGTGACAGTGCAGGCGGTGAGCAACCTCATTGCAGCGAATATTAAGAAAGGGGTGGTTGTAGGCGGGGTGACTGGGACATGGGAAGGGTATGTGGCAAATCCGACTGACATTTACAATAATGGTGCTACGTATTACGGAGTCACTACTAACAGCGGGAAGATGGAATCAAACTCGATAACGCTACCTGGTCAGGTTAATTCGGGAGCTGGTATTAACAGAAATTATATTTATACAACATCAAGCATAAATTTAACGGGATATACGGGTATCGCTGTGGAAACAGTGAATGCTAATCCGGATTTTGCTCGTGGTGGTATTAGAATTTTTAGAGGATCAAATTCATCTACTGCAGGAAATCTATTGGGGAGGAAAGGCGGTTCATCGTCTTCGAGTACCCCAATTGAGTTGGGGCATGGTGGCAACAAAGTAACAGTATACATACCTTTTACAGAAAATCACAATGTAGTTGATACAATTGGTGTGGGGTTCGATTTATACAGTGGTTCATCAATACAGCATTTTTACAGAGTTTGGCTATATTAACGCAACTAAAAAATTACAATAACCCGCCGCTTTTCATGCGGCTTAATTTATTTCACAAAAAGAAAGAGAGGACAAGACTATGAGTATCAAACACAAATCAGAAACCCCAACCACCCCCTACGGCCCGGCCACCGGCATCCCGACCCCGGAGCCAAAGAACGAGGCACTGAAGAAAGGCACGGGCCACGAATACACCAGCGACACCACCCCCGGCACCAGCAGGATCGTACAGCCCGGGCATATCCCTGGCGGCCCTGGTCATGCAGCCTGTGACCATGAATAAGAGAGAAAGGTGAGGTAGATGAAAAAAATGCGATTTGTAGATAAGTACAATGCGATTGTTGGAAGTCTGGTGGCAGTCGCCACGGCACTGTTGGGAGCATACTGGTATGTGTTTGCCGGATATCTTTTGCTGAATGTCCTGGATTGGGGGACCGGCTGGTATAAGGCGAGAAAAAAGAAAGAGGAGTCCAGCTACATCGGGCTGCGGGGAATCTTAAAAAAGGTCGGCTACTGGGTGATCATCCTGGTAGCTTTTTTGATGCCTGATCTGCTCATTGGACTGGGCAGGGATGTCCTTGGCATCAATCTGGATTTTTTAATGCTGTTTGGCTGGTTCACACTGGCATGTCTGCTGGTCAATGAGATCCGGAGTGTGCTGGAGAACCTGGTGGAGTGTGGTTATAACGTACCGGCATTCCTTATCAAAGGCCTGGCAGTGACAGAGAAGCTGCTGGAGGTGCAGACGGAAGACCGGACGAAGTGAGTCTGATCCGGCGCAACCCGTTGCGACCATCGCAACAAGCCATAACATCACAACTACATCACAACCCTGGCGGGCAGTAACAACCTGTCCGCCTTCCCCATATCATAATAGAAAAGAGGAAAAACAAAATGAGAGATATCAACTTATGCCACCCGCGCTTACAGACACTGGCATCAGAGTTCATGGCAGAATGCAGCCGCCAGGGCCTTAAGATCGCCATAGGCGAAACCCTGCGCACCGTAGCAGAGCAGGACGCCCTGTACGCCCAGGGCCGCACCAAGCCTGGCAATATCGTCACCAATGCCCCCGGCAGCAGCTACAGCTCCTACCACCAGTGGGGCACAGCTTTCGACATCTACCGCAACGACGGCGCCGGCGCTTACAACGAATCCGGCAACTTCTTCGGCCGAGCCGGAGCCATCGGCACAGCCCTGGGCCTGGAATGGGGAGGCAACTGGAAGTCCATCGTGGACAAGCCCCACTTCCAGCTTCCGGACTGGGGCAGCAGCACATCGGGCATCAAGAAGCTGTACGCCAACCCCGCAGAGTTTATGCGCACCTGGGAGCCGGAGGAGACCCGGATCGGCTGGATCAAGACCCCGCGCGGCTGGTGGTACCGGTACGCAGACGGCGCTTACCCGGCAAACAAATGGCTGACGATCAACCATCACTGGTACCTGTTCAACCCGGATGGCTACATGTGCACCGGCTGGCACCGCTGGAACGGCAGCGTATGCGACCCGGCGGATGGTTCCGGCGACTGGTACTATTTTGACAACACCGTAGATGGGCCGCTGGAAGGAGCCTGCTGGCACACCCATGAGAACGGGGCGCAGGAGATCTGGTACGTGGAGTAATAAAAAAATGGGCAGGCTTTATAATCGTGGTCTGCCCCAAAAATTACAAATGAATTGCAGAGTGATACAAGATGTAGAACTTTGGTAAAAAGCTTTAAATCTGTAAAACTTGTCTGATTTTCTATTCTATTTTTTCCCGATTGAGATAATGCCAATAAAATATTTACGTTACCATTATTAGAATTTTATGATTGAGCCGTTGTGGATGTATGGTATAATTATAGAATAAAATAAATAATGGATAGCAACGGTGATATAAAAAGAAAGGGATAGAAAAAATGACTGAAAATTTAAAAATATTAGGAGCGCTGGAAGACAGTATAAAATATGACATAGCCGAGAGGTTTGTTCAAACTTTTATTAGTTTATATCCAGATGTAAAGGGCGAATTATATTTAGGATACCCTATTTATGTTGACGAAATTGCAAACAGGAGGGTCTGTGTTGATTTGGCGTTAGTTTCGAAAATAGGGGTATATATTTTAAATATTTTGCCAGAACCAGTGACAGACTATGGAATGATACAAGACGATATTTATGCTAAGGTGGAATCAAAATTTAAAAAGCAAAATTTTTTATTTAGAAAACGCAAATTAATTTTTGATTTTTATACAGTAACTTATACACCTACTTCAATGGTAGAAGAAGATGGTTATCCATTGGTGCATGATATTAGTGAATTGATGGATTTTATTAAGGAGAATAAAGAAGATCAAGAGTTTACGGATGATTTGTATGAAAAAATTTTATCTGGGATTCAAGAGGCATATGGAATAAATACTCATAGAGAACGTGGCAATGTTAGAAATGGAACTAAGGCATTTGCAATTGGTCAATTGGCAAATCAGATAGAAAAATATGATGGTAGGCAAATGGAAGCTATACTCTCCGATACTGCAGGAATTCAGCGCATTAGAGGCATGGCTGGGAGTGGAAAAACTATAGTATTGGCAAGAAAGGCAGTTGAATTGCATACAGCGCATCCGGAATGGGATATAGTGGTAACATATTCGACACGGTCACTACGGAACCAATTAATTTCCTTGATTGGAAGATTTTATTCTGCTAAAAATGATGGGGCAAAATATAATGAAGAAAAATTGAAAGTAATGCAATCATGGGGGTCGGCATCTTCAAAAGGTGTTTATTATGAAATATGTCTTAGACATGGCATGTCTCCGTTGAATGTAGGAGAAGCAAAAGCTAAATATGGAAATGGAGCAAATATTTTTTCAAAATTGTGTGGTGACCTTTTAAAATCTATAAAAGATTTTCATAAAATGTATGATTGCATATTGATTGATGAAGCACAAGATTTTGACAAAAACTATTTGCAATTATGCTTGAAAGTTTTAGATAATAATCAAAGATTAGTATATGCCTATGATGAATTACAAAAACTGAATGAAGAAGCTATGCCTAACCCAGAGCAAATTTTTGGAAGAAATATTGACCATGATACTCCCCTTACGGTTTGTTACAGAAATCAGGGCAATGCTATAGTTACTGCACATGCAATTGGGATGGGATTATATAGTGAGGATGGGATTTTGCAGTTACCAAGTTCATCGTCAGTTTGGACAGCGATAGGATATTCTTCTGATACTCCAATATTAGAAGGGAAAAAAGTAACTCTATATAGAACGAAAGAAACAAGTCCGGAGTTGTTAAAGGTTAATCCAGATGAGATAATTCGATTTTTAAGTTATGATTCAGGAAAAGTTATGTATACAGAACTTTTGAAAATGATAAAACAAGATTTAGAGGTTGAGCAGCTGTTGCCGGGGGATATTATGATTATTGATATGGATACATTTGGTTATAGTACTAATCGTATTCGATTATCGAGTATTCAAGATCAACTCAATTTTGAAGCACAGGATGCGGCTGGATGGGACAATGAAAAAGAAGAGGAATATGATTTTAATCTTCATACAGCAGGTGCGGCTAATCCGGAGGATTTCTTTAGGGATGATTCTGTGGTTTATGCTAGTGTTAGGCGAGCCAAAGGTAACGAAACATTTATGATTTATATAGTGAATGCTCAAAAGTGTGTAAATTCGTTGCAACGTAGAAGTGACAGAAATGGATTATTTACTGCGATTACGCGTTCGAAGGGATGGGTTAGAGTACTCGGATATGGGGAAGACATGGAAATTTTAAATCAAGAATTTGAAAAAATCAAGAAACATGATTTTAAATTGTATTTTGAGGAATATCCAGATAAGGAAAAGCAAAAGCAGATTTTTCTAAATAATAAAGATGTAGAAGCTAAAGATATTAAAACCATTGGAAATACTAAAATATTAATTGATAAATTAACGGTTGAAGGTAATGTTTCAAAATTGCAATTAATGCAGGAACTTTTTGGAATGAGTAAAGAAGAATTATTAGAAGAAATTACGAAACAAGCAGGGGGAGAAGAACATGAAAACGTCTAAGACTGTAAAGGCCATCTTAGATGATATGAATAAAACAATAACCGAACTACAAAATAAAGCCTTAGTGCGAGATGTAAGAGGTATTTCAGATAGAACTGTGTCAGGGGGGTTACATGAAATATCATATCCAGGCAAGAATGAATCTGGTAGTATTATATTTGACAAACATATTACTGGTACGAAAATAATTAATGCTTTATTAAAGGGCTTACAATATAATCTTATTTTATATGATAAGGGGCTTATTCAAGCGGAATTTTTAGTAAATCATGACAAAATAGTTAAAGAACGCTTGGTGTTTATTAAAAAGCATAATAAAATATGGAACATGTCAGAAATTGAAGAACATGAAATATTAGAAGAAGACTGGTTCGATGATGAAGATGGTATACCAATTATGCTCAGAATTGATTATGCACCAGATGATCATGTTGACGGGGATCATGCGGCAGCACATTTGACAATATCAAATCATGAAAGTTGCAGAATTCCTATAAAAGGAATTGTCACTTTTTCGGAATTTATCAGATTGATTCTATTTCATTTTTATAATATAAAATTAGAACAAAAGGTCTGGCGTTTTAATGATGAGGAGACAATAACTAGCCTAGAACGGAAAATGTTACATATAAACTGGGAATAAACTTTAAAGTAGAATTAAGCTTAGAACGGCAGGCGCGGAGCTTCACCTGCCGTTGAAATGAGATAGCATGAAATCGCATATAAACATTTTTCATGATTTTGATTGAGATATATTTAATTCTGTTTTAATGTATTTATGATTCCCGGTAGAATTAATAGCAAAAAAATAATTTGGCTATTCTGGATATCTCTTTAAGCAAGTGATTTCTATCAATCTTGTAAATTGTCCCGGTTAGTTTGATTTCGATGCATTCTGTATCTGCGTTACACTTTCCTGTTATCTTCTCAGATCCACAGACAATATGATTTATTTTTACAACACATATACAATTCTTTTTGTTCATAAATACCTCCATATTTTTCGCTAAAATAAGTTCATTTTTTTATTATGCGTCCGGACAGAATCCTCGTTGGTGAAGTGCGGGGAAAGGAATGTCTGGATATGCTGCAGGCGTTGAATACCGGTCATTCAGGAAGCCTTTCCACCGGGCATGGCAACAGTCCCAGGGACATGCTGACCCGCCTGGAAACCATGACGCTGATGGCTGCGGATCTGCCGTTAGCGGCAGTGCGGAGCCAGATTGCGTCGGCCATAGATATCCTGGTGCATTTGGGCAGGCTCCGGGATAAGAGCAGGCGGGTGCTGGAGATTGTGGAAGTTGGAGCTTATGTGGACGGAGAGATACAGCTGAATCCGCTGTACCGGTTTGTGGAAGAGGCAGGAGATGAGCCTGCATTGAAAGAGGCGGGTGATGGCGGAAAAAAGATACCTGAGGAAGGAGCCAGGAAGAATGAGAAGCAGAGTAACGGTGAGAAAAACGGTTTTAGACGGGAGGAACGGGTCAGGGGAAGGCTCGTCCGGGTGGGGAAGCTGCAGGCGGTCGAAAAGCTCCGGTCAGCAGGTTATCCGGTATGACCGCTACCGGCTGTCCCTGCCGGAGCTGTTCACAGGTCTTTTTAAAGGCGCGGCGGTGTGCGGGCTGTTGGCTTATACGTTTTACCGCAGCATGACGGCGTTTTATCTGATGCTTCCGCTGGGAATTCTGTTTCCGGTATATGAGAGCCGCAGGCTGAAGGAAAAGAGGCTGCTTTTGCTGGCACAGCAGTTTAAGGAGAGCATGGTGATCCTGGCATCCTCCCTGAGCGCCGGATTTTCTTTGGAGAATGCCCTGGCAGTCAGCCGGGAGGAACTGATCATGCTTTACGGAGAAGAGGGGATGATCACCCGGGAATTTGCAGGGATGGTGCAGCAGATCCGCATGAACCGGGCGATCGAACAGGTTTTGGAGGACTTTTCCAGGAGGAGCGGTCTGGAGGATGTTCAGAATTTTTCTGAAGTCTTTTCTGTGGCAAAGAGGAGCGGAGGCGACTTAAGCGGTATCATGCGGCATACGGCAGAGGTCATACGGGACAAGATGCAGGTGAAAGAGGAGATCAGGACACTGACAGCATCCCGTCAGTTTGAACAGAGGATCATGAACCTGATCCCATTTTTCATTGTTTTTTATGTGGAGGGTTCTTCACCCGGGTTTTTTGATCAGATGTATGGTACGGGTATGGGCAGGATTTTGATGACGGGATGTCTGATCACATATCTGATATCGTTTTTGATGGCCCGGCGGATTCTGGCGATTGAAGTGTAAACGTCATTGTTAGGTAATACATATGGGAGGGTAAAGATGAGTGATAAAAAGAAAAGGAATGGTGGAGAAACCGCTCTGTGGCGGCGGTGGCTGCTTCCATTTCTGTGTGTGACAGGCAGTGTGGGGCTGTATCTGGCTCTGACGGTGGCGGGGCCGTCAGAGGGACCGGTGTCGGGAGACGGCAGAGTAGCCCGGGAAGGATACGGCGGGGGAGAGCAGGAATATCAGATAATGGTGGAAGGACTGGAGGAACAGGAAGTTTCAGTGACGGTGCAGGTCAGTCCGCGCCGGTATACAAAAGCAGAGGCGGATCAGGTGTTTTACGAAATCATGGACGGGATGGAGGAACGTATCCGCGCAGGGAACCCTTCCCTGATGGCGGTGATGTCGGATCTGAAGCTGCCGACCCGGCTGGATGGGGCTGGTGTGAGGCTGCGCTGGCAATCGTCGGACCCGGACATCCTGTCTTCCTCCGGCCATTTAAAAGAAACGGTAAAGGAAGAACAGAATGTGATCCTTTATGTGGAGCTGTCGGATGGAGATCATCATGGAGAATTTGAAGTACCGGTCCGTCTGGTCCCTATAGCGCTGACGCCGGAAGAAGCGCGTCTGGCGGCATTTCAGGAGGAAGTCAGACGACAGGATGAAAACCAGCAGGCGCAAGAATATCTGAAACTGCCCTCAGAATATGAAGGGAGGTCGCTTCGCTATCGTACAGAGGAAGGAAACAGTTATGCGGTGCTGCCGGTACTGGGAATCCTGATGGCCTGCCTGCTGGCGGCAAGGGGACAGGCGTCCGGCAGGGAAAAGGAGAAGAAGCGTGAACAGGAACTGCTTCTGGATTATGCGGAGCTGCTCTCCAAGCTGATGATATTTATCGGTGCGGGAATGACGATCCGGAATGCATGGGAGCGGATGGTGAAGGATTATGAGGCAGGGCTGAAACAGGGCAGGCAGAGGAAACGCGCCGCTTATGAGGAGATGAGGCAGACATACTATCAGCTCATAAACGGAACGCCGGAGGGAACCGCTTACCGGGAGTTTGGAAAACGGTGCAGGCTTCAGCCGTATTTGAAGCTGAGCAGCCTGTTGGAGCAGAACAGGAAGGCAGGTACAAAGAATCTCAGGGCGATTCTTCAGACAGAGATGGCAGATGCATTTGAGATGCGGAAGAATCTGGCGCGCAGGTTGGGGGAGGAGGCGGGAACCAAGCTGCTGCTGCCGCTGTTTTTGATGCTGGGGATCGAGATGGTGATGATCATGGTACCAGCCATGATGACGATGGGATGAAAAAGGAGGTTGTATGATGAAGGTAATGAATGAGGTTCGGGAGTTTTTGCGGCAGGAAGACGGTGTAGGAGTGATCGAAGTGGTGCTGATCCTGGTGGTCCTGATTGGGTTGGTGATCATTTTTAAGTCTCAGATCACAGCGCTTCTGGAAAGTATTTTTAAGGAAATCAACAGTCAGTCAAAGGAAGTTTACTGATGAAAAGGGGGACAGGGGCGAGGCATCAGGCCGACGGACAAGTGACGGTATTTATCAGCCTGATCATGATGTGTATGTTTGCTTTTTTCTGCGTCCTGCTGGAATCGGCGCGGACTGCGGGGGCACGGTGGTATCTTCAGACGGCGGCATCCTCTGCGATGGATTCTGTATTCAGCCAATATCACCGGCAGCTCTGGGATTCTTACCGGCTGTTGTTTGCGGAGTACGACGGGGAGGAAGAGCTGGGGGCGGATTTTGCAGCATTTATACAGCCTTATCTGGAAACAAAGAACTGGTATCCGATGGAGTTTGAATCAGCTTCTGCGGAAAGTGTTTTGAGAGCTACAGATGAGGGCGGATTGTATTTTGAACAGGAAATCCTGGATTATATGAAATACGGTGTCTGGAATCTGGATTTTGATGCATCGACGGTGGATGGACTTTGGGACAGTGCGAAGGAAGCTGCAGCGGTGAAGGATGTGGCGGCGGCCTACCGGGGACACGCAAAGGAAGCGCTGAAGCTGGAGAAATCTTTGGAGGCGATCAGCAAAAGCCTGGCAGAACAGGAAGCAAAAAAACGGGAAGGGATGTCAAGGCTGAATGCGTATGACGGACCGGGATTTCGAAGGACTGCGGGAAAGCTGATCAAGGAGATGGAGCGGATGCCCGGACTGGTGGAAACATACCGGAAACGGGCGGATGAGCTGGCGCGGGGGCTGGAGAAAAGCCGTGCGTCATATGAAGGGAAAAGCCAGGAGTGCAGCGCCCAGGTCCGGCAGCTTTTGGAGCAGGAGATCCAGGAGTATGAAGCTTATGTAGCTGTTGACGGGCAGCGCCGCCGGGAGATCGAAGCGCTGGAACCTCTGTCTGGTGAGCAGATCCAGCTGGTGAGGCAGGTGATAGAAGAGGCAAAGGAGGTAGAGCGCACGATCGATGAATGGGAGGACGACGATGAGGACGATGACGGACCGGATTTGAATGCGCTGTGGCGTCCGGTAAAGCGTCATTTTGACCGTCTGGAGATCCGGAAGCTCTCCTTCGCCCATGGAGTGAAGGATAAAGAGAAGGAGGGCTGGCTGAACCAGGTGGAGGGCATGTACCAATCGGGACTATTGTCGCTTGTGGTGCCGGAGGGCGCGGTTGTTTCTGAGAAAAAAGCCAATATGACAGAGGCGCCGTCTAAGACGGAGATGTTTTCGGAGGACAGCCGGAGTATCCGTTTTCTGGACCATCTGCTGGTAAATGAGTACTGCGGTCAGTTCTTTAAGAATTTCTGTTCTCAGCTGGAAAATACAGAAGGGGCTGATCAAAGCAATAATGCCGCCGGAGGCCGGGAGAAGACTGTACTGGACTATGAGGTGGAATATCTGATCGGCGGCAGGGAGACGGATGAGGGCAACTTAACAGACGTGGTTCAGCGTCTCCTTGCGATCCGGGAAGGTCTGAATTTTGTACATATACTTTCGGATCCTCAGAAACGTGCGGAGGCGAGGAACCTGGCTATGGCGGTCACCGGGGCGGCGGCAGCCACTCCCCTTCTGCTGGTGACTGCATTTTTTATCATGTCGGTGTGGGCGCTGGGGGAAGCGCTGATGGATGTCCGGGGATTACTGGCCGGGAAAAAGGTTGCGCTGATAAAATCCAAAGAGGACTGGAGCCTGGAACTGGATCATCTGCTGGAAATGGGAAAGAGCAGAAATGTGGAACCGGGGGGCAGACAACAGGGATTAAACTATCTGTCGTGGCTGAAGATCCTGCTTTTTATGGAAAAGATCATACCACAGGAGTACCGGATGATGGATCTGATGCAGATGAACCTGATGCAGGGGCAGGGAAGCTTCCGGATGCGGCGGGGCGTGTACCAGGTGGAAATGGACGGGAAGATTTGTGGAAAACATGTATTCTTTTCCCTTGGCTTTGTGGAAAAACTGCTGGGAGAGACGGATCACGTGTATCCCATGACGGTAAAGGCGGAGCGCGCTTATTGAGACAGATTGCCAGCTTTGAGCGGATTTGAGAAAACATTGTAGAAGAAAGGGGGCAGGGAGGAATGTCTTTTTCCATGGCGGCCATTCAAAAAGATCTGAACTATTGTCTACGTTTCCGTAGAAAATTTCCTTTTAAGGAACCACAACCAAATAAAATCGTGACTCTCCAAGTACGAATCCTCAACAGAATGATTGCAAACAGTTCTCATGGCCGTCATGGTAAAAAGGCATTCCTGCCTGTCCCCGCCAGTATGACGCTGGAAGCGGCCCTCGCACTTTCTCTTTTCCTGTTCGCGTCGGTGAGCCTGATACTTCCTATGAAGATCATGACGACAGAGCGGAGAGTGCAGGCAGGGCTGGAGGCGGTGGGCGAGGATTTCAGCCGTTATGCTTACATACAGGATGCACTGGAACAGGGAAAGTATTTCGCAGTGCCAGGTGCGGATGATTTTGCAAAAGGATTTTGCAAAAATCTTGGCGCCGGGATCGCAGAAGGGTATGCGCTGTCCCGAGCGAAGGGGCATGTGGATACAGGAAATGTCATTCGGGCCAATATGCTGCGTTCTTCTGTGCGGGAGGATGGTGAGACCTTTGATCTGATCCTGGATTATGAGATCCGGATGCCGTTTCCGGTGTTGGGCTTAAATACCATATCCCGGACTGCGCGGAGCTGCCGGCGGGCCTGGATTGGAAAAGACGGAAAGGATGAGGGAACAGACGGAAGCGGCAATGGGGAGGAGGATGAGATCGTGTATGTAGGCAGGGGCAGTACCAGATATCACCGGGACAGAGGCTGTCATTATCTGTCAAATTCGCTGACCTCCGTACCTTATGATTCTGTGGGGGAACAGAGAAATGACAGCGGTAAGAAGTATCATGCCTGTTCCGTGTGTGGGAGCGGAGCCGGGGCAGGCGGCACGGTCTATATCATGCCGAGCGGGACAAGCTTCCATACAACGAAAAACTGCACGGCGATCATCGCTTATGTGAAAGCAGTACATTTGTCGGAGGTGAGTTATCTGGGACCGTGTTCTTACTGCAGCCGGTAATGTTTAAAGGGGAGGGAGTCTGATGATATGGAGTGGATTGTTCCTGTGTTTCCTGTTGGCAGCAGCCTGGCAGGATTTTAGGAACAGGCAGGTGGATGTCTGCATTTTTGTGGTGTTTGGTACAGCGGCAGTGGTATCAGGCGCAGTTCAGTGGCTGATCCTGGGAGAAAATTACTCTGTGCCGGGGCATATGGCAGGGAGCGCGCTGGGGGGTGTTCTGCTGGTTGCCGCTATGGCGAGCCGGGGAGGGATTGGCACAGGGGACGGGTGCTTTTTCCTGGTAAGCGGTCTGATGCTGGGATTCTGGGAGAATCTGGCGCTGTTGTGTTACAGTACATTGTGCTGTGGCTTATTCTGCCTTGGATATTTTGTGTGGTGCAGGACTCAAAAAGGGGTAAATATTGGGAAGCGTACAGTACCGTTCCTGCCGTTTGCAGTATTGCCGGGAATCTGGCTGGTGTTTTGCAGGATGACTGGGGCAATCTGAAAAAATACTGTCTAAGGTGGAGAGCATGAGAAGCAGTTGGAGGAGAAAACAGTCAGGAGCGAAAATAGTCTAAGGGGAGAATGCGAAGATGATGAGGAATGTCAAGCATAACGGGGATAAAGATAATAAATGTAATAAATGCAATAAATGCGGCCGGGCAGCTCTGCGGGCGAGCTATACTGTGGAGGCGGCGGGTGTGATGGCAACGGTATTTTTTATAATCATGATATTGATGAACCAGGCTTTCCGTCTTCATGCGGAGACGGTTGGATATTTTGCCCTGCATGAGACTGTGGAGCGGGAGCGGCATTTGGTGGACAATAAAAAAGAGTCTGAGGTTGTGGAGTACGCAGATGGAACAGGCTGGAACCTGGAGATCACTGCCCCGGTGTTCCGCCCTGAAGATTCGCTGCGGATGTGGAGTCTGGCGGAGGATTTACAATGAAGATCACATATCGGAGAGAGATGAAACACAATTACCTGATCGTGGACCCGGAATCCCTAACATGGCGCAATTATGAATGCCGGATGCTGGCTGCCAATTTTATTGAAGGAGTGCTGCATTTTCAGATGCGCCAGGTGGATGATGAAATTCGTTTTTATTATGAGATCACCTCCAGACAGCCTCTGGACCGGATGCTGGAGGGTAGGAGCGTACATACGGAGGAACTGCGCAGCCTGGTATTTGGCATATCCCGGGTGCTGGACCGCATGGAGCAGTATCTCTTGCCGGAAGGAAGCGTACTTTTAACACCGGATCATATCTATGTAGAACCGGAAACCTTCCGGATCTGGCTGTGCCTGGTTCCCGGATTGGAACGGGATTTCCCGGAGGATTACGGGAAGCTTTTGGAATATCTGCTGGGCAAAGTGGATCACCAGGATAAGGACAGTGTTGTGCTGGCATATGGTCTTTACCAGGAAACCCGGAAAGAAAATTATGGGATGGAGGATATTCTGCGGTTGTTTGGCGGAGGGCAGATGGAGGAGACGGCGACAAAGGAAAAGAATACAGAGGAGCAGGGGCTTCTGTGTTCGGAGGAAAAAGGAGAAATTAAAGAGTATGCGGAGGAGAAACGGAGCCGGAGGAAAAGACAGGACGCGAGCGCTAAGAGAACATCGAGGGAGAAACAGGATCTGTGGAGTCGGATGAAGGGATGGTGGAAGCGAAAAAGAGGGGAAGCGGAGACCGAAACAGTACAGGTGCCATGGGAGATGATGTTCCGCGAAGAAGATATGGTGGATGGGGCGATCGATACAGGTTCAGGACTGAATCAAACAGCTTCAGACTCTCCGCTTCCCGGACAGTCAAAGCAGATAAGACAACACAAAGAACATGCATCTGAGATACAGCCAGGACAGGACACGGTTCTTCTGGCAGATCTGACGCCGGATACCCGGACAAAGCTTCACTGCCTTCATGCGCTGGATCAGGATGGAGCGGATATCGTGATATCCTACTATCCATTTATAATAGGAAAACAGGAGAATCTGGTGGATTTTTTACTGCCATATGATACGGTAAGCCGTCTGCATCTTCGCATTGACAGGAATGAAAACAAGTATTTTGTGCAGGATCTGAATTCCACAAATGGTACAACTGTAGAAGGACGTTTGTTGGAAAATAATGAGTCGGTCGAGATACAGGAAGGAGATGAGATCCATATTGCACGGTATCGGTACCGGTTTGATTAGTAGTAGAGTAACTTAAGTACAAAATAATAAAAATGGCGGATGTGGGCAACGAGATCTTGATAACCAAAATAAACGCAGCAGTTTAGAGTGACAAAAGAAAAATTAGGAATAATTTTCTAATTTTTGGCTTAACAAATGGTAAGGGGTATGATAAACTGAATTAAATCAATAATATAAAAGATAGTGTCAGGAAACAGGAGTAAGAACAGCATGGAACAGTACGGATACAGACGGAAACGGGCTTGGGTGAATGGTTGCCTGATAGGTTTAAATATTATATATTTTCTGTATCTGGAGCTGGCTGGTTCCAGTGAGAATACGCTGTTTATGATACAGCATGGCGCTATGTATGCACCATTGGTGGTTGGGAATCATGAATATTACCGGCTGCTGACATCTATATTTATGCATTTTGGTATTGATCATATTGTGAATAATATGCTTGTGCTTTTTATACTGGGCGACAATCTGGAACGGGCGCTGGGAAAAGTAAAGTATCTGATATTTTACCTGCTGTGCGGAGTTGGGGCCAATGTGGTTTCTATGATGGTGAGTATGAACAGTCCTATACAGGCGGTGGGCGCGGGCGCTTCAGGCGCTATTTTCGGTGTGATCGGCGGTTTGTTATATGCAGTGGCAGTGAACCGGGGGAGACTTGAGGATCTGAGTACAAGGCAGTTGGTGGTAGTGATTATATTTTCCTTGTATTTCGGTTTTACCAGTACGGGAGTAGATAATGTGGCGCATGTTGCCGGTTTGGTGATCGGTGTAGTTTTGGCTGTGGTATTTTATCGGAAACCTAAACCGGCTTCTGTACAGGAATTTTGGGAATTATAATGGATGTAGAAAACCAAAAGAGGAGGTATATGTATGAGGGAGGAGAATTGTATTTTCTGTAAGATCGCAAATGGCGATATCCCGTCGGCGACGGTCTACGAGGATGACGAGTTCCGAGTAATACTGGACCTGGGACCCGCATCAAAAGGGCATGCTCTGATCCTGCCTAAATCCCATTACAGAGATATCTGTGATGCTGACGAAGGGATTGCAGCAAAGTTGTTCCCGTTGGCTGCCAGGATCGGCGAGGCTATGAAGCAGGGGCTGGGCGCCAGTGGGTTCAATGTGGTTCAGAATAATGGGACCTGTGCAGGACAGACCGTATTTCATCTGCATGTCCATGTGATCCCGAGGTATGAGAATGGACCTGCGATGGTGACCTGGGAGCCAGGGAAATCAGATGCAGAGGAGCTTGCAGAGGTTGCAGAAATCCTGAAAAATGCCATTTAGTAATTTTTCTATGCGAATGATAAACAGGAGGGAACATGGAGTCTCAAGAAGATCGGTTTCGCTCCATATATAATTATTATATGCCATTGCTGCGCTGGATTGCCAAGCACAGAGGAATCCCTTATGATGAGATTGACGATCTGGTACAGGAGACATTTACGGAATTTTATGACCATTACCCTTTGACATGGCCAGAGTACAAGATCCGGTCAACGCTTGCTAAGACGATGCGGAATCTTTGTATTGATTACAGGCGGAGATGTCATACGCGCCGTATGGTATATATGGATCCTATGCAGATGCAGGAACAGGGTATGTCCATGGATAAGACCGTATGCCGCGATACATTGAGTATTGTAGTAGAGCGTCAGGAATACAGAGATGTGCTGGACGCGCTCCGCAGTATGAAAGAAGAGTGGGCAGTTGTATTTATCCTGTATATTATTCAGGGCAGGCCCATGAAAGAAGTTGCGGACATTCTTGGTATCACAGATAACGCTTGCAGAACCAGATTGATGAGAGGCAGAAAATACCTGCGGGAGAAATTAAATGAAACGCCGCCAATCTCTGACAAACGAAATATCCCCAGGCTGTCGGAGCCGCCCGGCACCTCCGGTGATTCGGAAGTACCAGGCAATGCGTGAGAGATCAGATGATTGAAGCGGTGTTTTTAGAAAAGTGAGATTTGTCACACATTCTCAGCATAGGAGGCAATAAGATCCAGGATGATCCCGACAGCATCTGATAACTGGCTCTGATTCATATTGCTGACAAATTGTTGGCGTTGTTCATAGGTATTTTGAATCGCCTCATAAAGAGTGTCATCTGTCAGATTTTCTTCTTCAAGAACAGTGGAGAAGCCCTGCTTTTCAAATGAGCGGGCATTTAGGATCTGATCCCCTCGGCTGGCGGATGCGGACAAAGGAATCAGTACATGTGGCTTGCGAAGAGCCAGGATCTCGCATATGGAGTTAGCGCCTGCCCTTGACAGAATCAGATCAGCAGCGGCAAACAAATGACGTAATGGAGCGTCTACATATTCATACTGAACATATCCGACCCGGCCAATCAGGCTTTCGTCCAGATTGCCCTTGCCGCAGATATGTATCACCTGATACGTTTCCAGCAGCCGGGGAAGCAGGCTGCGGACTGCATTATTCACAGCAACAGCACCGAGACTTCCACCGATAACCAGTATGATCGGTCTGGCGGCGGACAAGCCGGTGTACTGCAGGCCGGTGAGCCGGTCGCCTTCCAGCAGTTCTTTACGGATGGGTGATCCGGTCAGGACCGCTTTGTCTTCCGGAAGATATTTTAATGTCTCCGGGAAATTACAGCAGACTTTGGCGGCGGACGGGATGCAGATCTTGTTGGCAAGGCCGGGAGTCATGTCGGATTCGTGAATGATAGTCGGCACTTTATAGTGTTTGGCGGCCAAAACTACAGGGACGGCAACAAAACCACCTTTGGAAAATACCACATCAGGGCGATATTTCTTCATAAGTCGCAGCGCTTCACCGTAGCCCTTGATCACACGGAAGGGATCTGAAAAGTTTTTGATGTCAAAATAACGTCGGAGTTTGCCGGAAGAAATCCCATCATAGGAAATCCCGGCACCTTCAATCAGCTTGCGCTCAATGCCGTTATAGGAACCAATATAGTGTATTTCATATCCGCGTTCTTTCAAAGTGGGAAGAAGTGCCAGATTAGGGGTAACATGCCCGGCAGTTCCGCCGCCGGTCAGGACGATCTTTTTCATATACGTTGCCTCCAGTTGTTTTTTGAACCTATAGTAATATAGTAACCACAACACGCGAAAAGTCAACCCCGAATCCTGCTGGAACTGGTGGAAATTTCGTGAAATCAAAGAGGGAATTCAGTGAAACAGAAAAAGCAGCATTATGATGACTTAAACTGCATAGAGCAGAAAGCGCGTGAGCTTTTTGGATATGATGAGGATAGCCTGCTCGCAGAGATGGACGAGGCGGAGCGTGCATGGGAGGCGGAAAAGTCCGCAAATCCGGAAGCCGCCGTTCAACTCCGGTGCGAGGCAGATGAAGGCTTTGCAAAACTGATGGCCCATATAAAAGCGAAAGGAATCCAACCGGTTTCAGAGGAGGAGTACGAAAACGAGTATCAAAGAGAACGACAGAAGAATAACCGCAGGGCGATCGGTCTTGGGAGAAAAAGGCGGAAAGTGTTGCTGCTGGCCGCGGCTGTGTGTGTGTTGGGGCTGGGGACAACTATGGTGGTGTCGGCGCATAGGGAGTATAAGTATAATTTGTATCCGGTGGAAGCGGAGCAGAATGTATTGGTAAAACAAAATTCAATTATAAAACAAGACGAAGGTAAGTTGGATGATGTCTATAAGCAGATTGGAGATGTAATAGGTATTAAAGTGATGAAATTAGGACACATTCCGGCTGAAATGAAGTTTAAACAGAGTGTGATAAGTAGTGAACGAGCAATTATAGAGTTAGAATACAACGGAAAAAATATTTATTTGACGGAAGAAAAGCATTCAGAACCTGAAGAGGCTTTGCAAGTAAAACTTTCTGATAGAAAGGCTAAAAAAGCAAATACGGAGGTAGACAATTTATGGTTAAATGAAAAGATGGTTATAGAGGCTAATATATTACAGTCGGGGGAAACAGAATTTAGCACAAGCCTTAATGTGGAAGATACTTATTATAGTATATCAGGTATCATGGATAAAAGTGTATTTATAGAAATAGTACAGGGACTTTGCTATTAATAAATATGTTATTGTTATAATAAATTTGGATTCGGGAGCTTATATGAATAAAAAATATTATTTTTTTAGTATAGTTGTTTTTTGCTTATTATGCTCATCAGTTAAGGCATATGCTGGAGATGGAACTTTTATAAATAGTGCAAAAAATATAAGTGGTGATTATCAGTATAAACAATCAAGTATGGTAAGAACAACAGGAACACCAAGAGGTATGTTGCTTTCATCTGTAGATATAGGATTAACCAACAAGGGGGGAGGAACAGTTGAGGTATATGCAGATTTATTATGCCATATACCTGCAAAAAGAATAACAATATGGCTCTATCTGGAAAAGTGGGATAGTGTAGCAGAAGATTGGAGCACTGTAAACTATGAGCATTTTGAATGGTTAGCAGAGGATTTTCCAGATCAAGAGTTGACAATGGCGATAGTATCCTATAAGGTCTCCAGGTTAGAGCGGGGGCAAGATTATCGCCTTAGAGGAATGTTTGGTGCAAGTGCATTAACTTCTTCTTTACAAGAATCGTGGACAGCAAATACAACAAATTTATTTGTTGATTAATATTATGTTATTGGGCGGCCATATAGCAATAAGTATGGTCCCCAATAAATAATTTGTAAATGTTCTAAAGTTGCTTAAAGTTTAAGATATCATTAGTTCTCTATTATCTAAAAACTCTAATTAGTTAAATATAGAAACAATTACCCCATTCACGATAAAGTAATTAACTCTATGGTAGAGGTGATCTTCCTTTGCTTGAAACAGAATTATGGTAAGCGATTTATAAACAACTATTTTCGTTATTAAAATGCTGGAAATAGCTACAGAAAAACGATTTAAAAAGAATCAGAAAGAAAAACACTCAGGAATGGAAGGAAACGGATGGTATTACTATACAACACGTTTTGCCATACCAGTTTATAAAAATAATATGAAAACGGATTTGTATAATATATATTCAGCATGTCTTCTCATAAATGTTACAGATAGTGGTAGGTTATACCTTTATGATTTGGTAGACATAAAAAGAGAAGCGAGCACCCCACTCACGATTAGCTAACTAACCCCATGGTAAAAAAACCCGCTTCTCTTTAGTTAAAAAGATACCATTTATGTTTTGCTTTGTCAATGACTGCAAACAATAAAAAGCACAAACCATTATCAAGAAATAGTATGGAAAAACGATGCAGATAGTAGATGATGCATTAATTTTTCCAGAATTTCCAAGTAAATATAAAGGCTTAAAAGATGCAATAAGTATAGATAGGGTAATTGATAAGACAAAAACGAAAGTATGCTTATAATATATATGATTTGATAAATGTAAAAAGAGGAGCAAGTACTCCACTCCGGATTATTAAGTAAACAAGTAAAAACTGCTTCTCTTTACCTAAAAGCTTATCAGATAAAGTAATATGTCAACTTCAATTCATCTTGAGTCTCCGAAAAATCAAGAAATTAAATAATTTGGTTGTTGCGCTAAAATGAATACTAGATTGTAGATTTTTTAAACACGTATTTACTTAGCACGTGTTGTTGAGTATAATGATATTGTTGGGAGGAGTTTATATTATGCCAATGAAACCCAGAGAAATGGAAAAAAGAATCCTTGCAGATGGATGGAAGTTTAAGTCTCAGGTTGGTTCACATAGACAATATGTCCATCCATCAAAAACAGGAAAGGTCACAATTCCATTTCATGGAAAAGAATTACCTAGGATTACGGAGATTTCCATCCTAAAACAGGCAGGTTTAAATAACCATGTCAAGTAACCAGCACCAACCAAGGAGGTAAAAACTATGTTATCTGCATATCCTGCATGTTTTTTTAAAGAAAAAGAGGGCTACTCTGTCATTTTTCCGGATCTGAACTATTTAGCGACCAGTGGGGAGTCATTGGAGGAAGCGCTGGCGATGGCGGTAGACTGTTTGGCCGGTTACCTTTACTGGTGCCAGAGTGATAATGAAACGGTGCCAATGCCTTCTGCTATGGAGGCAATTAATTTGAATGATGTGGCTGAGGCATTGGGGGGAGAACAGGCGGAAGGATCATTTGTAAATATGGTAACTGTGGATGTAACTGAATATGCAAAGCACCATTTTGAGAAATCCGTAAAAAAGACACTAACGATTCCAGCATGGCTAAATACTATGGCACTCAAACAGAATATTAATTTTTCGCAGGTTTTACAGGCGGCATTAAAGGAAAAATTACACATCCATTGACAGGAAAACAGGTATAATTTGCAGATTTTGACACAAAATAAGCTTGTTCTCTATAAAATTGAATCTATTCGTGTGAGGAGGCATCGTTATGCAGAAATATCTTTGTGAACCCTGTGGTTATATATATGATCCGGAGGAGGGTGATCCGGATAATGGAGTGGAGCCGGGAACGGCATTTGAGGATATTCCCGATGACTGGCTGTGTCCGCTTTGCGGGCTGGGCAAAGACGCGTTTGTTCCTGTGGAGGAATAACAGCTGTAAATAGCCGCGGGAAGAATAGCTGGAAGCCTGTTAAAACTGCAAATGGAGCAAAAGTGGTAAAAAATTCCATATAAACAGCAAGAAATATGATGAAAGTGGTATCGAAATCACTTGATTAAAAGATTTTAGACAAAACAGTGGGGAGATACAGACGAAAAACATCTGTATCTCCCCGCTGCATTCAGAACAGAATAACGATGTCAATGTTCCTTCTTATACTGTTTCAAAGCCCGCGCAAGCTGATCCGGGCAGGAAGTTGGACGGGGGCCGCAGTGGATTCCATCAATCCGTTTGATGGCTTCATCGATGTCCATACCTTCGATCAGCCGGGCTACGCCCTGGGTGTTGCCGGAACAGCCGCCTATGTACTGGACGTTGGTGATCTTGTTATCTTTTACATCAAAATGAACTTCTCTTGAGCAGACGCCCTGTGTCTTATATACCATGATGATATCCTCCGTATTCTTTGTAAAAATGAGAAAAATATGTTTTTGTATACCTGGTTTATTATAGCCAGTGTGGAAAGGGATTGTCAAGGGCGATTGGGGCGGATATAATAGAGAAGAGAATTAATCTGAAATATTTGAAAGAAAGAAGAGGAGCAGTCATGTTAGGTATCATCGGTGCGATGCCGGAGGAAGTGGAGCAGTTAAAACAGGAGATGGACCAGGTACAGGTGATCAGTGCGGCCGGGATGGAATTTTATAAAGGGAGATTGGAAGGCAGGGATGTGGTGGTTGTGCGATGCGGAGTGGGCAAAGTCAACGCTGCTATGTGCGTACAGGTCCTGGCGGACCGGTTCGAGGTAAATGGTATCATAAATACGGGGATCGCAGGATCTTTGAGAGCTGAGATCAATATCGGCGATATGGTTCTTTCTACGGATGCGGTGCAGCATGATGTGGATGCCACGGTTTTTGGCTACAGGCCGGGACAGGTTCCGCAGATGGATGTATTTGCATTTGAGGCGGATGAGAGGCTGCGGGCGGCGGCAAAAGAATGCTGCCGGAATGTGAATCCGGATATTAGCGTATTTGAAGGCAGAGTGCTGACGGGAGATCAGTTCATTGCCGGAAAGGATAAAAAAGAATGGCTGGAGGAAACCTTTCACGGTTTTTGTACGGAGATGGAAGGAGCAGCGATCGCGCAGGCGGCGCATTTGAATCAGGTCCCGTTTTTGATCGTCCGGGCGATCTCGGACAAGGCCGATGACAGCGCGACGATGGATTATCCGGAATTCGAGCGCCAGGCCATCATTCATAGTACCAGATTGACGAAAGAATTGGTGCTGACATGTTCAACCTGAAGTTGAGAATCGATTTTTAGCGAAATTTGATGAACGATTCTAGGCTCCCTGAACTTTCCAAAATTGATTTCGGTAGTTATAATGTGAACTGTCTGAAGAAATCAGGAAAGAAAGGGGAGCTGTTTTTATGCTACAATTATTGGAAACGGGAAAAGCACTGTATGTGCTGGCGGCAATCTGTCTGCTCGGAATCATGACCAGGGGGATTACCAGACATCTCTACAAAAGATTATTGAAAGAAAGCACCAATCTGACTCTCACCAAGAACAAAGGTCTCAGAGAACTGAGGCAGAGAGCGGAGAATACATATCGGATGAATCAGGGGCTTCGGGACTGTGGGGCCTGGGTGGAGCATCAGCTTTATGATTTAAAGGTAATGGGAATGACCCTGTCGGGGTGGAGTACACTGTCCATGCAGTGGACCTGGCTGTGCCTGCTGGCAGGAGGAGCAGGAGCATTTTTATCCTACTGGTACCGGTTGGATACTTACTATATTGTAATGTACGGTGGAGGCGCCGTGCTGCTGTCCATGTTTACCATGCTGTTTGACAATGGGATGGCTGGCGGCTGGCGAGAACAGCTTGTGGTAGCCCTGCAGGATCAGCTGGAAAATGTTATGTGCCCGAGGCTGGCGAGGAACCTCCCGGCAGAAGGCGGACGCGGTGCAGAGGCAGCGGATCGTCCTGGAATGAGAAATGTAAGCCGGCTGTCGGAGCGGGCGGGACGGCTTGCCCGCGGCGGTCAGATGGAACAGGAAGGTCCGGAGCATCAGGAAATGCCGGAACGCAGCAGTGCGGCCGCAACGGCGGCTACAGCCGGTGCCGCTGGAAATGGAGGTCCGGGTACCGGGACCGGAGGCAGAAAAGGCGGCCAGCGCGGAGGCAGGCGGAATCAGGCGCCTGACACGACGGCAGGAACCGGAGGTGCTCAGGAAAATATCCGGGATGTGGATTATTTGAAGCGCAGCCTGGAGCAGATCGCGGCCAGCCGGGAAAAGAGCCGGCTGCTGGATGAAAACTGGCTGAAGGACTTAAAGCCGGAGGAGGTAGAGCTGATCGGAGATATCCTGAAGCAGTATCTGGCTTGATATATATTCTGAAGGCCAGGAAGCCCTGGCCTGAGATCATAACTAGCAGGCTGTAAAGCCCTGGCCTGAGATCATAACGGTGGGCCAGGAAGCCCTGGCCTGATACATAGTCCGGCAGCTGGCATGCGGCGCTGCCGGGGCTGCCAGGGATCGTTTTGAAGATTATTTTGAAGCGGTTTTTGGTGGAATTCATGTCGCATTTTAAGATAGATTATGCTATAATTGGTACAACGATTATCTCTGTGAAGGCGGTGAGGTTCAGGGCTGCCGGCGGGGAACATAAGAAAAGGAGAGAGGACCATGTTGAAGACAGTAACATTTGATTATTCCAAGGCATCCGGTTTTGTATCTGCAGAAGAGATTGATAATTTTAAGAGCACCGTAATGAGTGCCAGAGAGACGCTGCTTGGCAGAACGGGCGCCGGTAATGATTATCTGGGCTGGATTGACCTGCCGGTAGATTATGATAAAGAGGAGTTTGCAAGGATCAAAGATGCGGCAAAGAAGATCCAGGGGGATTCTGATGTGCTGCTGGTCATCGGCATTGGTGGCTCTTATCTGGGGGCGCGTGCGGCGATTGAGTTTTTAACCCATAGCTTCTACAACGTGCTGGACAAGTCAAAGAGAAAGACCCCGGAGATCTATTTCCTGGGCAACAGTATCAGCAGCAAGTATCTTAAAGATTTAAAGGATGTTCTGGAGGGCAAGGACTTCTCCATTAATATCATCTCCAAGTCCGGTACGACCACAGAGCCGGCTATCGCATTCCGCGTGTTTAAGGAGATGCTGATCGAGAAATATGGACGTGAGGAGGCAAACAAGCGTATCTACGCCACCACCGACAAGGCGAGAGGTGCGCTCAAGAACCTGGCGACTGAGGAAGGCTATGAGTCTTTTGTGGTGCCGGATGATGTAGGCGGACGTTTTTCCGTGCTGACCGCAGTTGGCTTACTGCCGATCGCAGCAGCAGGGCTGGATATTGACAAACTGATGGAGGGTGCAGCTTCCGGTAGAAAGAAAGCACTGGAGACTCCCTATGAGTCCAACGATGCCATGCTGTATGCAGCAGTCAGGAACATCCTTCACAGAAAAGGCAAATCCGTAGAGATCGTGGCGAACTACGAGCCGAGCATGCACTATGTATCTGAGTGGTGGAAGCAGCTCTATGGCGAGAGCGAGGGCAAGGACCAGAGAGGTATCTTCCCGGCGGCGGTGGATTTGACCACAGATCTGCATTCCATGGGACAGTTCATCCAGGACGGCTCCCGTGTTATGTTTGAGACCGTGATGAGTATTGAGGAATCTCCTGCGGAGATTCTGCTGGGTAAAGAAGAGGTTGACACCGACGGCATGAACTATCTGGCCGGCAAGAGCGTGGGCTTTGTGAACAAGAGCGCGATGAACGGCACCATCCTTGCGCACACTGACGGCAATGTGCCGAACCTGATGGTAAAGATTCCGGAGCAGAATGCATTTTATTTGGGAGAGCTGTTTTACTTCTTCGAGTTTGCCTGCGGCATCAGCGGTTATATCCTGGGAGTAAACCCGTTTAACCAGCCGGGCGTAGAGAGCTACAAGAAAAACATGTTTGCCCTGCTTGGCAAACCGGGTTACGAGGACGAGAGGGAGAAACTTCTGAAACGCCTGTAAGACCGTGTGTAAAGTAGATTTAAAAGAGATATAACAGACATATGTAATGCGCATATCATATGGAACAGAGAGACAGGAACTGACGCGGGCTGGGCGTTGGTTCCTGTCTTTTTTTTCGTCAAATATTCTAATTTTGCACACTTCCTACCCATTTAAGAGATTCTATGATAAGATAAAAATCAAGAATGGTATTTGCCAGGGGGGGATCGTATGGAGTACAAATACAGGTTTACAACTTTGGAAATCCTGGATTATGGTGTGAACATGGTCTGGCAGGCGATCAGAAAGTTTTGGAGGATTTGGCTGGTGCTGGCAGTATTTCTGGCAGTCACCAGTAATATTCGATGGAAAGAAGTTTTTTTGTTGAATCAGGTCATGGTGCTGACTCTTCTGAGGGTGGTGGGGTACAGCCTGCTTTTGGCGGCAGGATTTCTGGTGTTGCTTTTTCTTGCCGCAATATACCTGATGGAGAGGCGGTTTCGAAATACAGACCTCCAAATGATTGTGAAGGATGGCAGGCTCACGATGACAGTCGGGGAGTCGTGCTGGCAGTATTCCTGTACAGAGATCATCAAGGTGGAGAAACGCGGGCGGTTCATTGCGATTGAACTGAAGACAAAGGGCAGGGGAGATGAAATCTTTCTACTTCCCCGTCGGATGTTTGCTGGAGCACTGGAACAGCGGCAGTTTCTGGAGTTTGTGGAGCGGCAGCGGAATTATGCCCGTGAGACATCAGAGTTTGGTTGGCAGAGCGGGGCAAAGAGTATCAACAGCGGTGAGAATGACAATGAATCTGCGGATTTCAATTTTCAAACCCAGTGGAATGAACAAATGCTTCGCGAACTGAAAGAGGAGGTCTCCTGGATCAACGCACAATCAGGGTTTTCTACAGAAACCTATCGTATGCTGGGGCTGTTGATCGGTATTTTATTGCTGATGAGAGCGGTAATGGATCTGCTGCGGGGAAAAGGCGAACTGATCACACTTCTTTTCACAGGTATTATTTTGATGGCAGTCCTTTGGTTCATGGCGCACAGAGGGATGAAGAAAAAAACGGTGGGTGGTGTTTTCGAAAAGATACTTCGTCCAATGTTAAAAACAAATCACAGACTTGAGGAAATGTTGACTTCACAGATCATAGTTGGACAAAAGAACATCTTTGTGCGGGAAGGCGGAAACGAGGCACGGATTTCCTGGAAGGATATGGCGTATTTGCTGGAATCTGGCCCATGGTTTTTAATCTATAATGCAAAAAAACATCCAGTACTTCATTTTCCGAAAAAGAGTCTGGGAGATGAGGAGGAGCAGAAGCGTTTTGAGAAATACTGTCAGGAGCATGGGCTGGAATATCGGAGCATGCGGCCTGATGATACGGAAGGAAAAAAAGGGGCAAAGGGTAAAAGTGTTGGAGAACGGATTGCATTTGCGGCCGGGATATTTTTTCTTATATGTGTAGTGGTCAGTTTTATTTTACCGGTCGTGATGATTGTAATCAGAAAACCGGATCCGGCCACTTTCCAGGAGGAGCCGACAACGGAATATGTCTTTTACCCTGAAGACTTTGAACATTATCTGCCGCTTGAAAAACAGGTCGGTGTTCTAAAGTCTCTTGGAATCAAAGTCCCGGAGAAGATTCTTAAAGAGGAGCGGGACTGGATGGAGGAGTATCCCAGTTCGCGGGAGTGGATAGAAGGGGAACCATATTATACTTTGTTGTCAGACCTGGGTTATCCCGTGTATGATGAGGAAACTTATGAGATCAAGTCCTATTCCAATCAGATGTACACGGTGGATTGGGATGGATATGATCTGACGGAGGATTATGTTTCTCTGCTGAACGGGGTAAATGCGATCTCCAGGGGGGAGTACACTCTCACAAGTCCGGCTGTGATACTGGATGGCGTGGACATGGACAGCCTGACGGGGACTACGCAGATATATTTTCTGCTGAACGGGACTCCGTATCTGTACGAGCTGGAAGCGGATGGTTACTATTTGGATACCAGGGTCCTTCGGTGTTTGAACGAGGCGTTTGGAAAGGAACAGATACCGGGAAGGCTCTATGGAGCGGATTATGACGGCTGGAGCTGCATTCTGTTCTATCAGGACCGGGAATGGGCGGCAGAGTTTACCGGAAAGACGGGGATTCCGCTGATCCTGGAATATGTGAGGGAATGAATGGACTGCACGGGGGAAAACGATAAAAAGAATGGCAGGGATGGATATGAGATTTTCTTACAGACTGACGATGTGGGAGTGTATGGTTGGCGGAGCCAGGAGAGCCAGGAACTATTTGGTGTATAAGTCTGGATTCTTCCGTACAGCAATGTTGATACTGGGCGGAGTGGCGCTGTTGGGCAGTATTCTTGCGGCGGTCCGTGACGGCGGGGTTCATGTTATTCCGGTGATCCTCACGGTGTGCTTCCTGCTTGTGCTGTGTTTGCTTGTGTGGCTGTCGATTCTTCCCGCGGAGGTGCTGAGGATATACCGGCAGTGTGGAAAACGGGAACGGACGGTTCGGATAGAGGATGGCAGTATTTTTGTGCAGGATGGGGGAACTGTCAGGGAATATGATTGCAGGAACATCCAGGAGTTCCAAAAACAGGGTTGTCTGTACCGGATCATCATGACCTGGCGTATGGGAATGCTCGTGGAGCTGTATCTTCCGGTCCGCATTGTGGGAGGCAAAGAGGCACAGGAGTCTTTCCGACGGTATGTCAATGACCAGCGCAGGATATCGGGAGATAAACTGAACAGGCAGACGGGGGAAGGGCATGAGAGCTGTGAGGCAGGCGAGGGCTGTATCCGTCAGGATTGGAACATGGATACAGTTACTGCAGCAATGGCAGAAAGTTCCTGGATTGCCGCCCACTATATGAAACGTGCAGGACGGGGAGCGCGAGTATTAAAATACATCCATCTGGCAGTATTTTTGATGCTGGATTGCCTGATCATCGTGATCTGCTTGAGCCGTATGGGGGTGTTAGGAGCCATATTTTCATTGGTACCTATTGGTATGATTCTGGTCCGCATAGCACGGGACTGGGTGCCCCATAGATTGTCTCAGCAGTCAATACGTGAAGCGTTGAACCGTGAAGGCATCGATTCCTATGAGGAAACATGGGTATTGCAGTTTACTCCGCAGGGGATCCACAGGACCGGTCCGATGCTGGAAAATACATGGACATGGGGCGAAGTGGGATTCCTTTTTGAAACAGATGAAAATCTTTACTTTTATTCTCCGAAAGAAGAATTGCTGTTTTATATGACAAAAGGACTTCTGGGGGACTGGATGGCTCAAAAACTGTTTATACAGGATTGCCAGGCAAAGGGAATCTCCTATCAGATCGTGCAGCCGGAATATGTCCGGGATCTGCGGCCTGCAGAGGAAAAGGAAGCAAAAATGCAAGGTCATAAGGTATCAGGGAAAGACAATTTTCATGTGTTGGACGGCGGCAGGACGGCTAAGAAGAAACGTGACCGGAACATCCCTGATACGCAGGAAGGCTGGCGCCGGTTTTGGGCGGAGAAGGAGAAGGGAACCCGGTATCCGGAGACCGTCCGTGTGATGGTGACGCTTTCAGCAGTGGTGGGAATCTTTCTGCTGGCGTTTCTCCTGCCGGATTTTCGTGGGAGCCAGGGCATCGGGGGCCTTCCGGTTATAATGGACATGCCGCAAAATGGTGAGGAATACGTGTTCCATCCGGGATCCTATGCAGATTATAAGCCGTTGGCGGATCAGGTGACAGTGCTGGAAGGCCTGGGCTTCATCATACCGGAGGACGTGGTGGTGGAGATGAACCGCAGCATGGAGGAAATGCCGATGGCGCGGGTCTGGATCGAGGGATATCCTTATGCAAGTCTTCTTTCTGCGATCGGAATGCCGGAGTGGGATTATGAGGCGTGGGAGATCATCCGTTACTCAGATCAGGCGTACTGGTTTGACTGGGAGGGATTTAATCTGGACATGGATTATGTCCATATCCTGAATGGTGTGAATGCCATGGCAGGCGGTGATTTCGCCATCACGGATGCACAGCAGGATATGTCGGATGTGGACTGGGAGAAAGGTACCGGGACGGTACATCTGAAGTTTTGTATAAACGGCGAACCGTATGAATATAAGCTGAAAATGATGAATGACTGGCTGGATTCAGATATCATTAAGGACTTAAATGATGCTCTGGAAACAGCCGGAGTGGAAAAGCGTGTTTATGCTATGGCAGATGACGGACAGGGCAGCGTCCTTTTCTACCGGGATAAAGAGTGGGCGAAGCGATTTAAGAAGGAGACCGGGATCCGGCTGGAAACCCGGTGAAAAAAGGCAGCGCCTGGCTCCAGGGCCAGATGCTGCCTTTTCTGTCACTCCTCGATCACCTGGATCTCCAGATAATCAAACTCTATATGTTCGATAAAGCAGTCCTGGCTGAAGCGGGTCTTGTCGTGACGCCGGAAGTCCTCGATGTTCGCATCCAGCCAGATCGGCTTGCCCAGATCAAATTCATAGCAGATGTCATCTAATGACTGAAAGACCATGGCGGTGCGGGACATACTGTAGTCTGTCTGGCAGATGACGGTGTCTTTTATCATATGATTGTCTTTCCAAAGCTTACCCCACATACGGAACATGGCGGTCCTCCTTTTATCTGTTTAAGAATAATGTGACCCGGCCGGAGCCGGTGCATTTTCGTGATTTCAGGGTTTCAGTATAAGCCATTTTTCAGGCGGTGTAAAGGGAATTCTTTTTTCTGCATACCCTTGTAGTGTGCCGGATTCTGTAGTAAACTATTAAATAAATATATAGATTGATTCGGATTTGCAGATGAAAGGATAACATGCGAAGGAGGGCCGTGGTATGGTGCAGACGGCGGAGGAATGCCTGGATTTCCTGGGGAGAGCGCGGGAGGCCGTAGATGAGCTGTCCGTGTGTCAGGACAGAGAGACGCAGCTTTTGCAGGACGAAGACCGGTTAGGCAGGCTTTTGGAGGCAGAGAAAAGGCTGGTGTCTGATACGATCCAGTCAACTGTGAAAAAACGCAGGGAGGAACTGAATTCCAGCTATGACGCAGAGATCGGAAAAGCACAGGAGCAGCTGAAAAAGGTCCGGAGCCAGAGAGAGAAGGCGAAGAACCAGGGGATGAAGGAGCGGATCGCGGAGGAGACTTCGGAGCTTCATTCTTACAATGCGGAGCTGACTGCGAGTATGAAGACCACATTTAAAAGGAATCATGTTCCGGCACTGTGCAGGACCCGGTTATATTACAGCCTGTATTTTCCACGCTGGGCGATGGAATTTCTGGTGCTGCTTGTCAGTGTGGCGGTGGTTTTCCTGGTGCTGCCGTATGGGATCTATATGCAGATACCTGAGCGGACGCCTCTTTGGCTGGCGGGGATCTATCTGGTGGATATCCTGGTCTTTGGCGGGCTTTATATGACTGTTGGGAACAATACGAAGATAACGTATATGGAGTCCCTGAAAGAGGGACGGCAGATATTAGATCAGATCCACGCCAACAATAAGAAGATCCGGGTGATCACCTCCACGATCCGTAAGGACCGTAACGAGTCCTTATACGATCTGGAGAAGTACGACGACGAGATCGCCCGGCTCCAGCAGGAGCTGAGCGATGTAGCTGCCAAGAAGAAGGATGCCCTGAATACATTTGAATCGGTGACCAGGACCATCCTCCAGGATGAGATTGAACATAATCACAAAGAAAAGCTGGACAGGCTTCAGGCAGAGTATGAGGATGTAAAGGAGCAGCTTCGGACCACTTCGGCGGAGGTGAAGGAAAAGCGCCTGTATATCACGGACAACTATGCCTGCCATCTGGGAAAGGAATTCCTGGATTCTTTTAAGATCAATGATCTTGCTGCCATCATCCAGCGGGGAGAGGCTCTAAATATCAGTGAAGCAGTGGAGGTCTACAAAAAACGGGATTGATACGCCAGTTCGTCTATTGCAATGGTGATGGGAATCTCAATCTCGTTATTAGGCGTAATGTTTTTGATCAGATATTCAAACAGCACTTTCACAAGCTGATAACCCTGCTGTTCCGGGTTTTGTCCCAGCGCAAAGTCGATCTGTCCGGAATTCAGCAGATTCAAGGTCTCCGGGGGCAGGTCGTGGCAGATGACTTTTACGGTCCCCCTTTTTTCGGCTACATCCAGTGCGCTGCACACGCCTGCAATGCCTCCGCTGGTAAGGTATATGGCATTGAGATCCGGATAGCGGTTGCAGTATTCCAGTGTGATGCGGAATGCGTCCTCTTTGCGGTCCTGGTTTTCCTGTACGTCCAGGATGAGAGCGTCGGTATAGGCCTCGGACAGCTTATCCTGGAAACCGGACAGCCGGTCATGGTGGCAGGAGAGATTGGAGGAGCTGATAATGACTCCTGCGCGGACGGGGGCAGGCACAATCTTCCCCAGCAAACTGGCGGCAGTGCGTCCGCCTTTGTAGTGATTCTGGCCGATGAAGGCCAGATGACGTATCCCATCCACCTTTGAATTGAAAGTGATGACAGCCATCTGCCCCTGGATCAGCTGATTCACCCGGTCAATAACCTGAGGCGCATTCGTAGGGAAGATCGCCATCCCCTGTACGCTGCTGTTCACCAGCTCGTCGATGATAGTAAGCTGTTCCTGCGGTTCCAACGTGGTCATCAGTTTTGCGATCACCTCCAGGCCAAAGGGCGCAAATTCTTTTTGGGCTGTCTGGATGCCGTGGAGCAATTCCTGAATATATGGATTGTAATCCGGTGTCAGGATGATGCCGATCCGGATGGGATCTTTGCTGCGAACCAGCGCTTTGCCGATGATATTGGGCTGGTAGTTCAATTCTTCCGCGATCTTCAGTATTTTTTTCTTCGTGGATTCCTTTACTCCCGGACGGTTGTTGAGGACCTTGTCAACGGTTCCTCTTGATACATTCGCCAGAGAAGCGATTTCTTTGATTGTCACGGCCATATCCATACTCCTTACCCATTTGTTTATGAGAAAAAATATCTTAATTCTATTCTAAACGGTTATTGTGCACGTGTCTATATCTTTTTCATAATTGGAATTTTATTTGTGAATAATGCAAAAATAAATAATTAGAAAATAGGTAATATTGCCCAGTTGCATATTTGGTTTTGCTGTGTTATTATAAATTTATCATAAATAGAGCACGAGCACAATAGAAAACGCCATGGATATCCGATGGCTTTTATAATACAAAAAATTGTGCACGAGCACATAGAACAAATAAAGATCAGGAGGACAATGATGAAGTTTGGAGCACTGTATTCATACTGGGGCCACGAATGGCAATGTGATTATGAGGAAACAGCAAGACGGATGGCGGAGTGCGGATGTGATATCATCGAGGTTGGCGCGCCTCATCTTGTGGAGATGAGCGATGGAGAACTGCAGCGCCTGAAAAATGTGTGTGAAACTCTTGGTATGACGATCACATCGAATATTGGCCCGGCAAAGGAGTATGATCTGTCTTCCACGGACTCGGCAGTCCGGGCGGCTGGAGTAAAATATCTGACAGATATCTTGAGGGCAATGGATAAAATAGGTTCCCGTTCTCTGGTTGGTGCGATGTATTCTTACTGGCCGTGCACAGATTTTTGCTGCGAGGACAAGGCGGGGGCATGGGAGCGTAGCATAGAGGGAATGAAAGAGGTGGCGAAAGTTGCCGAGGAATTGAACATCGAGTGCTGTCTGGAGGTGCTGAACCGTTTTGAGACTTACATTATGACAGACTGTGAGGAAGCCATCGAATACTGCAGACGGGTGGGGAGCAGGAATGTAAACATTTTATTAGATACATTCCACATGAATATAGAGGAGGATAACCTTCCGGATACGATCCGGAGAGCAGGAAGCCTGTTGGGGCACCTCCACGTAGGAGAAGGCAACCGGAAACTTCCGGGTATGAGCAAAGGCTCTATGCCGTGGGCGGAGATGGGACAGGCGCTTCGGGATATTGGATACGACAAAGGGGTTGTGGCGGAGCCGTTCTTACTTGCCGGAGGAAAGATCGGGGCGGATATCAAGGTATGGAGAGATTTAAGCAATGGAGCGGATGAGGCGGCTATGGATCTGTACCTGAAGGACTCCATGAAATTTTTAAGAGATATGTTTCTATAAATAAGGAGGTGCAGCCATGGCAGAGATCATGATTATGGGAGAACTTCTGGTGGAGATTATGAGGGCCGGAGAAGACGTGCCGCTCTTTGAGACGGGGGCGTATTTCCGGGGGCCGTTTCCCAGTGGTGCACCGGGGATCTTTATCAGCACGGCAGCGAGGCTGGGGCACAGCGCAGGGATCATCTCCGGTGTGGGAGATGACGATTTTGGAAAGAATATCCTGGACCGGCTGGAGGCCGTAGGCGTGGATACCAGAAGGGTGATACGCAGCCGGGAAGGCGCGACGGGAGCAGCTTTTGTAACATATTTTTCTGATGGGGAAAGAAAGTTTATCTTCCATATAGATCATACTCCGGCAGTAGCGGCGAAAGCGCCGGAGAATATGGAAGGGCTTGAGGATGCAAGATATTTTCATATTATGGGGTGTTCCCTGATGGCGTCGGTAAGCTTTGGAAAAGAGATCGTGAAGACGATGCGCAGGTTAAAAGCCCAGGGCACAAAAGTCAGTTTCGATCCCAATGTCAGGCTGGAGATGCTGCGGGACGCGGAGGCTATGGACCTGGTGCAGGAGGTGTATAAAAATTCTGATATCTTCATGCCGGGAGTGTCGGAGCTGAAGATGATCACGGGTATGGAGACTGTGGAGGCTGCCGTTGAAAAAGCGTTTGAAGACAATTCCGGGCTGGAGCTTCTGGTATTGAAGAATGGTTCTAAGGGTTCACGTCTGTATACAAGAAATGGGCTGGAAGAGACCATGGGAATCTATCCGGTGGAACAGGTCGATGCAACCGGTGCAGGGGACAGCTACGACGCTGCCTTTATCTGCGGACTGGCCGAGGGCAAGAGCCTGAAGGAGGCTGCACAGATGGGAGCGGCCGCAGGAGCGTTAAATGCAGCGGCCTTTGGACCGATGGAAGGTGATATATCCAGAGAAACGGTGATGGGAATGATCGAGAAGCACAAATAGGAGGAGCATGATGGACGATTATCGGTTGGAGGTCCGTAATTTACATAAACGTTTCCCTGGGGTATATGCGGTAAAAGGAGTGAGCTTTCAGATCGCGCCGGGCGAGGTCCATGCCATTGTAGGTGAGAACGGAGCAGGAAAATCCACCCTGATGAAAATGATCACGGGAGAATATATCCCGGATGAGGGAGAGGTCCTGCACAACGGAAATGTGATAAAACCCAGATCCATTGCGGATTCCCAAAAGACAGGGATCGCCATGATCCACCAGGAATTGGCGCCCCTTCCGGACATGACGATCGCAGACAATATTTTTCTCGGACAGGAGCTTATGAAAGGCTGTTTTCTCAATGATAAAGAAATGGCCAGGCAGACGGAGGAAATCCTGAAGGAATACAAGCTGGATTTTTCTCCCTGGACCAGAGTCCGCAATCTGAGCGTCGCACAGATCCAGATGCTGGAGATCATTAAAGCAGTGAGAAAGCATGCGGACATTATCATTATGGATGAACCAACATCTTCGCTTTCAGAAGACGAGTCACAAAAACTGTTCCGGATCATCCGGGAGCTTACGCAGCAGAAGGTTTCTGTTATCTATATCTCCCACCGGCTTGAGGAGATTCTGATGCTGACAGACCGGATCACCGTCTTGCGTGATGGAGAGTATATCAAGACAGTTCCTGCAAAAGGCGTCACACAGGACGAACTGGTAGAGATGATGGTGGGGCGTGCCCTTGATCAAATCTATCCCAAGGAAACCATTCCTGCCGGGGACGTGGTATTTGAAGCCCGGGATCTATGCAGAAAGGGCGTGTTTGAGCATGTGAATTTCCAGGTGCGTGCAGGAGAGATCCTCGGATTTTCCGGTCTGGTGGGAGCCGGGCGGAGTGAGATCATGAACGCCATATTTGGGCTGGATCCCCTGGACAGCGGGGAAATCCTGGTGGAGGGCAGGCCGATCAGGATCACATGTCCCCAGGATGCTATCAAAAACAGGATTGCATTGGTGAGTGAGGACAGAAAGGTATACGGACTGGTTTTGTGCAGGTCCATAAAAGAAAATATTTCATTGCCGAACCTGCGCAGACTGCACAGGGAGCCGTTTATCCAATCAGGCAGGGAAAAAGCTGAGGTGACAAAATACAAGGAGGCGCTTGGGATCAAGTGTGCCGGCATCCATGTGAGTACGGGGACGCTTTCCGGAGGAAATCAGCAGAAGGTTGTTCTGGCAAAATGGCTGCAGTCAGAGCCGAAGGTACTTATTCTGGATGAACCGACCAGAGGCATTGACGTAGGCGCAAAATATGAGATCTATAAAATGATGGTAGAACTGGCGAGAAAAGGGATCGCTATCATTATGATTTCCTCGGAGCTTCCGGAGGTGATCGGGATGAGTGACCGCATTCATGTTGTCTCTAAAGGAAAGATCACATGCACTGTTACCAAAGAGGAACTGGAGAATGGAAAAGTCACCCAATACAATATATTAAGCAGCGCTCTGGAGGAGGTTTAGTCACTCATGGATAAAAAGAATGTGTTGAATGCGGAGTTTATAAGAAAGTATGGAATCCTGATGGTTTTGATCCTGATGTGGGGGATTCTGATGTGCGTGTCGCCCACCTTCCGGACGGTGGATAATGCGGTCAATATTCTGCGGCAGGTGGCGGTGAACGGTATTTTGGCAATCGGGATGACTTTTGTTATTATGACCGGAGGGATTGACTTAACGGTAGGCGCGCTGGTAGCAGTGTCCGGCGTTATATGCGGCAGTATTTTGGTGGTGCATCCGGATCAGGTGCTGCTGGCTGTATTGGCGTCCGTTTTGGTCTGTGCGGCGTTTGGGGCGCTGAATGGTTTTTTTGTTTCCTTTGTCGGGGTTCCGGCATTTGTGGCGACTCTTGCGGGGATGACCATGGCGAGAGGTTTTGCGTATGTATATTCAGACGGAAAACCATACACGCTGAACGCGCCGGGGTTCCGGTTCATCGGAAAGGGCATGACGCCGATCATTATTTTCCTGGTGATCGTTTTCATCTGCCATATCATCTTGTCCAAAATGAAGTTTGGCCGGTATATCTATGCCACAGGAGGAAATATAAAGGCGGCAGAGGCATCGGGGATCAAAGCGAAATATATCCTGATGCGGGTATATATCATGGCAGGGGTATTATCAGGGATTGCAGGGATCGTTTTGGCATCCAGGACAAATTCCGGTCAGCCTGCGGTAGGCGTGGGATTTGAGACAGATGCGATCGCTGCTGCCGTGATCGGCGGCACGAGCATGACAGGCGGGATCGGGACCATACCGGGGACACTGGTGGGAATCCTGATCATAGGAACATTAAATAATGGCCTGAATCTGCTGGATGTTTCATCCTATTGGCAGCAGATCATCAAAGGTATGATCATAGTTGGGGCAGTATGTTTTGACCTTTTATCAAAAAAAGGCAGAAAATAAATCAAAAGAAATGAGAGGGCAAGGTATTATGAAAAAACAGAAATTGGCAGCACGGGTTATGGCGGGAACAATGGTGTTAAGCATGATGATGCTCAGCGCATGCGGCGGGAAGACAGAGACGGCGGCATCCGGTGCGGCAACGACGGCAGCAGATGCCAGCACACAGTCTGGACAGGCTTCGCCGGAGTCTGCGGCGGCAGGGGACAATGTGAAGATCGGAGTTCTGATGAAAACCATGTCAGACGCATATTCCAACAAGCTGGGCAATGCAATTGAGAGCTATGCAAAAGAGAATTACCCGGATGCAACTGTTTATCTGCTGGATGGACAGGCGGATATCGCAAAACAGATTTCGCAGGCAGAGGATATCATCACGAAGCAGGTGGATGTGATCATCCTGAATCCGCAGGATGCAGACGGCTCAGCACAGGTTCTTGACCTGGCGTCGGAAGCGGGTATTCCGGTGGTAGAGGTGAATACGGAAACAACAAGAACAGACTATACTTCTTATGTAGGTTCTAATGATGCTGAGGCCGGTGAGATCATGGGTAAATTCGTGACAGAACAGCTGGGCGGCCAGGGAGAGTATGCGATCCTGGAAGGTGAAATGGGCCAGAGCGCACAGCTGCTGCGGTACGAAGGGCTGGAAAATACCATTTTAAAAGAAACCGGAATGACCTGTGTTGCAACACTGTCTGCTGGATGGCAGCGGGATAAGGCGATGTCTACTACAGAGGATTGGCTGGGAAAATATAAAGATTTAAAAGCAGTGATCTGTGAAAATGATGATATGTCCATGGGTGCGCTTCAGGCAGCGGAAGCACAGGGACGGGATCTGGTGATCATCGGTGTTGACGGGATCGAGGATGCTTTGCAGGCGATCAAGGACGGACGCCTCGCAGCCAGTGTCCTGCAGGATGCGGCAGGACAGGCCAGCACAGTGATTGACGTGGCGGTAAAGGTTGCAAAAGGTGAGGAAGTAGAATCCCGGTACAATGTACCGTTCCAGCTGATCACAGCGGAGAACGTGGATGAATTTATAAAGTAATTGTAATCGCAATATCTAGTATAATTCCATCTGCCTGTGCTTATAATAGGAATAACAAAACAAGCACAGGCGGGATGGGATGAAGACAGGGTGGAGAAAAACAAGGAGACCGGGAAGGGAAATCTATTATTTTGATTCTGAAAAGGCGGATGATACGGAGCTCTGTGCCAGGATGCTGCACACCATGATCGGGGAGACCCTGGTGGAGGAGGATCGGGACGGGGTGGTTTTTTTATGTATTGGGACAGACCGTTCTACAGGAGACAGTCTGGGGCCTTTGATCGGATACAAGCTGAAGGAGCAAAGACTCCGTCAGATTGAGATCGTGGGTACGCTGGAACGCCCGGTACATGCCATGAATTTAGAACAGTCCATGGCGATGGTCCGGATGCGTTATCCCAACCATGTGATCGTGGCGGTGGATGCATCGGTGGGCAGCCTGGAGCATGTGGGCTGCATTACACTGGGAAGAGGCGCCCTGCGGCCGGGACTGGGAGTATGCAAGGAGCTGCAGGCGGTGGGTGATATTTTTATCACCGGTATTGTGGGCGGCTATGGAAATTATGATCCGCTGATGCTGCAGAGCGTGCGCCTGTCAGTGGTCATGCGGATGGCGGATTATATCTGCGAAAGTATATATCTTGTCGAACAGTTTTTGGAACATGCTGCGCTGGTTTGACAAAAAACACACCCCGGATGTGCTATGATTTTTCAGATATCAGAAAATCTAGCAGCGGGGTGAATTTTTATGGGCGAATTGTATAATCCCTATCCGAAGCTGCCGAAAAATATCCGGCAGATAGGGGAACGGGATCAGATTGTGAAGTTTTATGTGGAGGATTATGTCAATACATATCTGAAACGGTTGTATCCGACCGGTGGACAAGATCTGCGGGTCGGACTTTTGGTGGGTGAAATGCGTGTCCAGGACGGTGTTCCGTATCTGTTTGCGGACGGCGCGCTGGAGATGGAGGACGTTACCCGGGACGGGGAAAAGGTGGAGTTCACCGAGGAGGCGTGGAAGAAGGCATACCAGACCATGGAGCAGATGTTCCCGCGCCGCAGCGTGCTGGGCTGGTTTTTGTGCGGAGCGCCGGACTGTACCTTAAGCCCCCTCAATTACTGGAAACAGCACAGCCAGTATTTTACTGCCAAAAACCAGCTCATGTATTTAAACAGCGGGCTGGAGGGCGAGGAGGCGATCTATACCGCGTCGGAGGACGGATTCTATAAGCTGCGCGGTTACAGCATCTATTATGAGCGGAACCAGATGATGCAGGACTACATGGTTTCCAGGAAAGACGCGAGGCGGGTGGAGACCGGCGCCCGGGATGTGGTGATCCGGGATTTCCGGCAGAAGATGGAGGACAAAAAGACCGAGGCCGGCAAGACGCGCTCTACGGTGAATATGCTGGGAACTGCCTGTGGCGTGATGGCGGTGATGGTGCTTGCCGGAGGCGTGGTGATGTTTAACAATTATCATAAAATGAAGGCCATGGAGACGGTCATCGCTTCTGTTGTCCCGGAGGGGACTGCGGGAGGCTGGTCCAATGCCCTGACAAAGGGAAGTAACGGTAAGGATAAAGGCCAGGCCGCAGGTGATGTTGAGATAGAGCATGTGCCGGGGGAGGTGTATCCGACCCAGGCGGAGATCGTCATTGAGACAGAGGCCAACGCGCCGGCTGCATCCCAGGATGGCGCGGGCGGGGCCGGGATAGCTGGAGCGGACGGCGCCGGTGCGGCAGGCGGAGCCGGGACATCGGGGAATGCGGGTACAGCAGGCGGAGCCGGGGCATCGGGGAATGCCGGGGCCGCAGGTGGAGCCGGAGCGTCGGGCAATGCAGGTGTCACAGGCGGAGCAGCAGGCAATGCGGCGGCGGCAAACGGCGCTGGAGTACAGGCGGGAGTATCTGTACAGCCGACCGAGGCGGCGGAGCCGGTACAGGTGCCTTCCGATGCGATCCTGCATGTGGTGCAGGGCGGAGAGACCTTGTACGGAATCTGTATGGAGCGTTATCACAGCATGGCGAATCTGGAGGAGATCTGCCGTTTAAATGGACTGGATGATGAAAACAGGATCTCCATTGGGCAGGAGCTGTATTTACCGGCTCAGTAAGCTGCTGAAACTGACCCGGTACATAACATGTGCTAACGATGTCCAATGTTGTTCCAACACCGTTTTAACGCCGTATGAACGCAGACCTGCGCAGATCTGTCGTGCAGAAACGTTTTGACCCCCCGGATAAAATGATGTATACTAATTTGTAGTATGTTTGTAACAGTTCAGGACGGCGGGGAAATTGGCGCAGAAGGCAGCGTCAAGCTTGCTTGTAAGCAGCCTTCTGCGCCAATTTCCCCATCGGATGGACATTCGATGCTTCTTGACCAGCTTTTTCGGTCAAGAAGATGAGCCGCCCTGAACAGTTACGTATGTTTATTTGCAGGAGATAAAAGCATGAGTGATATGAGCTCCATGAACAGGGAGAGTAAGAAAAGGCAGCTCCGCCGTCAGATGGTATCCTCGGACACGCCGGTTTCCCGTCCGGGAGTCCGCAGCGAGGACAGCGAAGAGGCGGTGCGCAGGGCGCATAAAAAGGTGCAGCGGCGCAGGCTGATCATTGTACTGGCTGTGCTGATACTGGTGGGGGGAGGTGCAGGCGCCTGGTTCTATTATCAGCGGACTTACCAGTATACCAGTTTTGAGACGGCATGGCAGATCGATATCAATGAAGGAAGCCTTGTCGGATATGAAACTTTTGGCAATAATGTGCTGAAGTATACGAAGGACGGAGCATCTTACATTGATAACCGTGGGAAAAATATCTGGACAGAAAGTTATGAGATGAAGACCCCGATCGCGGCAGTGCAGGGGGATTATGCAGCTATTGCAGATAAGCAGGGGAACAGTATTTACATATGCAGCCTGGAGGGAAAGGTGGGACAGGCGACCACCGTTCTCCCGATCAGCAAGGTGGCTGTATCAGGTACGGGGATTGTGGCGGCGGTCCTGGAGGATTCTGTGTCCAGCTATATCACATTTTTTAACAAGGACGGCAGCAAGCTTGATATCCTGGTGAAGACAAAGATGTCCGGCGACGGATATCCGCTGGACATTGCCCTTTCGCAGGATGGGACCCAGCTTATGTGTTCGTTTATCTACCAGCAGGGCAGCGAGGTCAATAACCGGGTGGTATTTTACGATTTCTCCGAGGTGGGCAAAAATATCCCCAACCGACTGGTGGGTGGCTTTGACGAGCAGTTCAAGGATACCATGGTGCCGCGGGTAACCTATATGGGCGAGCCTTACTCCTGTGCATTTTCCGGCAGCGGCCTGACTTTTTTTTCCTCGAAGAACTTAGCGTCCCCGGAGCTGGTGGTCCAGATCCCGATCGAGGAGGGGATAGACAGCGTTTTCTATTCTGAGGATTATGCGGCAGCCATCGTGAAAAATAATTCAGGCGAATATGCCAGCCGCCTGGAGGTATATAAAAAAGACGGCACCCATGTGCTGAGCAAGGAGTTTTCCTATGAATATACCCACGCCGATATTGACGGTGATTTGATTATTCTGTATAATGAAGATTCATGTGAGATATTTAATATGGCAGGGGTACAAAAGCTGTATGCAACCTTTGATTATCCGATCTCCAAGATCCGCAGGGGAAGATTCCCGGACACTCTGGTAGTGACCGGACCACAGCAGATGCGGGAGATCAAACTGCACTAGAACGTGAATACTATAAAATAAAATCATCTAACACAGGAGGTCCTACCAATGAGCAATATTGATACTATGTCCGTTAATGCGATCCGTGTACTGTCCGCAGATGCGATCCAGAAGGCCAACTCCGGCCATCCGGGGCTGCCTCTGGGATGCGCCCCCATGGCGTATGAGCTGTGGATGAACCATATGAACCACAATCCGGCCGACCCGGATTGGGCGAACCGCGACCGGTTTGTATTGTCCGGCGGGCACGGCTCCATGCTCCTTTATTCCCTGCTCCATTTATTTGGGTATGGGGATCTGTCCAAAGAGGATCTGATGCAGTTCAGGCAGATGGGCTCTCTGACCCCGGGACATCCTGAGTACCGCCATACGGTGGGCGTGGAAGCAACCACAGGGCCTCTGGGCGCAGGCATGGGCATGGCTGTGGGCATGGCGATGGCGGAAGCACACCTGGCTTCCGTGTTCAATAAAGAAGATTATCCGGTAGTAGATCATTATACCTATGTACTGGGCGGGGACGGCTGCATGATGGAGGGCATTTCCTCCGAGGCATTTTCCCTGGCAGGTACACTGGGGCTGGACAAGCTGATCGTTTTATATGATTCCAACCGGATCTCCATCGAGGGAAGCACGGACATCGCGTTCACAGAGAACGTGCAGAAGCGCATGGAAGCCTTTGGATTCCAGACCATCCTTGTGGAGGACGGCAATGATCTGGCAGCGATCGGCGCGGCGATTGAGGAGGCAAAGGCGGACAGGTCGAGGCCGTCCTTTATCACGATCCGGACGGAGATCGGCTATGGCTGCCCGGCGAAGCAGGGTAAGGCCAGCGCCCATGGAGAGCCTCTGGGAGCGGAGAATGTAGAAGCCCTCAAGAAGAACCTGGGCTGGGAGAGTATGGAGCCGTTCTATGTACCGCAGGAGGTGTATGAGCATTTCAGCAGGGCGGCAGAGGATATGGCCGACGTGGAAGCCGCGTGGAACGTGATGTTTGCGGCATACTGCGAGGAGTATCCGGAGATGGAGGCTCTGTGGAACCAGTATTTTAACGGCAGACAGGAGATTGCGGATAAGCTTATGGCGGATGAAAGCTTCTGGGCTAACAGCGAGAAGCCGGAGGCGACCCGGAACCTGTCCGGCAAAGTGATCAATAAATTAAAGGATATGATGCCGAACCTGATCGGCGGTTCCGCCGACCTGGCGCCGTCCAACAAGACCAATATGAGCGGCGTGGGTGATTTCTCTAAGGAGGACCGCACCGGCAGGAACCTGCACTTCGGAGTCCGTGAGCTGGCAATGACTGCGATTGGGAACGGTATGATGCTCCATGGTGGTCTGCAGGCATATGTGGCGACTTTCTTTGTGTTCAGTGACTACACCAAGCCTATGGCGCGCCTGTCTGCACTGATGGGACTGCCGCTGACTTTTGTGTTCACCCATGACAGCATTGGCGTGGGCGAGGACGGGCCGACCCATGAGCCGATCGAGCAGCTTGCCATGTTCCGCGCCATGCCGAATTTTCATGTGTTCCGCCCCTGCGACGCTACGGAGACGGCAGCAGCGTGGTACAGCGCGGTGACTTCTGACAGGACGCCCACAGCTCTTGTGCTGACCAGGCAGAATCTGGCTCCGATGGCAGGAAGCAGCCGGGAAGCTCTTAAGGGCGCCTATGTGCTGGATGACTGTGAGGGCACTCCGGAGCTGATCCTGATGGCATCCGGTTCTGAGGTGGAGCTGGCAATGAAGGCGAAAGCCGTGCTGGCGGCTGAAGGGAAGAAGGTGCGTGTGGTCTCCATGCCATGCGTGGATCTGTTCGAGGAGCAGTCTGCGGAATATAAGGAATCCGTGCTTCCGAAGGAAGTCCGCAGGCGGGTTGCTGTGGAGGCACTCAGCGACTTCGGCTGGGGAAAATATATCGGTTTAGACGGCGCGGCTGTGACTATGACTGGTTTTGGAGCCAGCGGTCCGGCGGCAGAGCTGTTTGATCATTTTGGATTTACCGTGGACCATGTGGTAGAGGTGGCACGGTCTTTATAAGAAGTTTGCCATTGTTGGGGGCCGCTGCAGAAAAAACTGCGGCGGCCCTTTTTAGAGTTTGCTATTTGTGCAGAGCGCGGGCGATTGGCCTCCTTCATGGCTTACTGCACAAATGGTTCCCCTGTACTAAGATATTTTAACAATATTGAGTGATGCACCGGTACCAGCCTGTAATGTGACCTGACCATTTACACCATAAAGCTGCAGTGATAAGATATCGCCTGCTGTTAATGCCTGCATGAATGTCACGCTATATTCATTTGAAGCTGTTGAAGCGGTACTGACCGAATTCAATATTGGCGTACCATTTAAGGTTACTCTTGATGACATTGGCAGACCAGATGTCATTTTGATATCATAGGAAATTAAATAAGTTCCTGTTTGAGTTACTGTAAATGCTGTATTTGCAGCATTTGCCGTGAACCCGTTCATGTAGGGTTGGACTGGCAGAGATATATCAGTCCCATCGGTTGTTACGGAAAAGGTGCTTGCTGAAGTGTTAAGCGCTGACATTGCAGCAGAGACTCCTGATGCACCGGTCGGGCCGGTAGGGCCAGTGGAGCCGGTTGCGCCAGTTGGCCCAGCAGGGCCGGATGCTCCGGTTGAGCCTGTCGCTCCAGTTGAACCAGTCGCGCCAGTCGGACCGGTTGGCCCAGCAGGGCCGGATGCACCAGTTACGCCAGTTGGTCCAGTCGCACCAGTTGGCCCAGCAGGGCCGGATGCACCAGTTGCGCCAGTGGCACCAGTCGCACCCGTTGGCCCAGTTACGCCAGTAGATCCCTGCGGGCCGGGGCAGCCTCTGGGCCCCATGGGGCCAATTGGTCCGCGGTCACAACAACAGTAACAGTTTCCGGGGGTGTTACCACAGTTTATTTCGTTTGGATCATTATAAAACATAGCAATTGCTCCTTATTTATTATTCTTCCGACAGCAGGAACCGGGGGATGGGATGCTGCCTGAGCGGGCCCGTTCCCCTGCGCCAGCGGAATCACCAGGTAATCTGGGCTACCTGGCAGGATCTGACGCGGAAGGGAAAAAAAGGAGGGATGTCCGGTCCGTAAAAAAGCCGCGGCATCTGCTGAACGGTCTAATATAACATATGAAAAGTAAACAAGTTGTGTGAAACGGGGGAAGACAGAGTATGAAATTTATATGCAGTAAGTGCGGCAATCAATATGGCGATTCCGATATGCGGTGGAGATGTGTCTGTGGAGGAAGCCTGACCTGTGACTTCATTTCCACTTTTACAAAAGAAAAGATCAGACAGGACAGGTATAGCATGTGGCGATATGAGGGAGCGTATCCGCTGCATTATGAGGATGTGTCAATCTCTTTCCAGGAGGGTTTTACGCCTTTGGTGGCTATCCGGGCAAAGGGCTGCCAGGTCCGGGTCAAGATGGAACAGCTGATGCCTACCGGTTCTTTCAAAGACCGCGGAACGGTAATGGTGGTCAATTATCTGAACATGCATGGCGTTGATATGATCACAGAAGATTCATCAGGAAATGCAGGAGCTTCTGTGGCTGGATACTGTGCCTTGGGCGGGATTCCCTGTGAGATATATGTGCCAAAGGGGAACTCTGCCGGAAAACTGACGCAGATCCGCGCTTATGGGGCAGTGATTCATGAGATAGAAGGGAGCCGGGATGCGGTGGCTCTTGCAGCCCAGCAAAACAGCGAATCTTACGCAGGACACAACTGGCATCCCATGTTTATCCAGGGCACCAAATCCCTGGCGTATGAATTGTGGGAACAGAACGGGTTTAAGGCCCCGGACAATATCGTAGCTGCCGCGGGAAATGGAAGCGCGGCGCTGGGACTTTACTGCGGATTTAGGGAATTGATGGAAAACGGGCAGATCGATCATATGCCAAGGCTTTTTGCAGTCCAGGCAGAAAATTGCAATCCCATTTACAGACAATATATGGGTATGGAACGGAAACAGCGGTATGAAAAGACCATTGCAGAGGGGATCGCGCTGGCAGGCCCCAATAAAACAGAGCAGGTGATCACTGCCATAAAAGAAACGGATGGAGCCGTTCTTTCCGTGAGCGAGGAAGAGATCGCAAAAGCCCTGTGGGAGCTGGCGTCAATGGGGATTTATGCGGAGCCTACGTCTTCAGCGGCGTATGCCGGGATCAGGAGGCTTTGCAGAGAACGGATACTGGGCAGAGAGGACGATGTGGTCATGATCGTGTCGGGGAACGGTCTGAAGGCTGGCAGCGAGATTGAGGGCCTGCGCTCATTTATGGCAGGGGAGAAAAAATATTGTTAAAGGAACAAGCACTTGCATTCGGGATGGGTTTCTTTTATACTACTAGGTAATGAGATATCATCTGCCGGGAGTATGTCGGGGCCCGGGGAGGAAAAGGAGCGGATAAGATGGAGAAAAAGTGTATTGGGATTGACATTGGCGGTACTTCTGTAAAACTGGGCCTGTTTGAGACTGACGGCACACTGCTGTTCAAGTGGGAGGTTCCCACCCGCAAGGAAGAAGGCGGGAAATACATCCTGGAGGATGTGGCGGCATCCATCCGGGAAGTGCTGAATGAGAAGGAGATCCACCTAACGGATATCGTGGGCGCGGGCATGGGCGTGCCGGGGCCGGTGATGCCGGACGGGCATGTGGAAGTGTGTGTGAACCTGGGCTGGCGCAATGTAAATCCGCAGGAGGAATTGAGCGCTATGCTGGACGGTATGCGGATCCGCAGCGGCAATGATGCCAACGTGGCCGCCCTTGGCGAAATGTGGCAGGGAGGCGGCATGGGCTTTACCGATGTAGTGATGGTGACCCTTGGCACCGGCGTGGGCGGAGGCATCATCATTGATGGGAAGATCATTGCCGGCAAGCATGGTCTTGGCGGGGAGATCGGCCATATCCATATCCGTGATGAGGAGACCGAGTACTGTAACTGCGGCGGCGTGGGCTGCGTGGAGCAGATCGCCAGCGCTACGGGCATCGCCAGGGAAGCCAGAAGGAAGATGGCGGCAGGCGACGCTCCGTCGGCTCTTAGAAAGTACGGAGACCAGGTGACAGCCAAGGATGTGCTCGACGAGGCCAAGGCAGGGGATGCCCTGGCGATGGAGGTTGTGGAGATCGTGGGACATTATCTGGCAAGGACTCTGGCGCTTCTGACCATGACCGTGGATCCGGAGATGTTCGTGATCGGCGGCGGTGTGTCGAAGGCAGGCCAGTTCCTGATCGATGTGATCGACAAGTATTATCAGCAGTACACCCCGATCTCTCCGTATAAGGGAGTGATTGGTCTGGCAAAGCTCGGGAACGACGCCGGGATCTATGGTGCTGCAAAGCTGGTTTTGGATTAGGCCCTGAAGCAGAGACTTTGAGCGGGACAGGGGACCGGGCATGAGCGTCCGGTTCTCCTGTCCCTGATAAAATGAGGAGACCCCGGTGGATTCTCATCCAACCGGGGCAATTATGAAAAATCTATGTGCAATTTGACTATGATATCAAGTTACAACCTTGATTTTTTATAAATTTAGTATAAGAAATATCTGTGAACAAAATGTGAACGCATTGTAAACAGATTGTGAAAATCAGGGTAAAAGTTATAATTATTTTTTGGAAACAGGAATAAAATTGTGAAATGTGCAAAAAAGAATTAACGGAGGAGATTATGGCAGAGGAGAGAAGAAGAAAGACCATTGTGATCGGACATAAGAACCCGGATACGGACTCCATATGTTCTGCTGTCTGTTATGCGAATCTGAAGGCAACGGTCACCGGGAAGGAATATGTGCCGGGACGTGCGGGCCATATCAATGAGGAGACCCAGTTTGTGCTGAACTACTTTGGGGTGGAGCCGCCGGAGCTGGTGGAGAATGTAAAGACCCAGGTGCGTGATATTGAGATCCGTGAGACGAAAGGTGTGAACCGGAATATTTCCCTGAAAAAAGCCTGGAATCTGATGCAGGACGCCAGCGTAGTGACCCTGCCGGCGGTCAGCAGCGGCGATGTGCTGGAAGGTCTGATCACGGTGGGCGACATCACAAAGTCTTACATGAATGTTTATGACAGCAGTATTTTGTCCAAAGCAAGGACCCAGTACAGCAATATTATCGAAACGTTGGAGGGCGCCCTGGTTGTGGGCAGTGCCGATGCGTATTTTGAAGAGGGAAAGGTACTGATCGCGGCGGCCAACCCGGATATGATGGAGTACTATATCGCGCCCCATGACCTGGTGATCCTGGGGAACCGTTATGAGTCCCAGCTCTGCGCCATCGAGATGGATGCGGACTGCATCATCGTCTGTGAGGGCGCGGCGGTGTCCATGACGATCCGCAAGCTGGCTCAGGAGCATGGCTGTACGGTGATCACCACCCCCTATGACACCTATACGGCGGCCCGCCTGGTGAACCAGAGTATGCCGATCAGCTATTTTATGAAGACGGAGAACTTGATCACTTTCGAGGACACGGATTTCATCGATGAGATCAAGGAAGTGATGGCCAGCAAGCGCCACCGGGATTTCCCGATCTTAGACAAGGACGGCAAGTACAAGGGCATGATCTCCCGCCGGAACCTGTTGGGCGCCAAAGGCAAGCAGATCATCCTGGTGGACCACAATGAGAAGAACCAGGCGGTGAGCGGCATTGAAAATGCAGATATCCTGGAGATCATCGACCACCACAAGCTGGGCACGGTAGAGACCATCTCCCCGGTATTTTTCCGCAACCAGCCCCTGGGCTGTACGGCGACGATCGTTTACCAGATGTACAATGAAAATAATGTGATGATCGACAAAAAGACCGCAGGGCTTTTGTGCAGCGCGATCATTTCCGATACGCTGCTGTTCCGTTCGCCCACCTGCACGGAGATCGACAAGATGGCTGCTCTGGCATTGGCCGGGACCGCGGGGATCGATATTGACAAGTATGCCGCGGAGATGTTTGCCGCAGGCAGCAACTTAAAAGGCAAGAGCGACGAGGAGATCTTTTATCAGGACTTCAAGCGGTTCAGCGCAGGGAAAGTTTCCTTCGGTGTGGGCCAGATCAGCTCTCTAAATGAGGAGGAGCTGGCGCAGCTCAAGGAGCGTATGCTTCCATACCTGCAGAAGGCCCATGAAGCCCACGGTGTGGATATGCTGTTCTTCATGCTGACCAACATCCTGACGGAATCCACGGAGCTTCTGTGCGAAGGCGCGGGAGCGGAGACGTTGATCATGAATGCATTTCATGTGGATGCTGAGGAAGAGTTGTCCGACGCGAAGGAGTGCGTGGTGGAGCTGCCGGGGGTGGTGTCCAGGAAGAAGCAGCTGATCCCGGCGATCATGATCGCATGTGAGGCATAGTGAAAGGCTGGAAATACAGTAATGGCAACAGTGATTGTGAGACTTTCGCGGAGCTTGTCATGTTCCAGCCAAATGTGGAATCATATCAGATTAAATATCGGAGGCGGTAAACGAATATGAGCAAAATCACATGGCGCGGAGGCAATATGCTATACCCTGTCCCCGCAGTAATGGTGAGCTGCCAGCGGCCGGGAGAAAGACCGAATATCATCACCGTGGCCTGGGCGGGGACTGTCTGTTCAACGCCTGCCATGCTTTCCATATCGGTGAGAAAAGAGCGGTATTCTTATGATATCATCAAAGAGACCGGGAATTTTGTGGTGAATCTGGTAAACCGGGATCTTGTTTTTGCTACCGACTACTGCGGGGTAAAGTCCGGCAGGGACACGGACAAGTTTGCGGAAATGAAGCTGACGGCGCAGGCCTCGGAGCATATCGATGCGCCGGGGATTCTGGAGAGCCCGCTGAACTTAGAGTGCAGGGTGACCCAGGTGATCCCCCTTGGAAGCCATGATATGTTCCTGGCGGAGATTGTGGGAGTGACGGTGGATGAAAGGTATATGGATGAAAAGGGGACATTTCATTTAAATGACGCGGGTCTGGTGGCATATTCCCACGGCACGTATTTTGAATTGGGGGATAAATTAGGGACGTTTGGGTATTCGGTGAAAAAGCTGGGGCGGAAGGTCAGCAGCGGAAGGCTGCCCGCTGACGGCAAACCGGCAACCGGTGACAAGTCCAGAACCGGCGGGAAATCCAGAACTGGCGAGAAGCCAGCAACCGGCGGCAAGCCAGCAACTGATGGCAAGTCCAAGTCTGGCAAAAAGGCGACAACCAGCGGCAAATCCGCCTCTGCCCGAAAGCCCTCAAATCATACAGGCAGGAGAAAGACATCATGAAATCGAACATAACACTGATCGGCATGCCGGCATCCGGCAAGAGCACGGTAGGGGTACTTTTGGCAAAACGGCTGGGGTATTCCTTTGTGGACGTGGATATCGTCATCCAGGAAAAGACAGGAAAGCTTCTAAAAGAGATCATCGAGGAGCAGGGAACGGAAGGATTTTTAAAGGTGG